>CAYRSF010000014.1:0-21398 GCA_964427035.1 uncultured Alistipes sp.
CAACAACGCCGGCATCGAACGCCTCGGAGCGATTCACCGGGGATTCAGCGAATACGGCATCTCGCTATACCGCAATGCCCCTCGATGGTCTATTCCCATCGAGTTGCACCGCCGCATACCCGAACTGCCCATATTCTGCGACCCGAGCCACATGGGCGGACGCCGCGAATTCATCGCACCGTTGTCGCAGGAAGCCATGGACCTCGGATTCGACGGACTGATGATAGAGGCGCATTGCGAGCCCGACCGGGCATGGAGCGACAGAGACCAGCAGATTACCCCCGAAACGCTGACTTCGATAATCGAAAATTTGGTAATACGCAACACCGTGCAGACGACCGAAAGCCTTGCCGATCTGCGCCGCGAGATAGACATTATCGACAACGATTTGCTGAATCTGCTGGCGAAACGAATGCGGGTATGTCATGAAATAGGGCTCTGCAAGAAAGAACGCAACATGCCCGTATTGCAGGCGCAGCGTTACGACGAAATACTGAACAAACGCAGCGCACAGGCGGTCGAAATCGGGCTGAACCCCGAATTCGTGAAGTCGGTACTGCGAATTCTTCACGAGGAGGCGGTAAACGCTCAAATGAAACTGTTCAACGACCCTGCGCAGCAATAAGGCGATGCGGAATGTTCGCGACAAAAGATTCTTCGATATTTTATCATACGGAAGCAGCCGGCGTGTTGTACACGCCGGCTGCCGCAATATTAGCCCTGTACTGTAAAAAAGCAGGACGGTCTTAAATACATCGCCCGGCTTCAAGCGCGGGCACCGCCGCACTAAACCATTCCGGAGAATCCCATGAATGCCATAGCCAGCAGCGAAGCCGTAATCAGCGCGATAGGCACTCCGCGGAATGCCTTGGGCACCTCCTCGAACTCCAAACGTTCGCGCAAGCCGGCGAAAATCACCAGAGCGAGTGCGAACCCGATTGCGGTCGATACGCTGTAAACCACGCTCTGCAACAGGTTGAACTCCTTTTGAATCATCAGAATCGCCACACCCAGTACGGCGCAGTTGGTCGTAATGAGCGGCAGGAAGATTCCGAGTGCCTGATAAAGCGACGGCGACACCTTTTTAAGGATTATTTCGACCATCTGCACCAAAGCGGCGATAACGAGGATGAAGACGATGGTCTGCATGTACCCGATGCCGAGCGGCACGAGAATATAGGTCTGGATAAGCCATACTACTATCGACGACAACGCCATAACGAACGTAACGGCAGCACCCATGCCGAGCGACGTTTCGACTTTCGACGACACGCCGAGGAACGGGCATATTCCGAGGAACTGTGCGAGGACGACGTTGTTTACGAAGATCGCACCTATTATTATTGCGAAATACGAAATTTCCATAGCCTATTTCTTTGCGAGTTTGTTAAACAATACCATAAGGAATCCCAGCACGAGGAATCCGCCCGGTGCGAGCACGAACACGAGCGGCATGTAGTCGCCGATGCCGAGCGACGCGCCGAATATCGAGCCGCTGCCCAGAATTTCGCGCACGGCACCGATTACCGTCAGCGACAGCGTGAATCCGAGACCTATGCCCAATCCGTCGAGAGCCGAGTCGAATGCACCGTTCTTCGATGCGAAAGCCTCCGCACGACCGAGGATGATGCAGTTCACGACTATCAGCGGAATGAAAACTCCGAGCGACGCATAGAGCGACGGCACGTATGCCTGCATAAGCATCTGAATAATCGTTACGAACGATGCGATTACGACGATGAACGCCGGAATGCGCACCTTGTCCGGAATCAGATTCTTGATAAGTGAAATCACGACGTTCGACATGATTAGCACTGCCATCGTCGCCGCACCCATGCCGAAACCGTTCGCAGCACTCGTCGTCGTTCCGAGCGTCGGGCACATTCCGAGCACGAGAACGAAAGTCGGATTCTCGCGAATCACCCCTTTCCACACGAGCAGCAGTTTTTCGCGAAGCATCGCAGCGGTCTTCGAGCCGCCGGCAGCCTCGACATTCTCAATCTTATTCTCCATCATTGCCTCCTTCCTTTGTTTGTTGCGATGCGCCTGTCGCCGCACCGCCTGCATCCGTCCGTACGCCGTTCACGCTCTCGAACGCCTTATAGGCGCGGGCGACGGCATCGGTATATGCCCGCGACGAAATAGTCGCCGCCGTGAGCGCATCGACATCGCCGCCGTCCTTGCGGACTTTGAGCGTCATTTCGGCAGGTTTTCTGCCCTTAAAACTCGTAATCAGAGGATTGCCCTCGTCGCACATCTTCGTGCCGAGACCCGGCGTTTCGCTCTGTTCGAGTACGTTTATATTGAGTATGCGTCCCTCGGTATCGAAACCGACCATCAACTTCACGACACCGCCGAAACCCTCTTTGGTCGCGGTTTCCACGGCATATCCTACCGTCTGTCCGCCGGCTGACGCCTTGTAGGTTTTGATTTCCAGACCGTCGAGAGTCTGCACCGAATCTTCGGTCGCATCGAATGCCGGAAGCACCTGCTTCAACGCATCCTGAACCGCTGCGGCTTTCGCTGCCGCAATCGCATCTTCGGTTATCATGTTCACGACGCCTACTCCCGCCGAAGCGATGAGCGTAATGGCGAACAGCACGAGAACCATATTTTTAAGAGTACTTTTCATATCCTTATGCCCCCGCTATTTAGTGCCGAAACGCACCGGTTTGACATATTTGTTTATCAGCGGCACCACGCTGTTCATTATCAGTATCGCGAACGACATGCCCTCGGGATATGCACCCCACAGACGGATGCACATCGTAATGGCACCGATGCCGACACCGTAAATCAGCATTCCGCGATGCGTCATAGGCGATGTAACGTAGTCGGTCGCCATATAGACCGCACCGAGTATCGCACCGCCGCCGAGCAGATGGAACAGAGGATACTGCCACAGCAGGTCGCCGACACCGCCGCGCGACAGAGCGACGCAGGCAGCGAACAGAGCCATCGTGCCGAGAACCGCAACCGGAATGTGCCACGAAATGACACGCCTCCAAAGCAGATAGGCGAATCCCAACAAAAGCGCGAATGACGCGACTTCGCCGAACGAACCGCCCATCGCGCCTACGAACATGCCCTGCGCATCGAATTCGGCGAAATCGACCAAACCCGCCTTGGCAGCCGCAAGCGGCGTAGCGCCGGAATAGGCGTCGGCATAACCTGCGACCTGCGGAGCAGGGAACGAGGTCATCTGCACCGGATAGGCGATAAGCAGGAACACACGACCCGCGATAGCCGGATTGAACGGATTCTTGCCCAATCCGCCGAAAGGCATCTTGGCGACGCCGATAGCGACGAGCGCACCGACGACGACTATCCACAAAGGAATGTCGGCCGGCAGGTTGAATGCCAGCAGCATACCCGTAACGACCGCCGAAAGGTTGTTTACGGTAAGTCCGCCCCTGACGACGAACTTCTGAATCAGAAACTCGAACAGTACGCATGCAGCGACGGATACAGCCGTAACCGCCAGCACGTTCCATCCGAAGACACGCACCGACACGACCAATGCAGGCAGCAGCGCGACGATGACATCCGCCATTATGCGGACCGTCGAGTTGTCGCCATGCACGTGCGGCGAGGGTGAAACGAAAAATCTGTTTGCCATATTTTTTCTATTGTTTATTTCCACATTTCAAACGCCGGCGCACCTTTACTTTTTCGCATTGCGCGCACGAATGATTCCCATCACGGTCTGTTTACCCAATCGGATATAGTCGAGCAGCGGGATGTTAGCCGGACACGTGAACTGGCAGCATCCGCACTCGATGCAACTCGTTATGTCGTTGCGCTCGACATCGTCCCACGCCTTTTTGCGCGAAAGTTTCGATATGAGGTAGGGTTCGAGCCCCATAGGACATGCCGAAACGCACTTGGCGCACTTGATGCAGGCACTCTCCTCGCCGCGCAGCACCTCTTCGCCGCACATTACGACGATGCCCGAGCAGCCCTTCATCACCGGCATCGCGAGATTCACGAGCGCGCGACCCATCATCGGTCCTCCGTTCAGCACGCGGACATCGCCTTCGGGCAGTCCGCCGCACTTGGCGATAAGCGATTCGACCGGAGTGCCCATGCGGGTAAGCAGGTTTTTAGGCTCTTTCAGGCTCTTGCCCGTAACGGTAACGACACGTTCGACAAGCGGTTTGTTCTTCTGAACAGCCTCGTACACGGCCACTGCCGTCGAGGCGTTGCAGACCACGGCGCCGACATCGATAGGCAATGCCGGAGGAGGCGGAACCTGACGGCCTGTAACGGCTGCGATAAGTTGCTTTTCGCCGCCTTGCGGGTAGCGGGTTTTGAGCGCAACCACCGATATTCCGCTGCCGCTGCCGAGCAGCGAGCGCAGATGCGCGATTGCATCCGGTTTGTTGTTTTCGACGCCGATGAACGCCTTGTCCACACCGACGGCTTTCATCAGAATGCGCGTGCCGGCGATAAGTCTCTCGCCGCGTTCGAGCATCGTGCGATAGTCGGACGTGAGGAACGGTTCGCACTCGACACCGTTGATAATAAGTGCCTCGGCGTGCTTACCCTCCGGAATGGCGAGTTTTACGTGCGCAGGGAACGTCGCACCGCCCATACCGACGATGCCTGCCGCCTTGATTTTGTCGATTATCTCCTTGGGCGACAAATCGCACTTTTCGACCAGAGTTTCGCTGCGGTCGATATCGGGCATCCACTCGTCGCCCTCGCGTTTGATGGTAATCATCGGCTGCCGCAGCCCCTGTCCGTTCGGTTGCGCATCGACCGCCGTAACCGTACCCGAAATCGGAGCATGGATGTTTGCCGACATGAATCCTCCCGCCTCGGCGATAAGTTGTCCGACAAGCACCTTGTCGCCTTTGGCGACCTTGGCTACCGCCGGCGCACCGATATGCTGCGAAAGAGGAATATTTACGACATCCGGCAAATCCATCGTTTCGATGGCACTGCCGCGACTCCATTTTTTGTTATCCGACGGATGTACTCCGCCAATAGGGAAACTCCTCATATATGTTCAATCTTTATTATTCCTTGTTTTCGGTTTTGACCGCCGCTTCGGCTTTTTCTGCGGGTTTCGCCGCCGGAGCGGATTTCGGTGCATCCTCCTTCTTCACGAGCGGAGCAAGACCTGTCATTTTTATCGCTCCCGTAGGGCATTCGCCGACGCACTTGCGGCACAGACGGCATTTGGTCGAATCGATGAACGCAAGATTGTTTTCTATCGTAATCGCACCGAATTCGCATGCCTTGAAACATTTGCCGCAACCTATACAACCTGCCTTGCAGACCTTCATGACCGCTGCGCCCTTGTCTTTGCTGACGCACGACACGTATATCGCGCGATTTTTGACCCATTTCTTGCGCAGTTCGATAATCTTTTTGGGACAAGCCTTGACACACGCTCCGCAAGCCGTACATTTGTCGGGCTCGACCTCGGCGATTCCGGTCTGCGGATTTATATGGATAGCGTCGAACGCGCACGCGGCGACACAGTCGCCGTAGCCCAAACAGCCGTAGGCGCAGCCCGTCTCGCCGACATACAGCGACGAAACCACGGCGCATGACGGCGCACCGACGTATGTATTGGTGCGGGGACGCTTCTCGCAGGTGCCTCCGCAGCGCACCGTAGCCACGAGCGGCTCTTTCGTCGGAGCGGCTTTGCCCAAATATTCGGCGATGCGCGACATGCAGCCGGCACCTCCGACGGCGCAATAGAGTTCGGAAATGTCGTCGTTCTCGACCAGTGCGGTGGCGAATGCACGGCAGCCCGCGAATCCGCAGCCTCCGCAGTTGGCACCCGGCAGCATCTTCTCGACCTCGTCGATACGCGGATCTTCCTCGACCTTGAATTTTCGGGCGACGAAATACAGCACGACAGCCGCGGCGATGCCCAAAATACACAGTGTTAAAATTGTAAAAATGAGAGTATTCATTATTTACCTTCTGAATTTTGATATTGTAAAACTTATCTTTTCCGAAATTTTGCGGCGGAATGCATACAGCACGGCATAATAAACGGCAACCGCAGAAATCGATGCGATTGCCGCCGTTCCGTCAGCCGAACCGGCGCAGATGCATGCGGCGAGCACCGCGACGAGCAGTGCGAGCGGCACGACATAACCCAACGCCACGGCAGCGATGCCCGTTCCGCGGCGAACCGCCACCGTAACGCGCTCGCCTGCCGAATACGACGAAGCGTCGGAGGTCGCGATATTTATCGAACGGTGCTGCGACGCCTGTCCCAAAGCGCACTGCCCGCGGGAGGCGCACGCCCCGCATGCTTCGCCGACTTCGACATCGACACGCACCTCTCCGCGCTCCACGGAAACAACCGTTCCGTCGTGTTCTATGGTATCGTTATGTTTCATCCGAGGAGGTGCGGAATCAGCAGTCGTATTTGTTGGTTAAAGGCATAAGCAGTTCATGCTTGAATGCGCACGACGAAAGACGCAGGACGGGCGGAAACTGGTAACGCTTCTTCTCGTTGTTCATAATCATCGAATGTATCTTCTCGACGACCGCCGAATCGAAGCCCGCATTGACAATCTCCTCGCGATGCTGCCCCTGCTCGATCATTCGTATCAGAATCGCGTCCACGACATCGTAAGGCGGCAGAATGTCGCTGTCCTTCTGGTCGGGATGCAGTTCGGACGACGGCTCCTTGTTGAGAATGTTCTCCGGAATCACGCCGTCGAACTCTTTGTTGATGTATCGGGCGAGATCGTACATTTCGGTTTTGTAGAGATCGCCCGTAACGCTGAATGCGCCTGCCGTATCGCCGTACAGAGTACAGAAACCGAGCGCATTCTCGCTCTTGTTCGACGAATTGAGCAACACATAGCCCGTTTTGTTCTGCACCGCCATAAGCATTATGGTGCGGATTCGGGCCTGAATATTCTCTTCGGTCGAGTCGAAACCGCGTCCGCCGATAACCGGTTTGAGCGTATCGACAATCGACATGTAAGCCTCTGTAATCGGCAGCACGCTGTACTCTATGCCCAAACTCTCGGCGAGCATCGTCGCGTCCTTTACCGAATGGTCGGACGAGAATTGCGAAGGCATCAGCAGACCGCGGACATTCTCCTTGCCGAGGGCATCCGCAGCGATGCAGGCGACAATCGACGAATCGATACCGCCCGAAAGACCGACGCAGGCCTTCGTGTAGCCGTTTTTGTGGAAATAGTCGCGCAGACCGAGCACCGCCGCCCGATAGTGCATCGGCGTGCGGTCGTGGCTGTAAAGCGATTCCGGAAGTTCGACTTCGGGATTGTCGGCGCACGTGTCGTAAACCGCGAAATCCTCCTCGAAACTCTTCATCTTCAATGTCAGGCGTCCGCGTTTGTCGATTGCTCCGGAGGTTCCGTCGTAAACGATTTCGCCCGAGCAGCCTATCTGGTTGATAAGCACTATATTCTTCGATTCCACGAATGCGAGGTTGTGCATCGTTTCGTAACGCGACGAAAGTTGTCCCTTGCCGTAACGGCGGGCATTGATGCTGATGAGGGTATCGACATCGCAATCGACATCTTTGAGGAACCGGAAATCGTCGCCGACAACGACCGCCACCCTTTCGCCGGCGATTTCGACGCTCTCGATGCCGTCGCCGCTGCTGAGAAATCCCATTTCGCGGCGAGCCGTTATGTTGCGTTTCGTAACGTAACGGACGACTTTGCCGTTTTCTATGACAGCGGCCGCACTGCGGGTGCCGTTTTCCGAAAGAATCGGCAGACCGACTATCGCTGCCACCGTATCGCAATGCGAAGCGATTCTCGACAATGCCTCGTCGCACAATTCGAGGAACGTGGTTTTGCGCAGCAGGTCGAATGCCGGCGTGCCGCTTACAGCCTGTTCCGCGAATATCACCGCATCTGCTTTTTCACGTTTGGCGCGCTCCACGGCATCGATGATTTTTGCGGTGTTGCCGTCGATGTCGCCGATGGTATAGTCGAGTTGTGCAAGAGCGATTTTCATCTCCTATTTCTCAAATTTGCGTTATTGAATTATGTCCGCAAGGAGTTGAACGGCAACGGCATAAACGACCAAACGATGGACTATGCAACGACGCGGCGCATCCGAACGGACGATTTATCTGCGCAAATATAGCGATAATTTCCTCAAATTATAATTATCGGTCGTTTTTTTGCAGTTTTCGGAGATTTCGCAGCGATGCCGTTCATATCGATAAACGGCATTGACCGCGGTTCATCCGCGCACGAGAATGCGGTAACTCCAAGGCTCCGTTTCTCCCCATACATGTTCAGGCAGCACGCACTTTTCGCCGGTCATCGCATCGCGGTATTCGCCGGCATAAATTCCCGTATGGAAATCCTGAAAAATCGTATACGGCGAAAGGTTCATAAGCGCGACCGCTCTGTCTTCCGCGGTTTCGCGCACGAAAGTCATCATGCAGTCGGGTGCGTTGTTGTCGATTTCGATGAACGAACCGCCCGCATCGGCTGACCGCAATGCGCTGTTTCCATGGCGAACGGCGCACAACCGGCGGTAGAGGTCGGTGAAGCGGTTTTCGGTCAGCGGAGGCATAGCGTCCTTGTCGAAAAACCGGAACGAATGGTCGTATCCGAACTCCTGACCCGTATATATCAGCGGCACTCCGTTAGGCAGCAGAAAAGTGAGCGCAGCCATAATCTCCGCCGCCGAGCCGAGCCGGGCGAATTCGCTGCCGTTCCACGAATTTTCGTCGTGATTCGACGTGAACATCAGCCGCATCGCCCACGACGGATATTTCGCGCGGTCGGCATGGATGTAATTGCGCAGGTCCCACACCCGTCTGCGCCCCTGTGCAATGTCGCACAGGATATGGTGCATTTCCCAAGCATACGACGCATCGAACGCCCTGTCGAAGAGGTTCGTCTCCTCGGCTTCGGCGAGCATGAAGACATCGGGTTTCACGCTCTGCAATTCGGCACGGACATACTGCCAGAATTCTATCGGAACGAGCATCGCCATGTCGCAGCGGAAACCGTCCACGGCGTGTTCTCCGAGCCAAAATTTCATGGCTTCCGCCTGACCGTGCCAGACGTCGCGGTTCGCATAGTTCAGTTTCGCAGTATCGCTCCAATCCCACGGGATTTTCGCTTCGCCGCGCTCGTCGCACTCGTACCAGTCGGGCGGGCAGTCGGCAAGCCACACGGCATCGCGCGAGGTGTGGTTGGCGACCCAGTCGAGCAGCACCTTCATTCCGAGGCGGTGGGCTTCACCGACGAAGGCGTCGAAATCCTCCATGGTTCCGAATTCGGGATTCACGGCGCAGTATTCCCGAACGGAGTAATAGGAGCCGAGCGAACCTTTGCGACCGGCCTCGCCTATCGGGTATACCGGCATCAGCCAAAGGGCATCTATGCCGACCGATTTCAGCATCGGCAGACGCTTCGCAGCCGCACGCAAGTTCCCTTCCGCCGTCTGCTGGCGGATATTCATCTCGTAAATCACTGCATCGTAACTCCATATCGGGTGGTTCATAATATCGCAATTTTGTTTTGAATCTTCAAAATTAAACAAAAGAAATGAATTGTAAAAGTTTCGGATTTTTTTATCCGTTCATATTGCAGTTTGAATATAAAATCATACCTTTGCGGTAATTTGTACGATTATGCGTGTGCGGCAACGCATACTGATTTATCGTGCGCATATGAACTGGAACTTGGAATTAATAAATATTGTAATGAAAAACATCAAATTACTCTTCCTCGTAATTATCGCTGCCTGTATCGGTGCATGTTCGCCGCAGAAGCGAATCGTCTACATGCAGGATATTCAAAACAATTCGGAAATCAAACTTCCGAACGAGCAGCAGATCCGCATCAAACCGCTCGACCGGCTCACCGTCGTCGTTTCGAGCAAGGATACCGAACTCGCCTATCCTTTCAACACGGCAACCGGTTACAGTTCATTGACCAACAGCCCTTACGGCAATTCCAGCGTAAACGGCACGCAGTCGCTGCAAATCCGCACGGTAAATGAACATGGCTATCTCTACATGCCCATCATCGGCGACGTATACTGCGTCGGCAAAACGCGGTCGGAACTCGCAGACGAAATCGCCAACAAAATCATCGCCGGAGGTTATATCAGCGATGCGACGGTAAACATCCAGTTCGCCGACATGAAGGTATTCGTTCTGGGCGAGGTCGCACGTCCGGGTCAGTTCGACATCACCCGCGACCGCATAACGCTCCTCGAAGCACTCGCAATGGCGGGAGACATGACGATTTACGGCAACCGTACGAATGTCAGCGTGCACCGCAACGAGAACGGAGTGAACAAGGTATACGTATTGAACCTGCTCAAATCGGACATGCTCACATCGCCTGCGTATTTCCTGCAACAGGGCGACGTGGTCTACGTTCAGCCGAACCGTTACAAGTCGGCGACGGCGGAAATCAACCAAAACCGCAGTTTCTGGATTTCGATTGCAAGTACGCTCCTGACGGCGACCTCGCTCGTAATCTCGATTCTGGCATACTCGAAGAAATAGAAATCAAAAAATACGGAATAAATGGCAGAACAGAATCCGAACGAAATGGGCATCAATACCGCCCAGGACGGCGATGTGAACGACACACAGTCATTCACGTTGCATGACATCATCGACATCGTACTGCGCAAGTGGTACTGGTTCGCTATCTCGGTCGCGGTGTTTTTGGCGATCGGCGCGTTGTATATCCTCAAAACGTCGCCGGTTTACCAGCGGAACGCGACCATCATGGTCAAGGACAGCCGCAAGGGCAGCGGTTCGACCGAAGTGGCGGCATTCAGCGAACTCGCAGGATTGTCCGCCCGCCGCAATGTCGATAACGAATTGTTCGTGCTGCAAGCACGGCGTCTGATGCTCGACGTCGTACAGCGGCTGAACCTGACAATCAACTACTCGACCCGTCAGGGTCTGCGCACGGTAGACCTGTACAAGCGTTCTCCTATCAACGTCAAATTCGTAAACAACAACGAGAACGCGAGTTGTTCGTTCCGCGTGAAACTGCTCCAAAACGAGGTCGAAATTTCGCATTTCAAACGTCCGGTGCAGCGCGGTGTGGACAACAGCACCGACAAGGAGTTCGTTGCTACCGCGCCTTACGGCGAATCCATCGTAACTCCGGACGGACAAATCATCGTCGAGAAGACTCTCTACATGGACGATGAATATATCGGTAAAACCATCAACGTATCCAAGAGCAACAAGGATGTCGTTGCGACCCGTTACCGTTCGGCAACCAAATCGTCGGTGGCGAACAAAATGTCGTCCATCATCAACATCTCGCTCAACGACGTCGTGGCGAAACGTGCCGAAGACGTCATCAACACTCTTATAGAGGTGTACAACGACGATGCGGTGTACGACAAGCAGCAGATTGCGGAGGCGACCGCCGATTTCATCGATGCCCGTCTTACGATAATCAGCAAGGAACTCGGTTCGGTGGACAACGACATCAAGGCATTCAAGAGCCGCAACAACATGGTCGATATCGAAACCGAAACCAAGCGCAGCATAACCGAGAGTTCGCAGTACAAAACGGAAGGTTTGAGCATAGACAGCCAAATCGAAATGGCGAAGTTCGTCAAGGACTATCTGAACGATGCCGACAAGGAGTACAACCTCATTCCGGTAACCAACTTCGGAGAAGGCTCGACGGCGTCGATGCTGTCGAATCAGATTTCCAATTACAACGAACTGATTCTGCGCCGCGAGAAACTGAGCCAGAACGGAGCGACCAACAACCCTGTCATCCAGCAACTCGACCGCGACCGCATCGCGATGAAGAATGCCATTCTCGCATCGCTCGATTCCACTATCGCAACGCTCGAAATCAAACTCGGCAACCTGCGCCGCGAAGAGAACAAGACCAACCTGCGAATCAGTTCCGTACCGTCGCAGGAGCAGGAGTACCTCTCCATCGCGCGTCAGCAGCGCATCAAGGAGGAGTTGTACCTCTATCTGCTCAACAAACGTGAGGAGAACGCCATTTCGCTCGCAATTACCGAAAACAGCGCGCGCATAATCGACGCCGCATTCGGTCCGCTTCGTCCGGTCGCACCGCGCAAACCGATTATCATGCTCGCCATGCTGGCACTCGGTCTGGCAGTTCCGTTCGCCATCCTCTATCTGCGCGAAATGTTCGACACGACGGTGCGCGGCAGACGCGACATCGAACGCTTCACGAGAGTACCTTATCTGGGCGATATACCGTTCTTCGACGGACGCATACACCGCGGTATAGCCGTTCGCGAAAACGGACGCGACAATATCTCCGAATCGTTCCGAATCATCCGCACCAACATGGGATTCATGAACACTTTCGACGGCAAGCAGCAGGTTATCCAAATCACGTCGTCCAATGCGCATTCGGGAAAGACGTTCGTCTCGACCAACCTCGGAATCACGCTCGCATACTCAGGCAACAAGGTACTGATGATCGACCTCGACCTGCGCCGCCGTACATTGTCCAAGCACATGGGACAGCGCAACAATCCGAACGGAGTTTCGCGATTCATCAGCGACAAGAATACGAGAGTCTCGGACATCATAGCCAAGAGCGGACTGCACGAGAATTTCGATTTCGTCTATGCCGGTCTGCAACCGCCTAACCCGGCTGAAATGCTGCTTTCGAACCGTTTGGACGAACTCATCGCCGAATGCCGCGATAAATACGACTACATAATCATCGACAGCGTGCCGGCAATGGTCATCGCCGATGCGCTCATTACGAGCCGTGTAGCCGATTTAAGTCTGTACATCGTCCGCGAGGGGCTGCTCGACCGTCGTCAGTTGCCTGATATAGACGCACTGTATCGCGAAAAGAAATTGCGCAACATGTGCATCGTACTCAACGGCGCGAGCGAACATAACCATCGCTACGGATACGGATACACCTACAACTACGATGCGGACGGCGACGAGGAGCCGCAGTCGGCATTCAGAAGATTCCTCAACAAAATCGGCATCGGCAAACTGCTGAGAAGGCACGCGTCGCGACGCGCGATATACTAACGGAAATTAACGGCACACACGATTAAACCACTAACCGGCAATGGCATCAGGATTGATAATAGCGGTCGATTTCGACGGAACCTGCGTAACGCACGAATATCCCTACATGGGAACGGACATAGGAGCCGCACCCGTACTCAAAGAATTGACGGATGCCGGATGCCGGCTGATTCTCTACACGATGCGCAGCGGCAGGTTGGAGAAAGAGGCTGTGGAGTGGTTCAACAGGAACGGCATTCCGCTCTTCGACGTGAACCGCAATCCCGAACAGAAGAAGTGGACTCAATCGCTGAAACCGCATGCCGATCTCTATATCGACGACAGTGCGCTCGGCTGTCCGCTGACGAGTTCGGCGAACTGCATCCGACCGTACGTCGATTGGGTGAAAGTCAGAGAGTGGCTCGTAAAAGAGGGTTTCCTGTAACGACGGCTGCCGGCAAACGAATTACGCCCGACCTTGCACAAGGTCGGGCGTAATTTTTACGAGAACGGTCTTTGGGAAATCCTGCTTTCCGGATGCCGGTCGGTATCCGATGATCCGCCATGCCGGACTGCTGCAATCTGCGCCGCCGCGACCTAAATACATTAAACTCTCGGTCGGCGACAGACGACCCCGAAAAAAAATTTTGCTTTGCACCCGACTTTTCGTATCTTCGCACCCGAAACAAGGGGTGCTGCTCCGTCGAAAGTCGGGCGGCTGAGATTATACCCATCGTACCGGATACGGATAATGCCGAAACCGGGAGCGTGCATAATCGCATATTGTACCCCTTTTCAAACTGTTTAACTTATAAAACGTTATGAAAAGGATTTTTTTATTTTCGGGAGCGGTCGCACTCTTCGCGACAGGCGCGGCATCGGCGCAGCAACGGATGCAGAATCAAGACCGACAGCAAGACTCGATTTCGATGTACGAAATCCAGCAGGTAGAAGTTACGGCGACACGTGCGAAACGCCACACCCCGTCAGCACGCGCCGACATTTCGCACGATGAAATCGTACGCGGCAGTTACGCGCTCGACATTCCGTCGGTGCTGACTCTCACTCCGTCGATGATAGCGACGAACGAAACCGGCATCGGAATCGGCGGAACATCGATTCGTATGCGAGGTACGGATGCAGCACGACTGAACGTTACGGTGAACGGCGTACCGATAAACAATCCCGACTCACACTCGGTTTACTGGTACGACACGCCCGATCTGCTATCGTCGGTAGGCTCCATACAGGTTCAGCGCGGTGCCGGAACATCGACCAACGGTACGGGGGCATTCGGCGGTGCAATCAACATGACGACCGACGCCCTGTCGCCCGATTTCGGCGGATGCGCATCGATGTCCTACGGCTCGTACAACACCAACAAGCAGGCCGTGAACATCTCCTCGGGACTCATCCGGAATCATTGGGTAATCGACGCGCGACTGTCGCATATAGGTTCGGACGGCTACATCGACCGCGGTGCCACCGACTTGAAATCGTATATGTTTCAAGGTGCGTACTACGACTCGGGCACGATGGTGAAACTGATTTCGTTCGGCGGCAAGGCGAAGACATACCTTACTTATAATGGCGTATCGAAAGAGGACATGGAGCGTTACGGACGTCGTTACCACGACAGCGGTCAATACGCGACCTCCGACGGACCCTTCATGCTCGCCGACGGAACGAAAGTGGCATATTTCGACGACCAGACCGACAATTACCTGCAAATCAACAATCAACTGCTCGTCAGCCACCGTTTCGACGACAACTGGGCATTGAACGTAACCGGATTCTACACCTACGGCTACGGATATTACAGGCAGTATAAGGACGACGCATATATCGCCGGCTACGACAATCTGAATCTCGGCGACGGTTTCGACCAGTCCGACCTTATCCGCCGCAAGGTGATGCGCAATCATATGGGCGGACTGAACGCCGCAGCGCAATACTCGACCCGAAAACTCGATTTGGTATTCGGCGGTTCGTGGAGCATGTACACGTGTCCTCACTGGGGGACGCTGGACTGGGTGGACGGCGTGAGCGACAGTTCGCTGTACGACAAAGCGATATGGTACGACAACGACGTGCGCAAACAGGACGCCAACGTATTCGCCAAGGCGAACTGGAACATATTCAAAGGGTTCTACCTCTTCGCCGACATGCAGTACCGCTACGTCCGCTACAAGGCGTGGGGAACCAACGACAACTACGACTGGACGGCAGGCACGATGCAGCCTATCGACGTGAACGAAAAGTATCACTTCTTCAATCCGCACGTCGGCATCGACTACGAACTCGGCAAACACCACTCGTTCTACTTTTCGTTCGCCGTCGCCCACAAGGAGCCGACGCGAAACGATTTCACCGACCGGCATCTGTTCTCGGGGCTCGAAGGCAATCCGAAGGCGGAGCGGCTGCTCGATTACGAGTTGGGCTACCGTCTGTCATACGATATCGTCGATGCGGGCATCAACCTGTATTATATGGATTATCACGACCAACTGGTTCATACGGGGCTGATGAACGACGGCGGCGACAATCTCAATATCAACGTACCTGACAGTTACCGCCGCGGAATCGAACTTACGCTCTCGGTGCGTCCGACAAAGTGGTTCACTTTCGGAGCGAACGCTACATTCAGTCAGAACCGCATCGAAAACTATGTCGAGAATATCGACGGCACAGAGTTCGAAATGGGGACGCGCACGATAGCATACTCGCCGAATGTAATCGCGGGAACGGTGTTCGATTTCCACGTCAAGGGATTTCAGGCTGTACTCCACACGCAGTATGTCGGCAGACAGTACCTCACCAACGGCAATTACAAGGATTTGACGCTCGACCGCTACTGCGTGAGCAATCTCGATTTGTCGTACACGCTGCGGACGAAACGCATAAAGAGCGTCCGGTTCGGCGTTTCGCTCAACAACCTGTTCGATACCGAGTATTGCAGCAACGGTTACGGCGGTTCGTGGCTCGAAGGTCCGACGCTTGCCGAACGAGGTTCGTGGGCTAACTACTTTCCGCAGGCTCCGTTCAACGTACTTGCGAACGTAACTGTGAATTTCTAATGTCGTAACGATGGACACCAAACTTCTGCTTCAAGCAATCGGCGTAGCACTCGGGCTGCTCTATCTGTGGTTGGAATACCGCGCAGACATATATCTGTGGATTGTCGGGCTGATAATGCCCGTCGTTCACGGCGCGCTCTATTTCAAAGCGGGGCTTTACGCCGATTGTTCGATGCAGGTTTACTATGTCCTCGCCGGGCTGTACGGGCTCGCCGTATGGCACAAAAGGTCGTCCGAAACGAAAAGGCATGCCGCGACGGATATCGCACCCACACCCGCAAGGCTTATCATTCCGCTCGTTGCCGCATATGCGGTCGCGCATGCGGCGATATACTTTCTGCTCGTGCGGTTCACCGACAGCAGCGTGCCTTTCTGGGATTCGATGACTACGGCGATGAGTATCGTCGCCATGTGGATGCTTTCGCGCAAATATATCGAACAATGGGGCGTGTGGCTCGTCGCGGATGTCGTTACGGCCGCGCTTTACGTATACAAGGGAATTCCGCTGACGGCATCTCTTTACGCGCTCTATTCCATCCTCGCCGCCGTCGGTTATGTCCGGTGGCTGCGCATATATCGCGGAGTGGCACACTGATTGCATTTCTTTGCGTAACGAAACCCGAGACTTTCGGGAATTGGAACCAATATCAAAAAAATATTACGCAATGAAAAGATTTTTACTGACGGTGTCGGCAGCGGCACTTTCGATTTTAAGCATCGTCGGCTGCTCGCAGCAGACGAAATGGAACAGACAGGAGCGTCAGGCGATGCGCAATCTCCTGCGCGACTACCGCGACATGGTCTACCTCAACGACCTTACGGATGCCGAATACATGCTCTTCTCGGACAACGTGGCAGCGAATATCGAGGAGGATTATCCGGTCTACACGACATTTATCAAGATGCCGGGCGTAAACGACACGGTGCAGGTGTACGTAGTAACGACGATAGTCGAAGAACTCGATACCGACGCCCGCAACATGCGCCATATTTATCCTTACCAGTATCTCGTCAGTGCCAACATTCTGCCGTCGGGACTCGACCGCACGCAGCAGAATGCGTTCTACAACTGTCTGTCGCAAAAGGTCAATAACACCTATCCGACCGTCGATGCATTCGTGAATGCCGTGATGAGCGACACGACCTCAACGGCGCAGATGCACCGCATGCAGCAACAGTGCGCCGCCGACCTGTTCGACTGGACGGTCGAGGTGGTAGAGGTAACCGAGGGCAATTGACGCTTCGACGGGGCTTCCGCAAGGTCGAACATAAAATTTCGGCAGCAGGTGAAAACACCTGCTGCCGAATTCCGAAGGCAGCGCAGCGGATTGCCCGTCATGACACACCGAATCCGAGTGTTCTACCGCTCGCCGAAAGTTCCGAGCCGGAATACCGTTTTCTGGCAATAGAGTTCGCCAGCACGGAGAAGAATCGACGGGAAATCGGGATGATTGACGGCATCCGGATAGCCTTGGCACTCGATTGCCACTCCCGCATAATCGCAATAGCGACCGCCGGATTTCGTTACCGGGCATCCGCCCGAAAGCCAGTTGCCCGTATAGACCATGCAGCCCGGCTGCGACGACAGAATCCTGACGCAGCGTCCCGACGACTTGTCGCGCAGTTCGCCGACCTCGCCGAGGATGTCGGGCTTCCAGCCGTCCGCGACGAAGAAGTGGTCGTAGCCTCGGAAATCGCGGATATGGTTGAATTCGGCGTCGATATCGTCGCCCAGACGCCGCCATGAAGTAAAGTCCTGCGGCGTCCCCGCCACGTCGAGCAGCCGTCCGGTAGGAATCTGCACGGAGTTCATCTCCAAAACACGCGACGCATTCAGATGCAGTTCGTGGTCGAGTATCGTTTTGCCGCTCGATTCGCCCGACAAATTCCAATAGACGTGATTCGTCAGATTGACCGGCGTGGTGCCGTCGCTCTTGGCGAGGAACGTTATCTCCAACGAATCTTCATCATCGAAATCGTATATCGCCTCGACCGCCACTTCATGCGGATACGACTGGTCGCCGTCGGGCGACACCAACGAAAATACGACCCTGTTCGTTTCGACGCGCGATTCCCACACGCGGTTTGCGAAACCTTTCGTACCGCCGTGCAGATGATTCGGACCGTTATTGACTTCGAGCGAATATTCGACGCCCTCGACGGTCATTTTTCCGCCTGCGATACGGTTGGCGACGCGACCGACGCACTTGCCGCTCGCAGCGCCGTCGCCCAGATAACTCAAAGCGTCGCGATAACCGAGAACGGTATCGTCTATCTTTCCGCTGCGGTCGGCGAACTTCACCGACACTATCGCGGCTCCCATGCTGCATACCTGCACCTCGCTGCCGCGGGAATTGCGCATGGTATAGATTATTATGGCTTCGCCCTCCGGCGTTGCGCCCCATACATTCTGCTCGATAGTCATAACTGCTGTCTATTCCAAAGGTTTTACATTAGCAATAAGATTGTCTATACGGCGCAAGGTCTCCTCCCTGCCGAGGAACGACGTTACGTCGTACATGCCCGGTCCCTTGCCCGCACCGACGAGCGCAAGACGCAGGGTGTTCATAATCTGCCCCATGCCGTAGCCCCGCTCCTCGATCCACGCATGGACGATACGTTCGGTATTCTCCAATGAAAAGTCGTCGATTCCCGCCAGCACCCCGCGAAGTTCGGCGAGATGAGCCGGATTTTCGCCTTTCCAGTACTTTTTGAGTTGCTTCTCCTCGTACTCGGCAGGTGCGATGAAGAAATATGACGTCAAATCCCACAAATCCGAAATGAACGTCGCGCGCTCCTTCATTATGCCCGCTACCCTGCCAGCCGTTTCGTCCGGGACTTCGATGCCGTGTTCGCGCAGAATCGGCTGATAGAACGAAGCGAGTTCGGCTTCGGTCTTGTGGTGCATGTATTGGGCATTGAACCATTTAGCCTTATCGGGCTGGAAACGCGCGCCCGACTTCGACACTCGTTCGAGCGAAAAGGCGTCGATAAGTTCCTGCATCGAGAATATCTCCTGCTCCGTACCCGGGTTCCAGCCGAGAAGCGCGAGCATGTTGATGAACGCCTCCGGAAAATATCCGTCCTCGCGATAACCGTGCGCCGTATCTCCCGCAGGCGAAACCCAATAGAGCGGGAAGACGGTGAATCCCATTTGGTCGCCGTCGCGCTTGGAGAGTTTTCCGCCGCCCGCCGTTTTCAACAGCAGAGGCAGGTGTGCGAACTCCGGCTGGTTAACCGACCAGCCGAACGCCCGGTAGAGCAGATAGTGCAGCGGCAGCGACGGCAGCCACTCCTCGCCCCGGATAACGTGCGAAATCTCCATCAAATGGTCGTCCACGATATTGGCGAGGTGGTATGTAGGCAGCGCATCGACCGACTTGTAGAGCACCTTGTCGTCGAGCGTCGAGGTATTCACTTCGACATCGCCGCGAATGAGGTCGTGCATCTTCACCACCTCGTTTTCGGGCATTTTGAAGCGGATGACCCAGATGTCGCCCCGTTCGATTCGCTTTTCCACCTCTCCGGCAGGCAGCGACAGCGACGTAGGCAGCACGTTGCGGACGCTGTAATTGTATGCGAACGTTTCGCCGCGGCTCTCCGCCTGCTTGCGCAGTGCGTCCAGTTCCTCTGCGGTATCGAAAGCATAGTATGCCCAACCCGAATCGACGAGTCGTTTGGCGTATTTCAGATATATTTCGCGTCGTTCGCTCTGGCGATACGGCGCATGAGGACCGCCGCAGCCGACGCCCTCGTCGATTTCGATGCCGCACCAGCGGAGCGACTCGATAATGTACGCCTCGGCGCCCTCGACGAATCGCTGCGAATCGGTATCCTCGATACGCAGAATCATCTTGCCGCCGTTGTGGCGGGCGAACAGATAGTTGTAGAGAGCCGTGCGGACGCCGCCTATATGGAGCGGTCCCGTCGGGCTCGGAGCAAAACGAACTCTTACCTCGCGTTTCATTTCCATGAATAATTATCTTAAAGTCTTTAAGGTCGTTAAAGTCCTTAAAACACCCGTTATTTCCCCCACAGATTGCGCGGATACACTCCGTCGTCAATCAGTTTTTCGATTTTCGCCATAAGTGCCGGCTTGTCCTCCTTGTACGTAACGCCGAACCATTTGGCGGACGTGCCAAGCACCTTCATTTTCGCTGTTCCGCTGCCGATAAGTTTATTTACCATAAGCGGAATGAAGAATTCCGATTTGAGATTGGCGATATTCTTCGGATCTTCGAGGAACTCGACGAAAGTCCGCTTCGAATACTCGAAATAGTCCGGCGTGAATCCGAACAGGTTCATCGACACCGGCGTATTTTCTGCCAAAACCTCGTCTTCGCCCAAATCGTGGAAGACAATCGTTCCCTCGGCATTGCGTTCGATTTTGGTGCGCTCGACCATCGATTGCAGATAACCGTCGGCAGTCAGCGTACATACGCCGCGCGATACCGTACCGTTCTCCGAAAGAGTCTTGTTCACCTCGTAGCCGACCATGCAGTAATCGTTTCTGCTGCCGTCGAGCGTACTCAAATAGGAGCCGATAACCTTGTAGGCATCCTCGCCGTAGAAATCGTCGGCATTGATAACGGCGAACGGCTCCCCGATTGCGTCGGCAGCCATCATGACCGCATGATTCGTACCCCACGGCTTCTCGCGTCCCTCGGGAACGGCGAAACCTTCGGGCAGACAGTCGAGTTCCTGATATACGTACCCGACCTCGATTTTACCGCCGAAACGTTCGGCATTGAATACTTCCGTGAAAGCATCGGCGAACGAATGGCGGATAACGAAAACCACCTTGCCGAATCCGGCGCGAATAGCGTCGTAAATCGAATAATCGATGATTGCTTCACCGTTGGGACCTACCCCGTCCATCTGTTTCAGCGAACCGTACCGCGACCCCATACCAGCCGCAAGTACCAAAAGCGTTGGTTTTACCATGATATTTTCTGTTTTAATCAATTTGAATTACATTTCCGTCATCCGTGCCCGGCGGCTTGCGCCCGACACCGCTTTCGACATACGAAAGTTCGCAAAATTACAAAAAAGGCTTCTAAATACAAAGTATTTACCCCGAATTGTTATGTTGCAGGCACACAACTGTCGAACGGCGAATGCCGACCTTTCCGCCGATGCCGCCCGATGCCGTCAAGGTCGGGTGCGCTGTTTTTCCGCCCGCTTACAGGTTGCGGCGGGGCACGTGCCGGTTTTAAGGCGGAACAGGTCGCGCGGGCAGAGCCCGCTTACAGGTTGCGGCGGCATAAATGCCGCCTGACAGGTATTATAGGTCGGCAGGAAAGCGGTTGAGGTCGCGCTGCGAAATTCGGCGGCAGTAAGGC
>CAYRSF010000015.1:0-7295 GCA_964427035.1 uncultured Alistipes sp.
AGGCATACATGGCAGACATCACCTTCGGAACGAACAACGAATACGGTTTCGACTATCTGCGCGACAACATGGCTTCGTCGCCGGACGACCTCGTGCAGCGCAAACATCATTTCGCAATCGTCGATGAGGTGGACTCCGTGCTGATAGACGACGCACGTACGCCGCTCATCATCTCGGGTCCCGTGCCGAAAGGAGACGACCAGATGTTCGAGCAGTACCGTCCGGCAATCGAACATCTCTACGGATTGCAGAAGGATTTCGTAACGAACCTCGTCGCCGAATCGCGCAAACTCGCAGCCGAAGGTCAGATGGAGAAGGCGGGCATACTCATGTACCGCGCCTACAAGGGTCTGCCGAAATACAAGCCGCTGATAAAATTCCTTTCGGAACAGGGCATCAAGGTGCAGATGCAGAAGACCGAAAACATCTACATGGCGGACAACAACCGCCGCATGCCCGAAATCACCGATGAACTGTTCTTCGTAATCGACGAAAAGATGAATTCGGTGGAACTCACCGACAAAGGGCACGAAGTCCTGTCCCGTTATTTCAACGAAGACGGATTCTTCGTGCTGCCCGACATCGGAGCCGAGATAGCCGATTTGGAGAAAGCGGAACTTTCGTTGGAGGAGAAGGCGCAGAAGAAAGACGAGATAATCAACGACTACTCCATCAAATCGGAGCGGGTGCATACGGTGCATCAGTTGCTCAAAGCCTACTCGATGTTCGAGAAAGACGTGGAGTATGTCGTTATGGACAACAAGGTGAAAATCGTGGACGAGCAGACGGGGCGTATTCTCGACGGCCGCCGCTACTCGGACGGTCTGCATCAGGCTATCGAAGCCAAGGAGCGCGTCAAGGTCGAAGCGGCGACGCAGACTTTCGCGACGATTACGTTGCAGAACTATTTCCGCATGTATCACAAACTCGGCGGCATGACCGGTACGGCAGAGACCGAGGCATCGGAGTTCTGGAACATCTACAAACTGGATGTCGTCGTTATCCCGACCAACCGCCCCGTAATCAGGCAGGACAGGGAAGACCTGATATACAAGACCAAGCGCGAAAAATACAACGCCGTTATCGAGGAGATAATCAAACTCGTGGGCGAAGGTCGTCCGGTACTGGTCGGCACCACGTCGGTCGAAATTTCGGAATTGCTCAGCCGCATGCTCAAAATACGCGGCATCAAACACAACGTTCTCAATGCCAAACAGCATCAACTCGAAGCGCAAATCGTCGCCGAGGCAGGACGTCCGGGACAGGTAACGATAGCCACCAACATGGCAGGTCGAGGAACGGATATCAAACTCACGGATGATGTCAAGAAAGCCGGCGGTTTGGCGATAATCGGTACGGAACGCCACGAAAGCCGCCGCGTAGACCGTCAGTTGCGCGGTCGTGCTGGACGTCAGGGCGACCCGGGCTCGTCGCAGTTCTTCGTATCGTTCGAAGACGACCTTATGCGTCTGTTCGGTTCGGAGCGCATCGCCGCCATGATGGACAGAATGGGCGTCGAGGAGGGCGAAGCCATTCAGGCCCGCATGATGACCAAGGCGGTGGAGCGTGCGCAGCGCAAAGTCGAGGAGAACAATTTCGGCATCCGCAAGCGTCTGCTCGAATACGACGACGTGATGAATTCGCAGCGCGAAGTAATCTACACGCGCCGCCGGCATGCACTCTACGGAGAACGTATCGAAATAGACCTCAACAACATCATGTACGACTATGCCGAAACGTTCGTGAACGAGCACGAAGGCTATACGTTCGAGGAGTTCGGATTCGACCTCATACGCGAAGTCGGCACTCAGCCGTCATTCG
Source organism: uncultured Alistipes sp. (assembly GCA_964427035.1). Taxonomy (GTDB): domain Bacteria; phylum Bacteroidota; class Bacteroidia; order Bacteroidales; family Rikenellaceae; genus Alistipes. Next base: position 1,822 of record CAYRSF010000015.1, read on the forward strand.
ATGAGGAGACATACGGCAAGGCGAAACACGACGAACTCGTGGAGTTGATAGTCGCCGATTTGCAAACGGCATTCAACCGCAGAGCCAAGGCTGTTGCAGACACGGTGCGTCCGGTAATGTCGCGAATCTACGAAGACCGCAAGGAGCAGATGGACGGCAACATATATTTCCCGCTCACGAACGGGCATTTGGGATACAACATTCCGGTCAATCTGCAACGCTGCAAGGACAGCGACGGAGCCGAAATCTACAAGGTATTCTCGAAAGTCGTGATGTTCACGACCATCGACGACGCATGGAGAGAACATCTGCGAGAAATGGACGATCTGCGCCAAAGCGTGCAGAACGCATCCTACGAGCAGAAAGACCCGCTGTTGATATACAAGTTCGAATCGTTCAACCTCTTCTCGAAGATGCTCGAAAAGGTCAATCGGGACGTGCTGGCGGTACTCAACAAATCGTACATTCCGGTAAGGGAGCAGAATGCCGAAACCATACAGAAAGAGCGTCAGCAGAGGGCGAAAGTAGATGTGAACAAGTTGCAGGCATCGCGTATGGCGGCAGCCGCAGCGGCAGGTCAGGGCGAAAAGAGCAAACCTGCGCCGATGATAGCCGACAAGAAAATCGGACGCAACGATCCGTGTCCGTGCGGAAGCGGCAAGAACTACAAACACTGCCACGGCAAAGGGCTTTAAGCACACTCAAATGGGCGGATACGCAGAAGAAAAACAGCGGCAACTCGATACGAGATACCTCAGAATGGCGCGCATCTGGGCAGAAAACTCGTATTGCGTACGCCGTCAGGTAGGCGCGCTTATCGTCAAGGACAAGATGATTATCTCGGACGGCTACAACGGCACTCCGTCGGGATTCGAGAACGTCTGCGAGGACGACATGGGACAGACGAAACCATACGTGCTCCATGCCGAAGCGAATGCGATAACGAAAGTCGCCAAAAGCGCGAACAACTGCGACGGGGCGACGCTCTATATCACCGCATCGCCGTGCATAGAATGCGCGAAACTGATTATTCAGGCAGGTATAAAACGCGTCGTGTACTGCGAGGAGTATCGCAACAACGAAGGGCTCGATTTGCTGCGCAAGGTCGGCATCGAATGCACATACGTTAATATATAGGATTACCACAACGAACTGTAAAACAAAAACATTATGAATTTTCTTACGAACGAAAAACTTACTATCGTCGGCGCAGCCGGCATGATAGGCTCCAACATGGCCCAGTGCGCCATAATGATGAAACTTTCGTCGAACATCTGCCTGTACGACCCGTTCGCACCGGCACTCGAAGGTGTTGCAGAGGAGTTGTTCCACTGCGGATTCGACGGTGTGAACCTCACTTTCACCTCGGACATCAAGGACGCGCTCACCGACGCCAAATATATCGTATCGTCGGGCGGTGCTGCCCGCAAGGCAGGCATGACGCGCGAAGACCTGTTGAAAGGCAACGCCGAGATTGCAGCCGAATTCGGAAAAAATATCCGCGAGTACTGCCCCGATGTAAAGCATGTCGTCGTAATCTTCAACCCGGCAGACATCACCGGTCTGATTACGTTGATATACTCAGGACTGAAACCGAATCAGGTAACCACCCTCGCGGCACTCGATTCGACCCGTCTGCGCAGCGAACTCGCAAAATATTTCAAAATTCCGGCAGAGGAAATCACCAACTCGCGCACTTACGGAGGACACGGCGAGCAAATGGCAGTATTCGCATCGACCACCAAGGTTCAGGGTACGCCGCTTGCCGACATCATCGGCACCGACCGCATGCCGCGGGAGGATTGGGACGCACTCCGTCAGCGCGTAATACAAGGCGGCAAGAACATCATCGACCTGCGCGGCCGTTCGTCGTTCCAAAGCCCTGCATACGTATCGATAGAGATGATTGCCGCAGCAATGGGCGGTGCGGCTTTCCGCTGGCCTGCGGGCGTATATGTGAATACTCCGGAGTTCGCGAACATCATGATGGCGATGGAAACATCCATCACCAAAGACGGCGTGAAATACATTCCTGTAAAAGGAACTGCCGAGGAGCATCAGTCGCTCGTCGAAAGTTACAAGCACCTGTGCAAACTGCGCGACGAGGTTATCGAAATGGGCATAATCCCTGCTATCGCCGACTGGAACAAAATCAATCCGAATCTCTAATCGGTTTACGGATTTCGGCAAATACGTCAGCCCGACTGTTCGTCGGGCTGACGTATTGCTATTGTTGATACTATTCAATGATACGGTTTGTCGCCTGAAAGCACGCGGGCGAGACGTGCAAAAATTCGCGTGTCATAAGTTGTCAAAAAAACGATTGTCTAATTGGAGAAGACAAAATTTATACTTAAATTTGTGCAAACATATATCATAAGATTATGCCACAAATATCGGAAAGAGCCGTACTCATGCCCGAATCCCCTATTCGGCGACTCGCTCCTCTGGCGGAAGCCGCCAAAAGCCGGGGCACGAAGGTTTATCACCTCAATATCGGTCAGCCCGATATAGAGACTCCCGAGGTCGGTCTCAAAGCCCTCAAACATATCGACCGCAAGATTCTCGAATACAGCCCGAGCGACGGATTCCGTTCGCTGCGCGAAAAACTGGTCGGCTACTACGACCAATACCAGATAAAGTTGTCCGCCGACGACATAATCATCACGGCCGGCGGCTCGGAAGCCGTACTGTTCGCATTCATGTCGTGTCTGAACCCCGGCGACGAAATAATAGTCCCCGAACCGGCATACGCCAACTACATGGCATTCGCGGTTTCGGCAGGTGCCGTCATACGTCCGATAACCTCCACGATAGACGAAGGGTTCGCTCTGCCGTCGATCGAGCGGTTCGAGGAACTGATAAACGAACGCACCCGCGGAATACTCATCTGCAATCCCAACAACCCTACCGGGTATCTGTATACGCGCAAGGAGATGAACCGCATACGCGATCTCGTAAAGAAATACGACCTGTTCCTGTTCTCGGACGAAGTATACCGCGAGTTCATCTACACCGGTTCGCCTTACATCTCGGCATGCCACCTCGAAGACATCGAAGACAACGTCGTATTAATCGACTCGGTATCGAAACGTTACTCGGAGTGCGGAATAAGAATCGGGGCATTGATTACGAAAAACAAAACGCTGCGAAATGCAGTGATGAAGTTCTGTCAGGCGAGATTGAGCCCGCCGCTGCTCGGGCAAATCGTGGCTGAGGCATCGTTGGACAGTCCGCGCTCGTATGCGATACACACCTACGAAGAGTACATCGAACGGCGCAACTGTCTGATAGACGAACTCAACAAACTGCACGGCGTATATTCACCGATTCCGATGGGCGCATTCTATACCGTCGCGCGACTGCCTATCGACGACAGCGACAGATTCTGCGAATGGTGTCTGAATGATTTCGAATACGAAGGGGAAACAGTCATGCTCGCGCCGGCATCGGGCTTCTATTCCGAAGAAGGGCTCGGGCACGATGAGGTGCGCATAGCCTACGTATTGGCGAAGAAAGAGTTGAAACGGGCCATAAAGGTTCTCGGAAAGGCTCTCGAAGCGTACCCCGGCAGAATCGACAAACAGAAATAAGAAACACGATTCACAATATGAAAATTCTTGTAACCGGCACAGCCGGATTCATAGGTTATCATCTCGCAAAAAGGCTGCTCGAACGCGGCGACGAAGTAGTAGGCATCGACTCGATAAACGATTATTACGACGTAAGGCTGAAATACGCCCGGCTGTCGAAGACCGGAATCGCGGAGTCGGCAATCGAATACGGCAAAGAGGTGCGGAGCACCGAATACGAAGCATACCGGTTCATCAAACTTCAACTCGAAGACCGCGAATCGTTGCAGAAACTGTTCGCCGAGGAGAAGTTCGACGCGGTGGTGAACCTCGCGGCGCAGGCGGGAGTGCGTTACTCGCTCGAAAATCCGTATGCCTACATCGAAAGCAATATCGCAGGATTCGTAAATCTGTTGGAATGTGCGCGCCACAATCCGGTTCGCCACTTCGTATACGCATCGTCGAGCAGCGTCTACGGCGGCAACACCAAAACTCCGTTCTCGGAGGACGACCGCGTGGACAACCCCGTATCGCTATATGCAGCGACCAAGAAATCGAACGAACTGATGGCGAACGTCTACTCGAAACTCTACGGCATACCTGCCACGGGGCTGCGGTTCTTCACGGTTTACGGTCCGTGGGGACGCCCCGACATGGCACCGATTCTGTTCACGAAAGCGATTGTCGCCGGCGAACCTATCAAAGTGTTCAACAACGGCAATCTGTCGCGCGACTTCACATATATCGACGACATCATCGAGGGTGTCGTGCGCGTTATCGACAAGGCTCCGGCTGCATCCGACGAACATCCCGTTCCGGCGGAAGTTTACAACATCGGCTGCGGACATCCGATGCAGTTGATGGATTTCATCCGAACGCTCGAACGTACGCTCGGCAAAAAGGCGGAGATGAAGATGATGCCGATGCAGAAAGGCGACGTCTACACGACTTACGCGGACACGACCAAACTCGAACGCGACTTCGGATACAAACCGCACGTAACGCTCGAAGAGGGCATCGCCCGATTCGCCGAGTGGTACCAGTCATATCGCTAACGACGATGGAGCGTTACGCCGACATAGTAACCCGATTGCTGAAATATGCACTGTGGCACGACAGCGATTCGCCCGGCAGCATATCGTTCGACGAATTGTCAATCGACGATTGGGTAAATATCCACAAATTCGCCGTGCGCCAAGGCGTAGGGGCAATAGTATTCGATGCCATAACCGAAGCAGGCATTGCCATTCCGCGACAGATAAAGATGCGGTTCATTTCGACTGTCTCCGATATCGAAACCGGGTATGCCGCCAAACTCAAAACTGCGGCTCGGCTTGCCGAAATACTCCGACAGAACGGCATTCGTATGATGATACTCAAAGGGCTGGGATTGTCGCAGTTCTACCCTAAACCGAATCATCGCCCATGCAGCGACATCGACATATATCTGTTCGGCAAACAGCGGGAAGCCGACGAGATTCTGCGCAACCGCTACAATATACCGATAGACGAAGACAAGTGCCACCACACGGTTTTCTACATCGGCAAAACGATGATAGAGAACCATTATGACTTTATAGAGGCGCATTCGCGTCGGTCGAAATCGAAACTCGAACAGCATCTGAAATCCATTGCCGAAACTGAGGAGCCGATAAGAATCGAAATAGGCGGGCAGGAGGCGTACATTCCGTCGCCCAATCTCAACGCACTGTTTCTTACGCTGCATTCGGGAGCGCATTTCTCTGCGGGAAACATATCCATAAGGCATCTTATCGACTGGTCGCTATTTATCGACCGGTACGGCGAAAAAGTCGATTGGCAAAAGATATATGCGCTGGCGGATGAGTTCGGATTCCGGCGTTACCTCGATTGTCTGAACACGATGTGTTTCGATTATCTCGG
>CAYRSF010000016.1:0-10002 GCA_964427035.1 uncultured Alistipes sp.
CTCATAAAAACATTTTGTGCGCTCTTTGCACTCAACACCGTTTACCATAGCAGAGCCTTGATAAGCAGTCAGCATTCCAATCAAGATTTTTTGTAATGTGCTTTTACCAGCTCCCGACGGTCCCAAAAAGCCAAAGATTTCGCCCTCTGAAACAGAAAAGTTCATGTTTGAGATGAAAGGACTTTTTGTATAACTGAATGAAAGATTTTCTACATTAATCATACCTGCCTCTATACCATTTGACCTAATAAGTTTTTTATTCCGTATGTCTTGGAAAGAGTTGCCTCAATCCAAATGTAAAGGTAATTAAAATCTCGTAAAAGTCTCTTACTGACAAGCAAAAATCATCGTTTCAAGTCTCATTTTCCCTCTTTTTGTATTCCTATTGGTTCTCCAAGCGACCAAACCCCTGTTTAATTGCAGTAAAAAACAATTCCTGTATCGGAGTTTGAATTTCACTGCAAATGTATTGAAACTTTTCCTTATTTCCCCTTTATGGGGTAATGAAAGGCTTATGTATTGTAATTCTTTTGTAAAAAATTGCAGGATTGAAACGCACAAGTCCAATATTGGTAAGTTTGGTCGCTAAACGAATATGCGAAATTCGAGAGTCGCATCACCATACCCAAGAGTATTTGTCGAATAATACCCGGTTGAAAATATGGGAATACGAGAGCGGTCAGAAATTCCCGTCAGTGGAATCGATAGCCAAGATTTGTCGGTTTTACAATATTGCCCTCGACGAGTTTTTTGCGCCGATGCACTATCCGGAGAAGAAATAAGCCGTTAATGACAATAAGGCGGCGAACTAAAAGCGGCGGGCTTAATGCCTGCCGCTTGAACTTAAAGACTTTAAAGACCTTAACCGACCTTAACCGACCATAACCAAAACCTTACCCCCGCGGTTTCGGACGTTCGATGCGCAGCCGCTGACCGATGCGAATGGTAGTGGATTTGAGACGGTTCCAGCGCATGAGTTCTTTGACGGTAACGCGATTGCGTTTGGCAATCAGCCCGAGATTGTCGCCCGCCTTTACCTTATATATGTAACCTACGCCCTCAGCCCTTTTCTTTTCGAGATTCGCTGGATTCAGGTACTCTTTGAGATAGAGCGAATCCTTGCTGTAAATCGAGTCGCGGTTTTCGATGAACTCCGACAGATATCGTACGGGCAGCGTAAGCGCGTAAGTCTTTCTCGATGCCGGTACGATGTCGAGTTTGTATTGCGGGTTCAGCGTCCGCAGCGTTTCGAGCGGAATGTCGATGGTCGAGGCGACTTGTCCCAGATGCATCACCCGGTCGATGGTTACCGTGTCTGTTGCGATGCAGTCGGGCGCAGGCTCTGTCTTTACGTCGTGCAGGTTGTGATAGGCGTATGCATAGGATGCCGCGATGAACTTCGGGACGTATCCGCGGGTCTCTCTCGGCAGATAGTCGTATATGTCCCAGAATGTCCTGCAATCGGCTCCGGCACGGGCGATGGCCTTGTTCACGTTGCCCGGTCCGCAGTTATAGGCGGCGATAGCCAAAGTCCAGTCGCCGTAGATGCGGTACAAATCTTTCAAAAACCGGCATGCGGCACGGGTGGACAGTATCGGGTCGCAGCGTTCATCGACGAGCGAATTGATTTCGAGCCCGAGATTTTTTCCGGTGGACGGAATGAACTGCCACAATCCGACCGCCCCCATTCGCGAGGTGGCGAGCGGCGAAAGGTTGGATTCGATGACAGGCAGCGCACGCAGTTCGACGGGCAGACCGGCATTTATCAGTTCCTGCTCGATAATCGGGAAATAGTACTTGGACAGTGCCACTATGCGTCCCAGTGCGCTCCAACGCCCGTTGAGATACTGGTTTATATAGTCGCGCACGATATAGTTGTAGGGCAGGTGGACGGGCGATACGAGGTCTTGCAGCCGCGAACGGTAGAGCGAGTCCGCCGGAATCGATTTCTCGGATTCCGTCTCCGCAGAATAGGGCTCGAAGAATCGGCGGTCGCTTTGCTGCGTCTGCAACGTTCTCCAAACATCGACGAGCGAATCTATTTCGACCGGCGACAGCGACGTGCATAGCGTATCTATTCGGGGCGGGGCGGTCGGCTCGACGCGTACGGTGTCGGTTATGACGACGCGAATGGTGTCGTATACCGGTTTCGGGGCTGTTTTGCGTTTGCGCCGCCCTTCGGCAGCCGTTGCGGCTATACACGTGCCGGCGAAACATATGGCGGCAAGGCAGAGCACTGTCGATTTGAGAATGGGCTTCATGATGTCAGAACTTAAAGTTGAGACTCATCCCGAACGTCGCGCTGTTCGATTTGAACATCGGATTGTACGAATAGTCGATCATCGGCTGTATGTTCAATGCCAAATCGTCCGAGATGTCGTAATCGCGCAGGTGCGCGTCCACATGGGCATCTATAATCTGCAAGACATAAAGCCCTGCGGTTATTATTATGCAGAGGTCGCGGTTGCGCCGGTAACTGTCGCGCAGATTTTTGAGGAACGATGCCGAGTAACGTCCGCCGAACTCGTCCTGCGCTCCGTCGGGGTAGTTGCCGGGATTCTGGTCGTAGTCGTAACGCAGGCGGTATGCCTTTTTGAACCGTTGGTATCCGCGATTGTTCCAGTCGATGCAGTATATCGTCGTGGCGAAACCTCCGATTACTATCGGCACGCGCCAGTAACTTTTGTTGTATATCTGTCCCGCACCCGGGCATATCGTGGCGAGCGTCGTCGCCTTGTTTACCGACGAAACCTCGTTGGTCGAGTAGCATATGGCTGCATCGCCTATGAAATACAGGTACGATGCGATGGTCGTCAGCATGAAGACCTGCCGCCACGTGTTGTGTCTCAACATCCGTGTTTGCAGCGAGTTCAACTCCTCGGTGCGAATCATGCTCTGGTCGGTCATCAGGTCGAACTGCTTTTTCAGCGGTTTGTATTTGCTGTTTTCGTGGATGCACATTCCGAGCGACGCTCCGACAGTGCCGTAAAGAATCGGCAACTTCCAGTATTGCTTATTGTAAATCTGTCCGAAGCCGGGCAGTACGAGCGAAGCCCAGCAGACTTTGCGCAGTGCCATCGAGTCGCTCAACAACGGTTTGCGGTTTTCGCGCCGCCGCTGCCGTTTGAGTTGTTTTTCGGTCAGTACGACCGAGTCGCCGGCGAGCGAATCCGGCATCTCCGTCGAGGCGAACAAATCGCGCCGTATGGAGTCGGGCAGCATCATTTTCAGCGAATCGGATACGGCGAACAGCGAATCGGCAGGAATCTTCGACAGCGAATCGGCGAGATTGGCGACGAGTGCGGAATCCGCTTTCGCCTGTGCCAGCGAATCGACCTTCTGTATCATTCCGCCGCGAATTACCGTGCGGGGACCGCGCAATTGCCGACCGAACTGCGCATACGATACGTTGCATACGGCAGTCGCCGATGCGATGACGATTATTTTAATCAGAATGTCTTTTATTCCGTTCGCTGCCATTATTCCTCTGTCTGCCTATCGTTTTTCGGCGAACCGTTCGATGAATCGTTCCACATCCTTGTCCTCGGCGAAGCCTATGACAATCTTTCCGCCGCCGTTTTTGCCGCGTTTGATGCTGATGTCTTCCGAGAAGAACTTCTCCAAATACTCTACCAGACGTGTGTACGATTCCGGATACTCCTCCTCGGCCGGCTGTTCAGCGATGCGTGCCGCTTTTTCGGTCAGCGCACGTGCCGCATCTTCTATCTGCCGCACCGACATGTCGTATTTGACGCACTTTTTCAGCAGCGAGAGTTGCTGTTTGCGATTCTCTACCGATGCTATCGCTTTGGCGTGTCCCATCGAGATGATACCCTCCTTGACGGCGAGTTGTATTTCGTTCGGCAGTTTGAGCAGACGCATGTAGTTGGCTATCGTCGAACGTTTCTTGCCGACCTTGTCCGCCAATGCGTCCTGCGTCAGTCCGCATTCGTCCACAAGCCGTTGCAGCCCGAGGGCGACCTCTATGGCATTCAGGTCCTGACGCTGAATGTTCTCGACCAACGCCATCGCATGCAGATTGGTGTCGTCCACGTCGCGGATGTATGCCGGCATACTCTCCAAGCCTGCCATGCGTGCAGCCCGCCAACGCCGTTCTCCGCTGACGATAATGTATTTGTCTCCGTCTTTCTTGACGGTTATCGGCTGAATGACGCCCAAAACCCGAATCGAATCGGCGAGTTCGTCGAGTGCCTGCTCGTCGAACCGTGTACGCGGCTGTGTCGGGTTCGGTATGATGTCGGTGATTTCGATTTCGGACATTTCCGTCATCGGTTTCGCCTTGACATCGATTGCGTCATTACCGAATATGGCATCCAAACCTCTGCCTAATCCTTTCTGTTTCATATATCTACTTTTTTCGATTTCTTTTCAGGAACTCTTTCGCCAGCGTCAGATAGTTTATCGAGCCGACCGCCGAGGCATCGTACAGCATTATCGGCTTGCCGTGCGACGGTGCTTCGCCCAAACGGATGTTGCGTTGTATCACCGTGTCGTAAGCGAGCGGTCCGAAGTGTTCGCGCACTTCGTTGGCGACTTGGTTGTTGAGTCGGTTGCGCATGTACATCGTCAGCACGAAACCCTCGATTTCGAGCGACGGATTGAGCCCGCTCTTGACTATTTTTATGGTATTGAGCAGTTTGCTCAACCCTTCGAGCGCGAGATATTCGCACTGTACGGGAATCATTACCGAGTCGGCTGCGGTCAGAATATTGACCGTCGTGTATCCGAGCGACGGCGAACAGTCGATGAAGACGTAATCGAACCTGTCGCGGACGCTGTCGATTATGCTCTTGATTACATGGTGCGCATTTTCCATTTTCGGCAGTTCGGTATCCGCCGCCACCAAATCGATGCTCGACGGCAGCAGCCACAGGTTCTTTACGTCTTCGCTTTTGACGATTACCTCGTCTGCGGTTTTTTCGCCCGATATGCACTCGTAGATTCCGTCGAGATTGATGTCGAATCCCAGCCCCGATGTGGCGTTCGCCTGCGGGTCGGCATCGAGCAGAAGAACCTTTTTGCCGAGCAGGGCTATCGATGCCGACAGATTTATCGCCGTCGTGGTTTTGCCGACGCCGCCTTTTTGATTCGCGAGTGCTACTACTTTTGCCATTTCGTCTCCGTTTTATGAAAATGTGCGGTTTATGTCCCTGCGCCTTTTGCGCGTGAGGATATACAATCGGGCAAATTTAATAAAAATAACGAAAACTCCGATATTTATTTTGGCAACCGTATACAATTTATACCGAAAAGCCATTGCGAGGAGGACGCAAGTCCGACGCGGCAATCTGCCTTTGTGCGGTCGTCATGTTGCTCGGAGCGAAACATCTGTTCAGATCCTTCGCTAACGCTCAGGATGACGGAGAGCGGGTATCGGCATGGCACCCCCTTCCACTCCTCCCGGTCCGGCAACCGTCCGTATCGCATCAACAGGTAATAGCGGTCTTATAGGCAATACGCGCAGAACGGGTGCGGCATAATACATATTTATAAAAATTGCGAAATTGCAAATATTTGCTGCGATTTGATTATCTTTGCTCCCCGAAACCGAAAGCATTATGACCGATAAACGAGAAGAAACCATGACGGAGGATGCGGCGCAGAATGCACCTGCGAATGCGGTCGGGACGGCACCGAAATCGAAAATTTTCCCCGCCGTCGCCGATATCCCCGTTATCTTAATCCTGTTTTTCGTTACGCAGGTTCTGACTGCGGCTCTGCTGTCGTGGTGCGGTCTGAATCTGCCCGACATCTCCGATTTGCAGGTCGAGGATGTCGAATCGTATATGGGGGCGCAGATTCTCCGCGGCGAAGGAATGGCGATTCTCTATCCGGTTTCCATGGCGGTCTCTCTGCTGACGATATATTTTTATGTTCGTCTGCGCGGCGGCAAATGGCTTTTCGCCGGTTTTTCGGCATCGGGTCTCAATCCCAACATAATTCTGTCGGGCACGATATGGATTATCGCAGCCCAAATCGTTCTCGAACCGTTTATGGCGATGTTGCCGAGCATCGAGGACGCAGGCGTGGGGCGCGGATTGTGGGCTTGCGTTACCGCTGTCGTATTCGCTCCCGTGTTGGAGGAGATACTCTGCCGCGGACTTGTTCTCGAAACTGTTCGCCGCCGTTGGAGCGATGCCGCCGCCGTCGCTGTTTCGGCACTGTTCTTCGGACTTGTGCATGTCGAGCCCTCCACCGTTTTGGCAGGCATAGTCGTAGGCGGCATATTCGGCATCGTATATATAAGGACGCATTCGCTTTTCTCGACGATTATCCTCCATTCGATAAACAATGCTATTGCATTCGCTCTTATATGTTTCGGCATGGAGAGCGTCCCGTTGAGCGAAATCCTCGGCGGCGGCATCGCCTATTATGCCGTCTACGGCGTTTCGGCACTGCTTTTCCTGCTGTTTTCAATCGAGGCGGGGCGCAAGGTTTTTCGCCGCTGAACGGTGCGTCGAAACGCGTGCGGTCTGTCCCGAAATCGCGGGAATAATCTTTGCAAACCTTTTGTCCGGCTGCATTTGCAGGTATATTTGAGCGAGAGCGGCAATATTATTGCGCCGAAATACGTTTTATTCCGGTAAAAATCTTATCTTTGCAAGTTGTATATGAAATTTGTAATTGGCATAACGGTCGTGTTTTTATCGGTTTGCGCAGTCTCCTGCCGCAATTCGTCCGCCATTTTCTCGGGCGACGAGGTACTTGCGCGTGTCGGCAGGAAACAACTTTCGGCATCCGACATGAATGCCGTGCTGCCGAAGGGGCTGACCGGCACGGACAGTGCCGATTACGCGGATGCATATATCGAAAAGTGGATTGTCAGACAGTTGAAATTGCAGGAGGCCGAACAGATGTTTTCGTCGTCGGTTGCCGATATCGACCGCATGGTCGATGATTACCGCCAGTCGCTGCTGATTCGCAAAATCGATCAGTATTATCTCGATACGGAGATGAACGACGACATAACCGACGGGGAGATAGAGGCGTATTACGAGAACCATCGCGGCGATTTCCGGCTGACGAAACCGGTTGTCAAGGGGTGCATAGTGGAGATAGGCGAGAATTACCGCCGCCGCGACCATCTGCTCAAACTCATGCGTTCGCAGAAGAAGGAGGAGCGCAGGGACTTCGAGGAGTTGTGCCGCAAGAACAACATGCGTCTGACGACGTTCGGCGAGTGGGTCGATTTTACGGAGTTTCTCAGCAATCTGCCGGTGCTCCGCTCGATGAGTTATGACGGCTATCTGTCCAAACGCGACGTGCAGCAGATTCATCACGACCGCACGTACTACTGTTTCCAGATAACCGATGCTCTGGTCGAGGGCGATATGATGCCGCTGTTCATGGCAAAGGACAATATTCGCCGAATACTTATAAATCAGCGTCAGGGCGAAGTGCTCCATGCCCACGAGGAGAATATAATGCGCAGTGCAATCGAAAGCGGGAATGCGCGTATATTCTGCGAAGAAGATGGTGCGCAGCAGCCCGAAACATAATGTTGAATTTGTATTAAATCGTATATATTCGAATGAAGAAGAGTTTATTGATGGCGATGCTCGTGTGCGCTGCGGTTTGCGGCTCGTATGCACAGAAGCATTTCGTGATGTTGGACAAGGTGGTTGCCGTGGTCGGGAATTCGTCGATTACGTATTCCGATGTCGAGCAACTCGCCAATCAGTTGGTCGAACAGCGCAGGGCGGAGGGCTATACGTCCGACCGCGATCCGAAGAACGAAGCCCTCGAACATCTGCTGATGCAGAAACTGCTCTACAATCAGGCTCTTATCGACTCGGTGTCGATAAACAACAGCGATGTTCTCCAACGTGTCGAGTCGCAGGTGCAGGCGCTTATCGAGGAGGCGGGGTCGATTACCGCGCTCGAAAAGAAGAACCACATGGCGATTTATCATATCCGCGAACTTCTTCGCCGCCGTTTCGAGGAACAGTCCTATGCCGCGGCGATGCAGAACGAGGTGATCAGCAAGGTAACTGTCGTGCCGGGTGAAGTGGAGCGTTTTTACCGGAATATGGACAAGGACAGCCTCCCGATTATCGCCAAACAGTATGTGTATGCCCATATCACCAAATTCCCCGACGGCATCGATGCCGCCAAGCGTCGTACCCGCGAACGTCTGCTCGACATGCGCGAACGCATAGTAACCGGCAAGACCAAGTTCTCCGTTCTTGCGCGCATGTATTCGGTCGATCCGTCGGCGATACGTGGCGGTGAAATCGAACCGATGCAGTTGGCAGGTTTCGTGAAACCGTTCGCCGATGCGCTCGAAGAGTTGAAGCCCGGGCAGGTGTCGGAGGTCGTGGAGACCGAATTCGGATTCCACCTGATTCAACTTATCGACAAGAAGGGGCAGATGTATCATTGCCGCCATATCCTGCTGCGTCCTACCTATTCCACGGAGGAGATTACCGCACCGCTGCTCAAACTCGACAGTCTGGCGAATGTAATACGGGCCGATTCGATATCGTTCGAGAAGGCGGCGGCAGAGTTCTCCGACGACAAATATTCCAAGATGAACGGCGGCATCGTGTCGAATCACGATTTGTTGGAGCGTTATTCGGCATTCGACGCCAAACTTACGGCAACGAAATTCCTTGAAGAGGATTTCGGCATCGGCGGCGGAAAGAGCATCGACGACTACAATGCGATTCGCCGTCTGAATGTGGGCGAGATTTCGCCCGCCTACCGCACTTCTGATTTGATGGGCAACGATTTGTGCAAGATTGTGAAACTCGTGGAAGTCATACCTGCCCATACCGCGTCGCTCGACGAAGACTATCTGCGTTTGGAGCAGATGGCGTTGTCCGACAAGCAGCGGACGTCATTCAGGGAGTGGCTCGACCGCAAAATCGATGCGATGTACGTATATATCGCGCCCGAATTCCGCGACGGCGAGTTCGAGAACAGAAAGTGGGTAGATAAGTAACACGTTCTAAATTCAGCGGTCGTGCGCAGAAGGGCAGTTGCAGTATCGGTTTTGCTGTTCGTATTGGCGGGTTTCGTCTTTGCGGGCGGCAGCGGTGCGCCCGCTTTGCAGCAGCCGCCGCGCCCCGCAACGCAGTCGAACGGTTCGTCCGACGATGACGGACGGATGATAGATTTGAAGTCGGACGACGGTTTTCAGCGCGAGATATCGGGTGTAACGTTGCAGATTCTCGTCGGCAACGTCGCAGCGCACCACAACGGTGCGGTCATTACGTGCGACAGCGCAGTGCGGCACTCCGACGCCAAATTGGAGTGCTTCGGCAATGTGCTGATAAATAAAGGCACGACCTACATATACGGAGACCGTGCCGATTACAATCGGGAGACGGATGAAGCCCGCGTATACTCCGAAATAGTGAAAGTGGTCGATCAGGGGGCTGTTCTGTATACCTATAATTTCAAATTCAACACCGCCACCAATATCGGCGAGTATTACGGCGGCGGCGTGGTTACGGACGAGGACAATCTTCTCGAATCCGAGCGCGGATACTATTATTCCGACCTGAAAGACATCATCTGTGTGGAGGACGTGCAGATGCGCAACGATACTTACGAAATGACGGGCGATTCCGTTATCTACAATGTCGAAGTCAATCGTGCGCGGTTCTTCGAGAATACCAATATCTGGAACGAAAGCGAGAATGAGTACCTCTATGCCGATCGCGGTTCATTCGACCGCGACAGCCAACTCTATTCATTGACTCTGAACGGTTATGTGCTTACCGAAGATCAGGAGGCGTGGAGCGACACGCTCGATTACTATCGCGATGACGGTTATCTGCGGTTGAAGCGGAATATCCAACTCGACGACCGCAAGCAGAAGATGACGGCATTCGGCGACTGGGGCGAATATTGGAAGGAGCCGGGCGACGTGTTCCTGACCAAGAATCCGTCGGTTATAAGTTACGATTTGAGTCAGGGCGATTCGGTCTTCATGCGTTCCGATTCGATGTTCATCTATACGAAGGACCCGGTGCG
>CAYRSF010000017.1:0-18103 GCA_964427035.1 uncultured Alistipes sp.
ATAATTTTCCCATAGCGAAAAGATTTTTAGTGTCTTTAAAGACCTTAAAGACTTTTTTGTCAGTATTGTGAATTTGCCGTTATCGGTCTGACGGAGAGGACAAAAATCCACTCCATCGGTGATTTTCAGTGAGTTGCTGCGAAATATGTTGCGCAATACGTTCATTCTCAACTGCAAAGATACGACATTTTCCCGTTAAACGGCAAAATTATCGATGAAAAATAATTGCTTTAACTTCGTTTTAGATACTCCCGCTCGGCAATGCGCAAATAAATTTGGCATTGCGCTCGCTTATTCGTATCTTTGCTATTATGAACAGGGACAAGTTGATTTTTGTAACGAATGACGACGGCTATTCATCGAAAGGTTTTGCCGCCGCAATCGAGGTCGCCCGCCGGTTCGGACGGGTGATAGCGGTCGCTCCGGAACGTATGCAGAGTGGAATGAGCCAAGCGATAACCATATATAATCCGCTTTATGTCAGAAAAGTGCGCGATGATGACGATGTAACGGTGTACGCCGTGTCGGGCACGCCTGTCGATTGCGTCAAACTCGCGTTCGACCACTTGTTCGCCGATACGAAGATGGATTTGGTCATTTCGGGCATCAACCACGGCTCCAATTCCGCCGTAAACGTGCTCTATTCGGGCACTATGGGTGCGGCTATCGAGGCGTCGTTCTACAACATACCCGCAATAGGACTGTCGGTTACCGATCATGAGCCTGATGCCGATTTCACGGCGGCCGTCGAGTACGGCGTGCGGATTGCAGGTGCGATTCTCGAAAATCGTCCG
Source organism: uncultured Alistipes sp. (assembly GCA_964427035.1). GTDB lineage: Bacteria > Bacteroidota > Bacteroidia > Bacteroidales > Rikenellaceae > Alistipes. Next base: position 795 of record CAYRSF010000017.1, read on the forward strand.
GCTGTGCCGTTGTGCCTGAACGTGAATATTCCGTCGATTCCGCAGGAGGAGATCAGGGGTCTGAAAGTCTGTCGCCAGACGCGGGGATACTGGCGCGAGGACTTTTTCCGTCGCGAAGATCCGCACGGACGCAAGTATTTCTGGATGACGGGGGCGTTCGACAATCACGAACCCGATGCGGACGACAGCGACGAATGGGCTTTGCGCAACGGCTATGTTTCGGTCGTGCCGATTCAGGTCGATATGACGGCGTATTCGCAAATGGCGATGCTGGAAAAGATATTATAACTTAATTTTTTGAACGGGAGGACTGCGTATGGAGTCGAATTTGCTTTTGAAGGTGATACTCATTATCATCATTATTATCCAGATTGTTGCGACTGTATTCGCCATCAGCCTCATACGACGGACGAAATACAACTCGATATGGATTCTCTGTATCGTCGGATTCATCGCCCTGTCCGTCGAACGCATCTGCCAGTTGTTGTCGCCCTACGGCTCCGCGGTAGATTCGGCGGCATTCATCGTGCTCGATTTGATAGTGTCGCTGTGTATCTCGGCGGCGGTGCTCTTTGCGCATCGGCTGATAAACTATATCGACCGGCTCGACCGTCAGCGGCAACTCTTCAACAAGCGTATTCTGACTGCGGTATTGCGTACCGAGGAGCGTTCGCGGTCGCATTTCGCCAAGGAACTGCATGACGGGCTCGGACCGCTGCTTTCATCGGCGAAGATGTCGCTGTCCGCCTTGTCGAGAAAGGGACTGCCTTTGGAGCAGCAGGAGATACTCTCCAACACCTCCTATGTTATCGACGAGGCGATACGTTCGGTGCGCGAAATCTCGAACAACATGTCTCCGCAGGTTCTGATGGACTTCGGACTGGCACAGGGCGTCAAGGGGTTCATTTCGCGGAGCATCGCCCTGCACGGAATCAACATCCGGTTCACTACGAACCTCTGCAAGGAACGGTTCGACAACGACGTCGAGGTGATAATGTACAGAGTAATATGCGAACTGATAAACAATTCGCTCAAACATTCGGGATGTTCGGCTGTCAATCTGTCGCTGTCGTTCGACGGCACGGAACTCAAACTCGATTATACGGACAACGGTCGCGGGTTCAATCCGAAAGCCGTGCTCGATTGCGGCATGGGACTGTCGAATATCGCTTCGCGCGTGAACTCGCTCAACGGCACGTTCGACATCGAAAGCCGCAAGGGCGAGGGGATGAAAGCCGTCGTCCGTGTTAATACGACAGGCGGGGAGACTTCGACCGGAAAGGTAAATGCCGATGGACGCAGAAGAAGAAAAAAGAGTCGTATTGGTCGATGACCATACGCTTTTCCGCAACGGATTGAAAGGTCTTATCGACGGTCGCTGCGGCTGTCGGGTTGTCGCCGAGTTTTCGGACGGTGCCGATTTCGTCGCGGAGTTGCCGGCACTCGATGCCGATGTCGTGTTCATGGATATTTCGATGCCGACGATGAACGGCGACGAAGCGACCGTCAAGGCTTTGGCCCTGAAACCCGACTTGAAGGTCATATGCCTGTCGATGCTCGGCGATGAGAACTACTGTTCGCGAATGCTGGATGCCGGGGCGAAAGGATTCCTGCTCAAAGACTCCGAAATCGACGAGGTTTTCGAGGCGATATCGACGGTCGCCGGCGGTGGCGACTATTTTTGCGGAGCCATGCTCGATTCGATGTCGGGGATGCTGCACGGCTGCACGACCGCAACGGAATCGCTGTCCGGACGCGAGGTCGATGTGTTGGTCGGAATATGCCGCGGATTGTCGAATCAGGAGATTGCCGATTCGCTTTTCATCTCCAAGCGCACCGTCGATGCGCATCGTGCCAACATTCTCGAAAAGACGGGATGCCGGAATACGGCGAGCCTTGTGGTTTACGCAATTAAAAATCGTTTGGTAGAGGTGTAGAAAACTATATTCCGTAACCGAAATCGGAAAAATAGATTATGAATTATCGCTAAAAATGCGGCGGAAGGTTACAATCATTAATAATATTTCATATATTTGTATTGTGAAACGACTTTTTTCGACAATCCGGATGCGGAATCCGACCTTTGCGGACTGTGCCGGAGCGGGAGATGCGCATGAAAAATGAATTTTTTAATTAAATATAAGACGAGAATATGAATGTTAATAATTTGATGAGCGACCTCGAACGCAAGCATCCGGGCGAGAGCGAGTATCTGCAAGCGGTACGCGAAGTCCTCGAATCCATCGAGGAGGTTTACAACATGCACCCTGAATTCGAGCAGGCGAAAATCGTGGAACGCATGGTCGAACCGGACCGCATAATCACTTTCCGCGTAACGTGGGTGGACGACCGCGGCACGATTCAGACCAATCTGGGCTATCGCGTGCAGTTCAACAGCGCGATAGGTCCCTACAAAGGCGGTTTGCGCTTCCATAAGGCGGTGAATCCTTCGATGCTCAAATTCCTCGGATTCGAGCAGACTTTCAAGAATGCGCTTACGACCCTGCCTATGGGCGGAGCAAAAGGCGGTTCGGATTTCGATCCGGTCGGCAAGTCCGATGCCGAGATTATGCGTTTCTGTCAGGCGTTCATGCTCGAACTGTGGAAGAATATCGGTCCCGATACCGATGTCCCTGCCGGCGATGTAGGCGTGGGCGGTCGCGAAATCGGCTACCTCTACGGAATGTACAAGAAACTCGCACGCGAATACAATACCGGCGTCCTTACGGGCAAGGGCATGACATGGGGCGGTTCGCTGATTCGTCCCGAGGCGACGGGCTTCGGCGCGCTGTATTTCGTTCAGCACATGCTGCACAAGGCAGGTCGCGACATCAAGGGTGCGACCGTGGCTATCTCCGGATTCGGAAACGTGGCTTGGGGCGCCGCAACCAAGGCTACCGAACTCGGTGCGAAGGTTATCGCCATTTCGGGTCCCGACGGCGTGATTTACAACCCTAACGGCATGACCAAGGAGAAAATCGACTATATGCTCGAACTGCGTGCATCGAACCGCAACGTCGTCGCTCCGTTTGCCGACCGTTTCCCTGACGCGACGTTCACTCCGGACAGGAAGGCATGGAGCATCAAGTGCGACGTCGCGCTGCCGTGCGCATTCCAGAACGAACTTACGGGCGAAGATGCCAAAGAGTTGCTCGCCAACGGAACGTGGTGCGCCGCCGAGGTGTCCAACATGGGTTGTACCCCGGAGGCAATCGCAGAGTTCCAGCATGCGGGAATTCTTTTCGCGCCGGGCAAGGCTGTGAATGCCGGCGGCGTCGCTACATCGGGTCTGGAAATGACGCAGAACGCCATGCACATTTCGTGGTCGGCAGAGGAGGTCGATGCGAAACTGCACTATATAATGAAGAGTATCCACGAGGCGTGCGTGAAATACGGCATGCAGACGGACGGATACGTGAATTACGTGAAAGGCGCGAATATCGCAGGATTCATGAAAGTCGCACAGGCTATGCTCGAACAGGGCATTATCTGACAACCTGCGAATCTCGATGACAACGGGATGCCGAATACGGCATCCCGTTGCGTTTTACATGGAGGTAGATTGGGGAGGGTAGGCGTTATAGGTGGAATAGGTAGAATAGGTAGAATAGGTAGAAGAGGTAGAATAGGTAGAATAGGTATCTGTCCTATAATACTTATAATACCTATATTACCTATATTACCTATACCCCCTCCTCCTAAAAAAGAAACCGCCGCAGATTTTTCTGCGGCGGTGCTTTTGCGAAATCAGAACCGTTGTCAGTAGATTACCACTATGCGGTTGTGGTTAGGTTTTCCGAACGGACATTCTGCCGTTCCGCAGTTGCGCACATCCAGACGCGACGCATCCACGCCCTTGCTGATAAGATAGTCTGCCGCAATCTTCGCACGTTTGCCGGCGAGACGGTCGTTGGCTTTCTTCGAGCCGGTTTGAGGGTCTGCGAATCCGTCTACGCGGAAGACCTGTTTGTCGGAGTTCTTGATGCGCTCGGCAATCAAATCCAAACGCTTCTTGTTCGTGTCGCTGAGTACGGAATATCCGTAAGCGTAGAACAGCATCTCGTCGTAGTTGTCGGTATCGACAGCCTCTTTTGCGGATTCAGCCTGAACGTCCGCCTTCGGTTTGGCATTTTCCAGAGCCTTTGCCTGCTCTGCGGCGAGTTTCTCCGCAGCGTCGAGAGCCTTCGCCTGCTGGTCTGCGAGAGCCTGCAACTTGGCGTTTTTAGCCTTCGCGGCTGCCGCCTCGTCCTGCGACTTCTTCAAGTTGGCAAGCATCGCCTTCGCCTCCTCCTCGGTTGCGCCCGAGCGTTCGAACGTGCGCTTGTTGAAGCGGTAGGTTGCACCTACATAAACGTTAAGTCCGTGGAAATGGTTCGACTTTACGACCGGTGTCGGGCGGAAAGACGAATCGGCAAGCAGATACTCGACAGTCAGGTCGAGACTTACGGATTTGCAAACCTTGAAGCGGTTCTGCCATCCCAAGTCGCCCACGAACTGGCAGGTACGCTTGCTCGGGGTGTTCAATGCACCGCCGGCAACGCCTGCGCCGAGGTAGAGAATCGACGACCATACGCGCTTCTCCTTGTATCCGCCGATCCAGTTGGTCATGTCTACCATGAAGTCGGGATGGAAGAAAATGTACGACCATCTTACCTCATTGCCCGAAAGAGAGAGTTGGTTGAATTTGCCGCCCTCGCCGGCTACTCTTACTCCGAAAATCGGATGAAACCATTTGCCGACGGCGAGATAGCCGCTTGCGAGTACGGAGTTGGATGCCCCGCTGCCGGTGCCGAGGTTGAAAGTCGGACCTACTCCGCCCTGAATTTCCCAGTTGTCCCAAAAACCGTTGGAGACGAACCCTTTTACGTGAGGGGTCTTGCCCTCACCCTGCTGATTGGCCGCAACAACACTGTTCGCAGTCGTGAACGCGAACATCGATACGGCGAGAATCGAAAGAAATTTTTTCATAACTAAATATTCTTTGTGGTTAATAATAGTCGTTGAAAAATAGTATTTCGCCGCACAAATATAGATATTTTTTAACAATATATAGCGATTAACAATATTTATTTGTGCAAATAGTTTATTTGTTCAATATAATCGCAACATTCATAATGTATTGCGTCTTTTGTGCCGGAACGCTTCCCGGCACAAAAAAAAGACTGCCGAACGTTATCGGCAGTCTTTTGCGAATCGGTCGGTGCGCAATCCGCTATCCGCATTTGGAGTATCCGCAGGACATGCAGGTCAGACATCCGTTCTGGTATGCCATGTTCTCCTGTCCGCATTGAGGGCACTTGCCTTTCGATTTCGTGCCGTCCTTGATATACTGTTTCAGTGCGCGCTGCACGCCGTTTTTCCACGTGTTGATATTCTCGCAGTCGAGATGCAGACCGTCGATGAGCGAAACCACCTTCTCGATAGGCATGTCGTAGCGCAATACGCCGGAAATGAGTTTGGCGTAGTTCCAGAAACTCTCGTCGAACAGGCGCGATATGCCGCCGATGGTGTTGGTGTAACCGTAACGGTCGGTGTACTGGAAGTCGTAGCGTTTCGAGCCGTCCTCCTCGCGCACTTTGAGAATGTTTCCGTGAGTGATTTTCGGCGGAATGAACATCGCATCCTCCTCGATTTTTCCTGTAAATATTTCGTAAGGACGACCGTCGTACAGCCCGACGAAAGCAATCCAGTTTTCAGGACCGTTCTTGAACCGCACCACATCCGCAGGAATCGATTTCGGGCGTTTGTTATGCCCCGTCGCCGATTCGCACTTCGCGTCGTTCTTCTTGCCCTTCTTGTCCACGAGCACCCCTTCGCGGCAGCCGTCGCGATATACGGTTACGCCCTTGCAGCCGCACTCCCATGCCGTGCGGTATACTTCGGCGACCAACTCCTCCGATACGTTGTTCGGCAGATTTACCGTTACCGAAATCGAGTGATCGACCCATTTCTGTATCGCTCCCTGCATCTTCACCTTCGCCACCCAGTCGATATCGTTCGCGGTAGCCTTGTGGTAAGGCGAAGCCGCCACCCACTTTTCGAGTTCGGCATCCGATATGGTCTGCAACCGCGAAATATCGTAACCGTTGATGCGCAGCCAATCGACGAACTTGTGGTGATATACGTTGAACTCCTCCCATGCCTGTCCCTGCTCGTCCACGAACGAAACCGTTACGCCCTTGTCCGACGGATTGATTTTGCGGCGGCGGCGATATACGGGACGGAACACCGGTTCGATGCCCGACGTGGTCTGCGACATCAGCGAAGTGGTGCCCGTAGGGGCGATGGTGAGCATCGCTATGTTGCGCCGCCCGAGTTTCACCATCCGTTCGTAGAGCGCGGAATCGGCTTCCTTGATGCGCAGAATCATAGGATTGTTCTTCTCCTTTTCGGCATCGAAAATCTTGAACGCACCGCGCTCTCCCGCCATTTCGACCGAAGCGCGGTAAGCCTCGACGGCGAGCGTCTTGTGAACCTTGACGGCGAACTCCAACGCCTCGTCCGAACCGTAGCGGATGCCGAGTGCCGCGAGCATGTCGCCTTCTGCCGTAATGCCCAGTCCCGTGCGCCGGCCTTTGAGCGCCATGTTCTTGATTTTGCGCCACAGGTTCAGTTCGACCGACCGAACGTCCTGATCTTCGGGGTCGGCTGATATCTTTTCGATGATGAGATCGACTTTTTCGAGTTCGAGATCGATTATGTCGTCCATCAGATGCATCGCCTTGTGCACGTGCGAAGCGAACTTGTCGAAGTCGAACGCCGCATTTTTCGTGAACGGTTCATTCACGTAACTGTACAGATTTATCGCCAGCAGCCGGCAACTGTCGTACGGGCAGAGCGGAATTTCGCCGCAAGGATTGGTCGAAACCGTCGTGAAACCCTCGTCGGCATAGCAGTCGGGAATGCTTTCGCGAATTATCGTGTCCCAGAACAGCACGCCCGGTTCGGCGGATTTCCATGCGTTGTGTATTATCTTTTCCCACAGTGTTTTGGCATCGATGTTCTGAACGAATTTCGGATTGTCCGAATTTATCGGGAACTGCTGCGTATAGGTGCGCCCCTCCATGGCTGCACGCATGAACTCGTCGTCCACCTTTATGGATACGTTGGCACCCGTAACCTTGTCCGTGTCGAGTTTGGCGTCGATAAACCGTTCCGCATCAGGATGTTTGATGGACAGCGAAAGCATCAGCGCACCCCGGCGGCCGTCCTGCGCAACCTCTTTCGTCGAATTGGAGTAACGCTCCATGAACGGCACGATGCCCGTCGAGGTGAGGGCAGAGTTGAGCACGGGACTGCCCGTAGGACGGATGTGCGAAAGGTCGTGTCCCACTCCGCCGCGCCGTTTCATCAACTGCACCTGCTCCTCGTCCATGCGGAAGATGCCTCCGTAGGAGTCGGCCGGATTCTTGTGCCCGATGACGAAGCAGTTCGACAGCGACGCCACCTGAAAGTCGTTGCCGATTCCCGTCATCGGACCTCCCTGAGGGATGACGTATCTGAACTTGTCGAGCAGGTCGAAAATCTCCTGCTCCGACAGCGGATTGGCGTATTTGTTTTCGATTCGGGACAGTTCCGCAGCCAACCGGCGGTGCATCTGCTCCGGCGACGATTCGTAGATGTTCCCGAACGAGTCTTTGAGCGCGTACTTGCTGACCCATACGGTTGCGGCGAGTTCATCGCCCGCGAAATATTTCGTGGATTCGGCGACGGCGTCCGCATAATTGACCTTTTTCCTCTCTTTCATATATGATATTTTAATTGTATACGTGTAAAAACGCCGCATCGCGGCGTAAATTTCATATTACAAATATAAATGTAAACATTCGCAATCGGGCAATTCGATTCCGGCGTTTTTCGACAAATTATCAACAGCCGCGACCGATGGCGTCGTGGCGGCGGTTTCGCCGCATTTTGTCGGTCGGATTCGGCGGATGCCTGCGCCGCTTTGCGGTTTCCTATCCGTGAACCGCGGGCTGCTGCCGCCGAAAGCCGGTTAATAATCAGCCGTTTCGTTCGAGCCCCGTATCGACCGGTACGCGAAAAATTAACGTAGGCAAATATAACGATATTCCCGAAAAGTTTTACTATTTTTGCGGTACTTTTCGGCAGAAATCGGTATGCCCGTGAGAACGATGATATTTCGTTCGTCATGCGGTTCGGCGCGATAGTTGTCCGCTCCGGTTCGAGCCGATTCATAATTTTTTGTGATATGACTGCTTTGTATCCCGACATCGTTTACGGACCGGTTCATTCGCGGCGGCTCGGATTGTCGCTCGGAGTGAATCTGCTGCCGCTCCGCTCCAAAGTGTGCAGTTTCGATTGCGTCTATTGCGAGTGCGGCTGGAACGGCGACCACCGCGGCGACCGTCGCTTCAATGCGCGCGAAGATGTCCGCAATGCGCTCGCAGAGCGTTTGCGGCTGATGGCTGACGAAGGCTCTCTGCCCGACGTGATAACATTCGCGGGCAACGGCGAACCGACTATGCACCCCGATTTCGAGGGAATAATCGACGATACCCTCTCCCTGCGCGACGAATTGTCGCCGGCAACGAGGGTCTCGGTATTGAGCAATGCGACGCAAATCGGCAGGGAGGACGTCCGCAGGGCATTGTCAAAAATTGACAATAATATTCTGAAACTCGATTCGGCTTTCGATGAAACGGTACGGATTATGAATAATCCGTGCGGACATTACAGCGTGTCGGAGGTCGTGAAGTTCATGAAGTCGTTCGGCGGCGGAGTAATCGTGCAGACGATGTTTCTGCGCGGCGAGTGCGACGGTCGCCGTATCGACAATACTACCGACCGCGAGGTCGAAGCATGGCTTTCGCTCGTGCGCGAAATCGCACCGAAACAGGTCATGGTCTACTCGATTGCCCGCGATACGCCGTGCCGTACGCTCGAAAAGGTGCCGCACGAGGAGTTGGCGGCCATCGCCGCAAGGGTGGAGGCTGCCGGTATCGAATGTTCCGTTGCATAATGCCCGTTTCGGACATTTCCGAATCCGATGTGTGATTCGGAAATGCGGTTCGAATGTTTATATTTGCACCGTATAAATAAAAGATTGAAGAGTATGCAACAGGTTGAAGCATGGATGATGATTCCTTTCGGGATAATGTTGCTCGCCATAGCGACGGCTCCGCTGGTGGCGAAACGTCTTTGGGAAAAGAATCTCAACAAGTTGATTTTCGTATTGCTCCTGTCGATTCCGACGGCAGCCTATATGGCTTATATCGGGCTGGGCGACAGGGTAGTGCATCAGTTGTTTTTCGACTATCTGCCGTTCATCGTGCTGCTCGGCGCGCTGTTCGTCGTTACGGGCGGCATACATATAAAATATAATATGGTCGGCAAGCCGCTGGTCAATTCCATCGTGCTTTTCATCGGATTCAACATCGCGTCGTTCATCGGCACTACCGGTGCGGCGATGCTGCTTATCCGACCGTTGCTCGACATCAACAAGTGCCGGCAGCACAAGGCTCACACGATATGTTTCTTCATCGCTCTGGTCGCCAACTGCGGCGGAGTGCTTTCGCCGCTCGGAGACCCGCCGTTGTTCCTGCTCTATCTGCGCGGCGCATCGTTCAACTGGTTCTCCCATCTCTTTCCCGAATGGGCGTTCGTGGGCACGGTGCTGCTCGCCGTCTATTTCATAACGGATACCGTCCTTTACCGCAGGGAGCGCAAGACGATGCCGGTTCTTGCAGAATGCAATGAAGATGAGGAAGACGAGCCGCTGCAAATGACCGTATCGGGAGCAATCAATATCTTTTATATCGTCGGCATCGTTACGGCGGTAGCCTTTATCAACGGGTCGCATATCCCGCAAATGAGCAGCGAAGATGCGCCGTTGTACATGAAATTTCTGCGCGAGATAGTCCTCGTCGGCATAATGCTGCTGTCTCTTTATACGACGAAAAAACGGGTGCGCCGCGAAAACGGCTTTTCGTGGGAGCCCATTTCGGAGGTCGCCATTCTCTTTATCGGAATCTTCGTTACGATGACGCCGGCTCTGCTCTATCTCAATACCCATGCGGAGAGTCTCGGATTGTCGCAGCCTTGGGAGTTCTTCTATGCGACGGGACTGCTCAGTTCGTTCCTCGACAATGCCCCTACCGCGGTCGCATTCCATACCGTCGCGGCAGGTCTGCCCGATGCCGATACTGCGGAACTCGTCGCCGGAGTGCCCGAAATGGTTCTGCGTGCGATTGCTCTCGGCGCGGTGTTCTTCGGCGCGCTTACCTATATCGGCAACGGACCCAACTTCATGGTCAAGGCGATTGCTGAACGTGATGGCGTGAAGATGCCGTCGTTTTTGGGCTACATGCTGAAATTCTCGCTGACGGTTCTGCTGCCGATTTACATAATAACGCAGTTGATATACTTTTAGGAAATATTGCGCCATCATCTGCCATTATCCTTCCCGAAATGAAAATCGTCCGACCGATGCATGTATCGGTCGGACGAAACAGTAAACGGAAGTGCGGCTACTCAACGACGAAAGAGAGTGCGTCGCCCGAAGCCGAATCGCCTGCCACCCACAGATGGAAACTGCCCGGCTCGACCTCGTATTTCATGTCGCGATTCCAGAATGCGAGTTCTGCAATTGGCAGTTCGAAGCGCACATGCTTCGTTTCGCCGGCTGCCAGTGCCACACGCTCGAAACGTTTCAGTTCCTTGACCGGACGCACCACCGAACCGACCAAATCGCGCGTGTAGAGTTGTGCAATCTCCACGCCGTCGCGACTGCCCGTATTTGTCAAATCGAACTCGACGACCAAAGTGTCGTCCTGCTTGAATGCCGTGCGGTTGAGCGCGATGTTCGAATAGGCGAATGTAGTGTACGACAGTCCGTATCCGAACGGGAAGAGCGGACCGTAACCCGTATCGAGATAGTATGACGTGCAGCCGAGCGAAGTCTGCCCCGCATGCAGCGGAATATCCGCCAACAGCGTCTCCGTACCGTTGCACGGACGTCCCGAATTGTTGTGGTTGTAGTAGAACGGCACCTGTCCGGCATCACGCAGGAAAGTCATAGGCGTTTTGCCCGATGGGGCGATACGTCCCTGAATGATATCTGCCAACGCCTCTCCGCCCATCGTTCCCGGATGGAACGAGTAGAGCATCGCGTCGCAGGACTCCAAATCGCGTTCAATCGTCAGCGGACGACCTGCAATGACCACTGCCACCACCGGCTTGCCGCTCTTTTTGACCTCGGCAATCAGCCGGCTCTGTGCGCCCTGCAAGTTCAACACGGAGAGCGAATGCGCTTCACCGGAGAGGATGGCCTCCTCGCCGACGAAAACAACGGCGGCATCGGCACGTGCAGCAGCCGCGCGCACCTTTGCGAAGTCCGCCGTACTGCAATCGCGGCTGTAAGCGAGCCCCGGTTCGTAAATCACGTTGTATCGCTTGCGCAGTGCAGCCAGCGGCGTTACCGTGTGCTCCGGTTCGCCATCGAATGCCCACGTTCCCAACTGGTCGTATGGGGCGTCGGCCATCGGACCTGTTACCAAAATAGTATGCGCGTTCTCCAACGGCAGCACTCCGCCGTCGTTTTTCAACAGAATGGCAGACTCGGCGGCACTTGCGCGTGCAGCGTCGAGATGTTCGGGCGCATAGGCGGCTTCACGGGTTTTCGATGCATCGACGTATGGGTTATCGAACAGTCCCAGCCGGAATTTCAGTCGCAGGATGTTGCGTACGGCATCATCGACCGTCGATTCTGAAATCTTGCCCTCTTTGACAAGTTCCTCGATATAGTTGATGAAGCCGAATGACATCATATCCATATCGACACCGGCATTGACCGACTGCTCGGTGGCCTGTTTCAAATCCTCGGCGAATCCGTGGGCAATCATCTCGCCCGACGAGTTCCAGTCGGTAACGACCATGCCGTCGAAACCCCACTCACCGCGCAGCACGTCGCGCAGCAGGAAGTCGTTGCCGGTCGATGGAATTCCGTCGATTTCGTTGAACGAGGTCATGAGCGTAAGCGCGCCTGCATCGACACATGCCCGGAATGCCGGGAAATAGGTATTTCGCAGCGAGCGTTCAGAAATCATCGTCGAGTTGTAGTCGCGACCGCCCTCGACAGCCCCGTAGCCGACGAAGTGCTTGATACATGCCGCCATCGACGAAGGATTGGCGAAGTCGTCGCCCTGATAGCCGCGCACCATAGCCGCTCCCATCTGCATATCGAGGTAAGGGTCTTCGCCCGAACCTTCCGCAACACGTCCCCAGCGCGGGTCGCGTGCAATGTCGAGCATAGGCGAGAAAGTCCATCTCACACCCGACGCCGTGGCCTCGATGGCCGCTACACGTGCGCCGCGTTCGACGAGTGCAGGGTCGAATGTCGCCGCCAAACCCAGAGGAATGGGGAAAATCGTCCGGAAACCGTGGATTACGTCGCGACCTACGATTATTGGAATGCCGAGACGGCTTTGTTCAACGGCCGCACGCTGCACGGCGTTAATTTCGTCAGGATTGACACAGTTCAGAATCGAACCGATTTCACCTTTCGCCGCGGCTTCGACGAGGTCTGCGCCACCCGAAACCTGATGCATCTGCCCGATTTTCTCGCGCAGGGTCATTTTCGAGAGCAACTCATCGACTTTGCGGTCGATAGGACTCTTCTCGGTGCAGCCTCCGAGCAAAACAAGCAGCGAGGCTCCGAGGATTGCTATATTCAGTCTTTTCATTCGATTGATAACTTTTTAACTATTCTATCTTCTTGAATACACGTACATAGTCTATCTCGTAGACGGCAGGCAGACAACTCTCGTCGATGCCTTGCGCTCCGCCCCAGTTACCGCCCCATGCAAGGTTGAGTTTCAGGTAGAACGGGTTGTAGAATGGCCATGTATTGTAGTCTCCCTTCTTGTCGTTGGAGAAGGTGAAATGCAGTTTGCCGTCGAAATAGAACTTCAAATAATCCGCCGTCCACTCCACGGCATAGGTATGAAACTCCGTCTGAGCCGTCGCTATAAGGATTTCGTTGGTCTTCTGCGTACCGATAGAGTGGTTGTAGGCGTTGCAATGTATGCTCGACGAGACGCGGTTCGGATTGTAGCCGACCTCCTCCATGATATCGATTTCGCCGTCGCCGGGCCACGTCTTGAAGTTTTTGGGCATCATCCAGAATGCAGGCCATGTACCTTTGCCTGCCGGCAACTTCAAACTGGCTTCGAAATAGCCGTAAGTCCACCCTTCGAGCGTATTCATGCGAATCGAGCGTACCTTGCCGCCTATCTTCTTGGCTGTAATTTTCAACGTGCCGTTCGATATGAGCGCAAGTTTTTCGTCGCCGTATTTTCCGGACACATAGTCTTGCAATTCGTTGTTGCCCCAGCCGCCGTCGCCGGTTTCGTACCACCATTTGGCGGAAGACGGGAGCGTTTCGCCCGCATCGTTGAACTCATCCTGCCATACGAGGCGATAGCCTGTCGGCGTAGGGATGTCGGGTTCGACCCACTCTGCCGAGTCGGGCTTTTTGAAGCCTGAACCCGCCTTGAATCCCGTCCAGACATAAATGGTCTTCAAATCGGGGTTCGACGTCGCATCGAAAGCCGTGAGCGACTGCTGGTTGCGGATATCGAGCGACGTAAGCCGGTTGCCGGAGCAGTTCAGATGGGTCAAATGCGTGAGTTCGGTTATGTCAAGCGACGTAAGCCGATTATTCGAACAGTCGAGGTAGGTAACGCCGCGAAACAGGTCGTTAAGTTCCGCCATCGACTCGATGCCCTTGCCTGCGAGTTCCAAACGTGTGATGGCAGCCACCTCTTTGGTGCTCATGATGCCGTCTCCGTCGGTGTCGTACTGTTCGAGCAGAGCCTTCCGGAAAGCCGCATCGGCAATCTGGACAGCCTCGATTTTATAGTTCTGCTCTACGGGAAGTATTTTCTCTCCTTTCGTGGTACGGAACACGATGTTCGTGCGGCGTGCATCGCCGCTCTTGTTTTCATCGACGGTTACTCTTACCGTTGAAACTCCTGCTACGCCGCCACTCGGCGTTACCGTACACCAGGACGTATCCTTCGACGTAACGCCCCAGTCGCCTGAGGCTTCGACGCTGATGCTTTCGGTCGTTGCGGCGGCCGTCAGCGAGAGGCTTTGTTTCGATAGCAGGATATCATCGCCGGCAGTCGAGGGATTATCCTCGTTAGAACCTGTGCAGGCTCCCAGCAGCAACGCTGAGAACATAAGTAGACTTGATAACATACGTTTCATTTTCAAATATATTTCTTGGCTTGGAAAAATCGGAAAAAGAGTGGGGGCGAAGCCTTTGTCAAAGTCCCCGTCCCCACGCAATCCGGATATTACTCTTCACGATGTTCTTGGAACAGAATATCCTTGACATTAACCTTCGTGCCGGCTGCGCAACCGCCGAAATCGAGGACGAGTTTAATCGCCTCCATGTCTATGCCGGCCATATTCGGCATTTTGTACACGAACTCCTCATACGCAGTCAGAGGGTGGCGGTCGGCGAAGTAGAACGTGCCGTCGTCGCCTTCCTTGACTAATTTGATTGTAACGCCCGGGTGATCCTCCGTAGAACTTATCACCAGATAGAAATCGTAGTGCTTGTCGGCACTCGACGTCATATCGGTCTTGAATGCCACTTGGGCCTGCCACTGCTCGGCCGTCGCTTCCGGCAGCGTAATCGTGTAGTCGTTGCCGTTGGCCTCGAATTCCGGATTGGCAATCTGATTCCATCCGGGAGCGTAATAGTAGGTCATCTCCTTAACGGTCATCGAGAGCCACATGTTCTCCGGTGCTTTCGGGTCGTAGATTGTCGTATCGCCGAACTTCGCCTTATTGACGGACATATCGAGCACTCCGCCGTTGTCGGTGAACGTGAAGGTGTAGTAACCCGGCTCCGCACCATCGATGGTGTGGATGTTGCCGTCATCGCCCGGAATGTTGAACAGACCGTTATCCTCGACAGTGCCGTACTTGTCCTTCGTCCATTCGGTACCCCAGCCTGCCTGACCGAATACCTTGATGCTGCCGCCTTCCGCCTTCATGTAAAGCGTGATGCGATAGGTGTTGTCGTTGATGCGTGCGCATGGCAGTGCATTCTCCGTAGTCCAGCCGATGAGATGGTCTACGTCCGGTTTGCCGCCGCCGTCGCCGATAATCCACAGCGCTCCGGCATTGTCGTAGGTAGCGGTCTCGCCGTTCTTCAACGGAAGAACCTTGAACCATTTACCGTCCCAAATGACGCGGTAATCGCCGCTCATGGCGTTGAATTTGAGCGTACCGGCATCTTTCAGCGTGAAGAAGTCCGGATCCATCCATACAGTCGTCAAATCGACGCCCGTAACGGCGATGTCCGCACCCTGCGTGAGCGAGGTTTCGACCATGCCATTGACGAACTCCGTGCCGTCGAAAGTTACCGAAGCCGGCTTGACGTCGCGGGCAATGAACTTGTACTGCCACGAAATGCCGTCCAATACTGCCACGAGAGTCATGTTGGTCTCCGTAAGTTCCGTTACGCGGAATACAGGGGACTTGTAGATTGCATCGCCCGGAACGTAGCCGATAACGACGCCTTCCGGCAGTGTAATCACGTCATTTACGAAAGTATAGGTACTCTCCTGTACTTGCCATTCAATCGAGATGTCAGGTTCGGCACCCGGATTCGGACCGATTAACGTACAGCCCCAGTTGATGTAAATCAGACCGTCCGGACCAGGATTGAATACATACTTGCCGTCAGGATAGAATGTCAGTTCGTTGTCGTACATGCCCGAATCGGCCTTGTCGTACGGATTGGCAGACCACCATTCTGCCGGAGATTCCGGTGCCGGACCGCAACCGAGGTGTCCCTGTGCTGCGGCATCCATAATCCATACCTTGCCGTTCGCATCGGTTCCGGCGAGCATCTCCTCTGCCGTTACGACTTTGGCGGCAGGAACGAACTCGTAATACCACGCGATACCGCCTCCGCCGTTTTCGGTCGGCGTATCTATGACGAGTTTCATGGCCTTCTTGATGCTGCCGACAGAAGTTTCGATGAAACGGAAGCGCGGTTCGGCATACGCCGTCGGGTTCGCAATGTACGAGAGGTTGGTGTTGGCAGGCAGCACGAGGTAAATCTCCTCGATGCCGGCGTCGTTCCAAGCGTTCTCAATGGTGTAGGTCGTCGTATACTTCTCGATAGGCGCAATATAGTCCTGATCGTCGCCGAGATAGAACTCGGGTTTGTAGCCGGAGCCCTTGTTTACATAAACCTGTCCGTCTACCGGGTCGTAAGTGTATTCGCCTTCGGAGGTGAACGTCAGAATATCGTCGTACAGACTCCAATCGCCCTTCTCGCCGGCCTTGGCTGCCCACCACTCCTTACCGTCGGAGCCGGTCGGACCGCAGCCGAAGTGCCCGTCCACCGTCGAATTCCATATCCAGTTCTGTGAACTGCCGTTCGACAGAGCCTTGATGTACGGCGACGGATCGAACGGATCGCGATAGGTGTTCTCCATCGTGAATTCCAGCATCTTGGAACCAATCGACACGCCGTTGGAGTTGTAAGCCTTCAACTCTACCTGGTGTACGCCGGCTTCACGGATACGGAGTTTCACGCCGTTCTGCGTATAGGAGTATTTCTTGGACGGTTTGCCGTCGATTTTCTCTTCCCCGAATATCCACATAGGCACTACGCCCTTGTTTTCAATCGAGAAAGTAACGTAGTTCGTTTCCTGATCGATTTCGATTTTCGGAATGAGATCCGATGCCTGCGGCAATTCTGCCGCATCTGGTTCAGGATAGTCGGCAGTACATCCGATTGCCAGCAGAGGCAGTGCCAGCGCGCATGCTATATTTTTAAGAAATCTTTTCATAATTCTGAATTTTACTCACTGTTAATAGATGTTCTGAACGATTGCCGGGTCCTTGTCGCATTCCGACTGCGGAATCGGCCAGTACTTCTTCGACTCTGTCCAATCGACCTGACGATACTCGTGGTTCGCCGCTTTGAGCACGGTCGCCGCCAGTCCGCTGCGTACCAAATCCCAGTAACGCTTGCCTTCGCCGACGAACTCCTTGTGGCGTTCCTCGATGATATCTTCGCGCGAGGTGCCCGTATCGGTGCAGTGTGCACGGTCGCGCACCTCTTTCAGATACTGCGAGCCGTCCTCGCCGACCAATAGCGACAACTCGGCGGCATTAAGCAGCGTTTCGGCATAGCGGTAGACGCGGTGGTTGTTGCCGTGGTTCATATTAGGGTCGCCCAAATAGCCGTGGTTGCCATTGACGCGGGCGATGTACTTCAACAGGAAGTAGCCCGTATCCTGCCAGCGCGGAGAACG
>CAYRSF010000018.1:0-3086 GCA_964427035.1 uncultured Alistipes sp.
CCACATAATCCGCGGCAACAAGCACGACAATTTCTGGGAGATGGGCGAAACGGGTCCGTGCGGTCCGTGCAGCGAAATCCATTTCGATTTGCGCGACGAGTCGGAAATCGCCGCCAAGCCGGGACGCGAAATGGTCAATACCGGTCATCCGCAGGTTATCGAGATTTGGAATCTCGTGTTCATGCAGTTCAACCGCAAGGCTAACGGCTCTCTCGAACCGCTTCCTGCCAAACATGTCGATACGGGTATGGGCTTCGAGCGTCTGTGCATGATTATGCAGGGCAAGAAGTCCAATTACGATACCGACGTATTCCAGCCGACGATAAAGGTTATCTCCGAAATGTCGGGCAAGCGTTACGGTGAAAGCGGGGAGGTGGACATTGCGATGCGCGTTATCGCCGACCACCTTCGTGCCATTTCGTTCTCGATTGCCGACGGTCAGTTGCCGTCCAACGTCAAGGCGGGATACGTTATCCGCCGAATCCTGCGCCGTGCGGTTCGTTACGGCTATACCTATCTCGGTTTCAACGAACCGTTCATCTGCCGTCTGGTCGCCACTCTCGTGGCGCAGATGGGCGGGCAGTTCCCCGAACTCAAAGCGCAGCAGACGCTTATCGAAAAGGTTATCGAGGAGGAGGAGATGTCGTTCCTGCGTACGCTGGCTACGGGTATCGGGATGCTCGAAAGCGTTATAGCCAAAGTCGGCGACGGAAAGATTTCGGGCAGGGATGCTTTCCTGCTTTACGATACTTACGGATTCCCTATCGACCTTACCGAACTTATCGCACGCGAACATGGCGTCGATGTCGATTTGGCGGAGTTCGAGAAGGAGTTGCAGGCGCAGAAGGAGCGTTCGCGCAACGCTGCGGCACAGGATGTGGACGACTGGAAAGAGATAGTTCCTATAAAACAGAGCGAGTTCGTCGGATACGACATGCTCGAATGCGATGTCCGCATCGCCCGGGTGCGCCGTGTGCAGACCAAGAACAAGACGACGTATCAGTTGGTGTTCGACAAGACGCCGTTCTACGGGAATTCGGGCGGTCAGGTCGGCGATGTCGGCTATATCCGGAGTGCCAACGAGAAGATAGAGATAATCGCTACTGAAAAGGAGAACGGTCTGATAATCCATATCGTGCAGTCGCTTCCGGAGAATCTCGAAACCGTATTCCGTGCGGTCGTCGATGCCGAAAAACGTCAGTCGGCGGCGAACAATCATACGGCTACCCACCTGCTCCATGCCGCTTTGCGCGAGGTGCTCGGCACGCATGTCGAGCAGAAAGGTTCGATGGTGTCGCCCGAGGGATTGCGATTCGACTTTTCGCATTTTCAGAAAGTTTCGTCCGAGGAGTTGCGCGAGGTGGAACGCCGTGTCAATCGCAGCATTCGGGCGAATTATCCGTTGATTGAAAAGCGCGATGCGACGCAGGAGGAGGCCAAGGCCGCAGGAGCGATGATGCTGTTCGGCGAAAAGTACGGCGACAAAGTCCGTATGGTTCGTTTCGGCGACTCAGTCGAGTTGTGCGGCGGTACGCATACTTCGGCGACCGGCAATATAGGTTATTTCAAGATTGTTGCCGAAACGGCCATTTCCGCCGGCGTCCGCCGTATCGAAGCGGTTTCGGGCGAACGGGCTGAAAATCTGATATATGTTGCGGAGGACACGATGAAGAGCATTGGCGAGATTGTGAACAACCGTCAGATTGTGCAGGCTATCAAGAAACTCGTCGAAAACAACGATGCCCTGCACAAGGAGATCGATGCCATTCGCAAGGAGCAGTTGGATAATCTGGTGGAGCAGATTCTCTCGCATACGAGAGAAACGGACGGCGTGTTGAAAATCGCAAGACAGATGCCTTATGCCTCGGATTTCATGAAGAATCTGGCGTACAATTTGCGTTCGCGCAGCAAGAATCTCGTGCTTGTTGCAGGTTCGGATTTCGAGGACAAGGTGTCGTTGATGGTCGCTCTCGGCGACGATATAGTAGCGAAAGGCGTCGATGCCGGCGCAGTGATTCGCGATGCCGCCAAGGCTATCGGCGGCGGCGGCGGCGGACAAAAATTCCTCGCTACGGCGGGCGGAAAGCGTCCGGAGGGCTTGCAGCAGGCTATCGACTGCGCTGTCGAATTGATTATGGAAAAGTTAAAATAACACAGATATTATGGCAAATAAAGTATTGTTGATGATTCTCGACGGCTGGGGAATCGGAGATCGCACGAAATCGGATGCGATTTTCTCGACGCATCCCGAATATATCACCGAACTGACCGAGACATATCCTCATGCGCAGTTGCGCACCGACGGCGAAAACGTCGGTCTGCCGAACGGACAGATGGGCAACTCCGAGGTCGGACACCTCAATATCGGTGCCGGTCGCGTGGTGTATCAGGACCTCGTGAAAATAAACCGCGCATGCAAGGACGGTTCGATTCTTGAAAATCCGGAAATCGCCGCCGCATTCGAGTATGCCCGCTCGAAAGGCGTCGATGTCCATTTCATGGGTCTCGTGTCGGACGGCGGCGTGCATTCGTCTATCGAGCATCTGTTCAAGTTGTGCGATATTTCCAAACATTACGGAATAAAAAATACGTTCGTTCACTGCTTTATGGACGGACGCGATACCGACCCCAAAAGCGGCAAGGGCTTTATCGAGGATTTGGAGAAGCACATGGCAGCATCGACCGGTCGCATCGCTTCGATTATAGGTCGTTACTATGCAATGGACCGCGACAAGCGTTGGGAGCGTATTAAAATCGCTTACGACTGCCTTGTGGACGGTGTCGGCGAAAAAGCCGAGGACATGGCGGCTGCAATGCAGAAATCGTACGACGAAGGCGTTACCGACGAGTTCGTGAAGCCTATCGTTCATGTGGATGCCGACGGCAAGGCTGTCGGAACCATCAAGCCTGACGATATGGTGATTTTCTTCAATTACCGCAACGACCGTGCGCGCGAACTCACCGTCGTGCTTACACAGCAGGATATGCCTGAGCAGGGTATGCATACCATACCGCTTTACTATTGCTGCATGACGCCGTACGATGCGTCGTTCGAGGGTCTGCATATTCTGTTCGACAAGGAGAAT
>CAYRSF010000019.1:0-35416 GCA_964427035.1 uncultured Alistipes sp.
TGTCTATTGCGCCCTGTACGGTAAAGCCGATACGCGAGAGAGCGTGTTTGAAGTTAAAAGTTACTTTGTCGTTAAGTTGCTTCTTTGCTAAATCAACGTTGTTATTTTCGGCATAAAGCAGGTCTTTCTGCGCAGTAACTGTTCCATCAACCGTAAATTGTACAGATGGAAGCGAACCGGCATCAGCCGTATTGGCTGCATCGTACGGAGTATAGGCAAAAAATGTTATTTTGTCTCCCGTGTTGTTCGGCCAATACTTTATAGGGGTATAAGTCCAATTGGGGTTGCTCCACGTAACTTCTTGGTTGTTCATGAAATTTGGCGTTCCCGGATTGGCGGAATCAAAATTCTGGTCGAACGTATAGTATGCATATACGCCGAAATGGTTTGTTTGGACATCTAAGAGTGCTGCTGTGTGAGCACGCGTCTGTGCATCGCGTCCCAAGTAGGTGCCGAATTCGATTGCATCGTTCACAGAGTCGGACTGGGTTACCATGTCGTCCTGTGCACATCCGACGAATGCCAATGCTGCGAATGTCATTGCCGATAAAATAAGATTCTTTCTCATTGCTGTAAAGTTTTTGATGATTAATTAAAAAGTTAATTTTATAAGTTTTTACATTGGAATATCCTGATTGATTTCATCGCCCCAGTCTTCGATCGTAACATCGAATCCGCAGCCCGAACCGCCGTCAGGCTTCACATCGCTCAATGTAACGGGGTCTGTAATGACAACCGAGTATGTCATGCGGTTCGGGTCGCTGTCGTCGAGCACGAAACGGTCTCCCATGTCGAACGCAAAGGTCTCGATGGTCTTGTTGTCCACGAGCAGGGCATCGAGGGTCAGCAGATTTTCCCCGGCTGTCGCCGCGTGGTCGTTCGGCAATCCGAAACAGGTGAACGAGGCATCGATATAGCCTTTCGCAGGGTCGGCGGCGTCCTGCGTCATGCTCCATCGCTCGATAAGGTGCGTAACCTCCGTCGAGAGCCGCTGTTTGCGCGTCAGTTGATATCCCTCCGCCATACCCGTCATTGAGGCACGCGCCGAGCGAAGGTTATATATATTATTAATATGTATGCGCACTTTGACGGTGTATATGACATTGTGCGGGGTGATATCGGCGATGACGGGATGTTCGGTTATCGGCATGCCCGTTATCGCGCTGTCCACTTCGGCATCGACCATGGCTTGCGTAACCCGCGCACCCTCGAAATTTCCGACACCGAGCCACTCGGGGCTTGTCGCCACGTCGCTCTCGCCCGTACGGGTGCTGCTGTACCAGCGGGACTGGTACTGCATAACGACGACAGCCGACTCCCTGTCATCCATATCGCGGAACGAGAATGAGCCGAATTCGGTTGTCGATTGGTTGAACACCAATACGTGATAGTCGTTCGCCGGCAAACTCAACACGGCATGCGAAGTGGTATTCGTAAGATGAGTAACGACGCCGCCCGACGATGCGGTCGTTCCGGGCGAAACCATATCGTCCCGGGTCTGTTCGTCGGAAATGTCGATGCCCGGGTACAGTTTGAGCGTCATGCCGGTAGGCTTCTCGTAAGGCTCGAATTCGCTCCAATCAACATTTATGCGGACATTGGCAGTATGCGGGTGCCGGTAGCACAACTCCTTGTGGGTACAGGAGACTAACAGGCTGATTGCAAGTGCAATAAGGCAAATCTGGCGGGGGGGGGTAATTCGGTGTTTCATCGTTTACCTCCTTTCATCTTATTGACATTGCCTCTGCCGAGCAGCCACACGAGCGACACCTCCGCTTTGGTAGGTCCGAAATAGCGGCGGGACTTGGTCGCCTGCCATACATAACAGTTGTCTATCGGCAGATACTCATAGTATTTTCCGCCCAGATAGCCCACGCCGACAGTAAAATCGATATTCAACCGGCGGGCGACAGGCAGCGAATAACCGTATTCGACACCGACGGCGTAATTGCACCTGTCGAACAGCGTTCCGCCGGGTTCGCCGCCGATTATTCCGCGACCTCCCTTTTCAAAGTCGTAGGTAACGGCCTGACCGTATATGCCTATATGATGCCCCGTCAGAGGCTTCTCCTTCGCTCTGCGTCCGAGCCATTTGCGCAATGCTATATCGCCGCCGTAAGTTCTCAGATACCAGTGTATGCGGTCGCTGTTCCACCATGCATACATCCAATTGACCCCGATACTGAAATTCCTGCCGAGATAAAATTCGATTCCGGCATTGGGCACCAACAGAGCATCGAAGAGCATGTTGGTTTTCAACGCCATATAAAACGGTTTGACAGGAGTGTGCGGTGCAGCGGAGAACGGTTTTATTTCCAATTCGGGCAGTTCGGGCAAAACCGGCTCAGGCATGCGAAATTCGGGATTCATGGCAGGTATCCTGACAGGATTCTGAATTTTGCAATACGTCAATATCAACTGCGATGCGCGGAGTTCCGGAAACAACTTGCGATACATATAATTGTAAGGCTGCCCGTTTTTGAGGCGCATCAATCTCGCGAGGTTCCTGTCCGATTCGTTTTCTCCATTCTCGCATCTCGCCACCACATCGCGAAGAAAAGCGACGACGTCTTCCCGATAGGGCACGTTGCCGTCTTTCTCTGCCATATCGAGCAGCCCCGCCCAGTCGCGTCCCCTGTACGTGAAAGTTTTAAGAGAATCGGGCAATGAACCGTATGCGGACAGATAATCGAACAGCGCATCCGCCCGTTTCTGCGACAATCGCTTATTGAGCGCAATACTGCCTTCGGGGGAGGCGCAGCCGACAATATTGATTCGTTTCAGAATATATATGGAATCCACATAACTCGTTTTCACACTGTCGGATATGCGTTCCAGTGCGTTTTCGTTGTCCTTTACGGTCAAATCGAGTTCGGAGCGACCCTGTCTGAAATGAATTTTGACAGAGTCCCTTACTTCCTGCGCAGATAAATTGTTGCAAGCAACAAGTATAACATAAAATAATGCGATATATTTCTTAATATACATTATCTCCTTATCCCACCAATATTAGTGCCCCGACACACTTACCGATTAAATACCATTGCTCCTAAACAAAAGGGGATTCCGCATATTTATATACGATAAATTCCCTTCAATGAATGCAAATATAATTAAAATTTATTGAATACCAAATGATTTTAGGCTTTATTTTATATAAAAATACCTTCCCACATAAAAATTTTAAGTTAATTTTCAGCGTATTATACTGTGTATATGCAAATTAATGCGATAAACGATATCTTATCGAGAGTCATGGCTGCATTTATGAGCGACAGACTTTTATAAAACATACCTCGGAACGTCAGCGGTATATGGATTGCTGCATTTTCAGCGCATCCCCGGAGCAAAGAATATGCCGAATACGGACAGGCGCATATCGGACCTTCGGCGGTTTGATATATGCGGTTGCGAAAACTCCCGTAAAGGGCAGAATCCGCATTCGCGATACACGGTTATGAAATTTTGACTACTTTTGCGGTGCCTAAAAAGACCGGGATATGAGCGAAGCGAAAGAAAGGCTTTGGACCTGCAATTATATATTCGTCTGCATCGCGGCATTCATGATGTCGTTCTCATTTTTCATTCTCGTACCGACGCTGCCGTTTTACCTCGAATCGGTCTTCGGCATAGGTCATACGATGACGGGCATCGTGCTGTCGTGCTACGTCATCGCGGTATTGAGCGTCCGTCCCTTCGCCGGATTCATTGCAGACACGCTGCCTCGCAAGAAGGTGTACATCACGGCTTACGCGCTCTTCGTCGCGACATTCCTCGGCTATTTCTTCGTTACGTCGTCGCTCGCGACATTCATCATGCTGCGCATAATTCACGGCTTCACGTTCGGAACCCTTACGACAGCCGGAAATACGCTTGTGATCGACGTAATGCCGTCGTCGCGCAGAGGAGAAGGGCTCGGTTATTTCGGCGTAATGGGAAACCTCGCAATGGCATTCGGTCCGATGGCGGGGCTTTTCATCATGGAATCCGGCAACTACGCCGCGCTGTTTTCGACATCGCTCATTGCCGGAATTACGGGACTGGTATTCGCATCGTCGGTAAGACCTCCTAAAAAAACGATTGCCGAACGACCGCCGAAGATAATGTCGCTCGACAGGTTTTTCCTTACGAAAGGTATTCCCGCCTGCATTTCGCTGTTCATGTTGTCGATTCCTTACGGCATGACTACGAACTATATCGCCATGTATGCAATGGAATCGGGCATCGCCTCCAACTCCGGTCTGTTTTTCTCGGTCATGGCGGCAGGGCTTATCGCATCGCGTCTGCATTCGGGGCGCATGGTAGACCGCGGATTCATCACCCGGACTATCCGTCTCGGAATAATGATAGCCCTTGCCGGGGCTGTCGGCGAGGTCGCATTGTCTGCGGTCGCAGCATGGAGCATCACGGCAGGATATGCGATATATTTCATCTCGGCATTTCTGTTCGGCTACGGCTTCGGGACGATGTTTCCGGCATTCAATACGCTCTTCATCGATCTTGCCCCCAATTCGATGAGGGCTACCGCCAATGCCACCTATCTTACCGGCTGGGATGTCGGCATAGGATGCGGAATGCTGTTCGGCGGGGTATTGTCCGAATCGGGATACGCCTGCTGTTATGCGGTAGGGGCGATACTGATATCGGTTTCGCTCGTATTCTTCATTCAACGTGTAACGCCGCATTTCGCCGAACACAGATTGAGATAAAATGGCAAAGAAATTGCCGTAACCGCACAACAAAAAGATATAAAGTTATGGCAACGACGAAACTCAAAGGCGAACCGGTATCATTGACCGGCGAATTCGTAAAGGTCGGCTCGAAGGCACCTGATTTCGAACTGGTGAAGACGGATCTCTCGACGCTCACGCTCGATGATTTCAAAGGAAAGCGTGTAATTCTGAATATATTTCCGAGCCTCGACACGAAAGTATGCGCGATGTCGGTGCGTCAGTTCAACTCACGGGCCGCATCCCTGCCCGACACGGTGGTAATCGCAGTATCGCGGGATCTCCCGTTTGCGCACGAACGGTTCTGCACGACGAACGGCATAGAGAATGTCGTTCCGGCATCCGATTTCCGCGACCTCGGTTTCGCCGAGGATTACGGCTTGAAGATGAAAGACGGTGCGCTTGCAGGGCTGCTCGCCCGCGCAGTAGTCGTA
Source organism: uncultured Alistipes sp. (assembly GCA_964427035.1). Lineage (GTDB taxonomy): Bacteria > Bacteroidota > Bacteroidia > Bacteroidales > Rikenellaceae > Alistipes. The sequence continues at coordinate 5,165 of CAYRSF010000019.1, forward strand.
ATAGACAAGGACGGCAGGGTGGCATACGCCGAACTCGTACCGGAAATATCGCAGGAACCGGATTACGACAAGGCGATAGACGCACTCAAAGTTCACTAAAAACCGAACGGGTCGGACTCTTTCACGAATCCGACCCGTTCGGTTTGTTCGAACCGCGGTTACTCGCAACCGCCGCCGTATATTTCGTTGAGCAACTTCGCGAGACGCAGACCGCCAGCCAGCAGGCGTTTCTCGATTACCGGCGCATAGTATGCGACATAGCCGAACGAAACTTTCGTTTTGGCAGGCGTATTTATGTATATGTCGGCAGCGATTTCCTGACTTTCGTTCAACCAGTCTGCCGGCTTTCCGGTCGCTATCGCTGCCTTGTCCTCCGGCGAACACAGACGGTCGAGTTGCTGCTGCCATTCCGTATAACTCCATTTGTGCGAAAACTCTACGAGGTCGGTATCCCAAATCGAATGCAGTTTCTTTTTGCGGCCGAAAAATTTTATCATAATCTTATTTCCGCCCAAATCGCTCAAATGTCCGGCATGCATCGGCGCATGAATGTCCCCGACCAGATGAATCAGAAAACGGAGATTGATATTCTCCTGTTCCGGCGTCAGTTTGCCGCTTTTCAGTTTCGCGACTATTTCATTTATCGCCGTAACGGCATCGCCCTTCTCGTTTTTCGCCATGGTTTCGTATGTGAAACCCTTATCGACATTGGCATAGTGCCATGTCTTGGTATAACGGTATTCGGGCGTGTAACTCGCATTATCCATCCAGTTGGCATAATAGACGAGCGAATGATTGCCGAGAGCCTGCACGACCTTGCGGTACACCTCCGGCGCAAGGTTGCATTCGGCGATATAGGCTACCGTGTCGTGCCCCTTCTGCCCCCAGCCGAACGAGGTCAAATTTACCGCAACGGCACAAATCAGGATCAGCAATCTTTTCATAGCCGGTATATTTTATTGGTTCATCGTCGCGAGGAACTCCTCGTTCGATTTCGTCATGTTCATCTGCTTTTGGAGGAACTCCATAGCCTCGACGGTCGTCATATCCGACAGGTATTTGCGAAGCACCCACGTACGGTTCATTACCTCTTTCGAGAGCAGCAAATCCTCACGGCGAGTACCCGACGCGACGACATCGACGGCAGGGTATATTCGTTTGTTGGCAAGTTTGCGGTCGAGTTGCAACTCCATGTTGCCCGTACCCTTGAACTCCTCGAAAATCACCTCATCCATTTTAGAACCGGTATCGATCAATGCCGTAGCGATAATCGTAAGCGAACCCTTCTCCTCGGTATTTCGCGCTGCGCCGAAGAAACGCTTCGGCTTATGCAGCGCATTGGCATCGACACCGCCCGAAAGCACCTTGCCCGATGCCGGCTGTACCGAGTTGTAGGCGCGTGCAAGACGCGTAATCGAGTCGAGCAGAATCACGACATCATGACCGCATTCGACCATTCGTTTAGCCTTTTCGAGCACCATTTCGGCAACCTTGACATGTCGTGTGGCCTGCTCGTCGAACGTGGATGCGACAACCTCCGCCTTCACGTTTCGAGCCATTTCGGTAACCTCCTCCGGACGCTCGTCGATAAGCAGAACTATCATGTATACCTCCGGATGATTGTCCGCGATGGCATTGGCTATTCCCTGCAACAGCACCGTTTTTCCGGTTTTCGGCTGTGCGACGATCAATGCCCGCTGACCCTTGCCGATTGGCGAAAACAAATCGACAATACGGTTCGACAGGGTATTGTGCCCGTTGCCAGTCAGGTTGAATTTCTCACTCGGAAACAGCGGAGTCATGAATTCGAACTGTACGCGATCGCGGATAAATTCGGGGTCGAGACCGTTGATTTCGGTAACGCGCACGAGCGGGAAATACTTTTCGCCCTCCTTCGGCGGACGAATGATGCCGCACACCGTATCGCCCGCTTTCAAGCCGAAAAGTTTGATTTGCGACGGCGAAACATAAATATCGTCCGGCGAGTTCAGATAGTTGTAATCCGCCGAACGCAGGAAGCCGTATCCGTCCGGAATAATCTCCAACACGCCCTCGCCGATGATTTCCGCCGCGAAATCGTCTTTCGTTATTACCTTGTCATCCCGCTGTTCGTTGATTGCCGATGCCTCGAAACGCTCTTCTTCAACCTTCGGGAGCGGATTCGCGTTTTCCTGTGCCGGTTCTTCAACCCTCGCCTCCGATTCGGGCGCGACCTCAGGCAATATCTGCTGAACCGCATTTTTAGGTTTGCGACCGCGGCGTTTCGGTACGACCGGAACATCCGCCGCAACCTCCGTCTTGACCGGTTCCGATGCGACATTCTTCGGGGCTTCGACTGTTTCGGCAGCAGTCTGCTCCTCGCTCTTGCGCACCGTATTTCCACCGACTTTCACTCCCGAAACTCTCGGACGGCGACCTCTTTTCGGTCGCTCCTCATTCACCGGTTCCGACTTGACCGCCTGCTCGCTATCGGCACTGTCGCCGACAATCTTCGCAATAATATTTTTTTTGGACAGACCCGCGCTTTGAATTCCCAACGCTTTCGCAATTTCGCGCAATTCCGCAACTGTCTTGCCTTTCAAGGCAACTAATTCCTGCATATTTTCCCTTTTTTGTTATACGTCTTTATTGATTTACCGATCGACCGGACAGCCGACCTTCAATGACGATGCAAATATAATACATATTTTCGAATATAGACAACAAAAATGTTCGAATTATAACCGAATCCGTCATTTTCGATTACATATCGTAACCATTGAATCGATGACAAAAAGATGACAAAAAGCGTTAGGCGTATAACCGACTATATATTAACGTGTTATCGGCTTAACATTGTACTCGGAGCGGGAATCGAACCCGCACGGGCATTGCTGCCCACAGGATTTTAAGTCCGGCGTGTCTACCTGTTCCACCATCCGAGCCCTTGTCTCACAAAAAGCGAAAGCGGTGCAAATGTAGTATTTTATATCCTATTATCCAAATTGCGAATCGATATATTCCACGATTTCCGATGCGGCACCGGGAGCGAACCACTTTATTTCGGCATCGCGACCGAACCATGTAATCTGACGTTTTGCATAACGCCGCGAATTGCGCTTTATCGATTCCACCGCTTCATCGAACGAAATTTTACCGTCGAACATCTCGAACATTTCGCTGTAACCGACGGTATGCAGCGAATTGCACTTTCGATACGGCAGCAACGCTTCGGCTTCCGCTTCCAACCCTGCGGCTATCATCATATCGACACGGCGATCGATGCGGTCGTAAAGCACATCGCGCGGCATCGCAATACCTATCTTTATAATATCGAAATTTCTCGGTTTTCGCACACCCTTGCGGAACGACGAGTAGGGTCTTCCAGTTCTGCGACAAACTTCCAATGCTCTCAAAACACGTGCAGGATTGTTAAGATCGGCTCTTTCGCAATAAAGCGGGTCGAGCCGTTTCAACTCGTCCGCCAGCGGTTCGAGCCCCTCCGCTTCATACTGTTTCGTCAAAGCGTCGCGCAACTCTTTATCCGCCTCCGGCAAGTCGTCCATTCCCTCGCACAAAGCCTTTATGTACAGTCCCGAACCGCCGACAGCGACCACGGTCCCGGTGCGTTCGAACAAATCGTCGAGCAACTCCAAAGCCCGTTTCTCGAATTCGCCGCAGTTGAACTCCTGCGTTACATCGAAGCAGGCGATAAAGTGATGCTCGACGGACTGCAACTGCTCGCAGGTCGGCTGTGCGGTACCGATAGCCATACCTTTGTATATCTGTCGCGAATCGGCAGATATTATCGGCGCACCGTAATGACGTGCGATTTCGATGCTCAAATCGGTTTTGCCCGAGCCGGTGGCACCCGCTATGACGATAAGCCGCCGTTTAGTACTCATCATCGTAATTGTCGTCGCCCTCGAAATCTCCGAATTCGCCCATCATCTCCTCGAATATCGACTCTTCGTCGGAATGTACCGCATCGGGGTCGTACTGGTCCGGCACCGACGAATGCTCGAACGCGACACGCGGATACGAAAGTTCGGGGTTCGGGTCGGACGCATTCACGAGTTCGAGATAGTAAGCGCGATCGGCGAACATGTCGAACTGATAAATCAGGCGATTCTGCTCGGCGACCACAAGTTCGGCGACGGTTATGTCCGACATCGGAATCGGAGCGGCATCCGAATCCGTATCGCCCATGTTCACCAATGTGAATTCGCGCAATCTGTTCCAATGGTCATCGGCAGTAAAAAACGAGGTCATGCAGTTGTCGTAGCCGAGCGATTCGATTATGAAATCGTGCAGTTCCGCCAAAGTCATATCGGGCATCACCTCGAAATCGCGAACGAAATTATCGTTTTCGTCGCTGAGCATTCTGAATTTAAGAATCATGATAAACCGTTTTCTTTATGACAAAGATACGAATAAGAGAGAGCAATGCAAAATTTATTTGCTTTTGCATTCGACTTATTCGTATCTTTGTATCGTTTTATGCAACTATATTGAATCGATGAAACTTCTGACGGGCAAAACCCTTATAACTGCAATATCGGCAATATTTTCCGTCTCAACGGTCGCTTCGCAGAACTTGACGTGCGATGAATTGAAATGCGAAATGGGCAATATGCTGACGAGAATCTCCGAACGTGAGGTCAGACGTTGTCCGATAAAAGTTATCGGCATCTCGGCAAAAAAGGACAAACTGCGCATCGACACGTCGATTGGGATGTCGTATTATCCGATGCGCGAAGACCGGTTGCAATCCATTTACGATTCGGTGCGGCTTCTGCTGCCGGAGCGGTATCGCAAATACGAAATAGAGATTGTCGCCGACAAAAAACCGCTCAACGAACTGATTCCGTTCTATTACCGCACCGACATTCGCGGAGAGAAGACATTCACCAACGGCTCGAAAGGCGGACAACTCGTAAGGAGAGAGTCGCGTCCGTTCGAAATAGACAACGGGCTCGAAGGTCGCCATATCGCATTATGGCAGAGCCACGGCAGATATTTCGACCAAAAGAGAAACGAGTGGCGGTGGCAGAGGTCGCTGTTATGGCAAACCGTCGAAGACCTGTTTACGCAAAGTTTCGTACTGCCATATCTCGTTCCGATGCTCGAAAATGCAGGTGCGAACGTTCTGATGCCGCGTGAACGCGATTTCCAGACGACAGAACTTATCGCCGACAACGACGAAGGCATAGATTGCGAATCTTCATACGAAGAACACGACGGATTCCGTCACTGGACGACACTCGACATGGGATTCGCGCACAAAAAAAGTGAATACCTGTCCGGCGAGAATCCTTTTGCCGACGGCACGAGCAGAATCGCTGCAACGGTCGTCGATGGAGAAGAGAGCACGGCGACGTGGAGCGTATCGATTCCCGAGACCGGCGACTATGCGGTATACGTTTCGTATCGCAGCCTGCCGAGAAGCACCGACAATGCCGTTTATACGGTAAAACATGCCGGAGGCGAGAGCCGGTTCCGGGTAAACCAGTGTATCGGCGGCGGCACATGGATATATCTCGGTACGTTCAAATTCGCAAAAGGCAGCAATGTGCCGGCAGTTTCGCTATCGAACCGCTCGAACCGAAAAGGGCGATTCGTCTGCGCCGATGCAGTCAAGATTGGCGGAGGATACGGCAATATCGCCCGCACGGCATGCGATTCGCTGCGGGTGGACGGCATGGAATACTCGCCTGCGACGAGCGGCATGCCGAGATATTGCGAAGGTGCACGATACTGGTTGCAGTGGGCGGGATTCGACCATGCCATTTACAGCCCGAAGAACGACGCTGACGACTACAAGGACGATTACATGTCGCGCGGCGAATGGGTAAATACGTTGATGGGCGGCTCCGAACGGCTTCCGAAAAGAGATGGTCTCGGGATACCTATCGACATGTCGCTCGCGTTCCATTCCGATGCCGGAATAACCGACGACGACACCACGATAGGAACTCTCGGAATATTTTTCACCCGATTCAATAAAGGCCGATTCGAAGGCAAAGTCAGCCGCTATCGCTCACGAGACCTTACCGACCTCGTAATGACGCAGATTACCGACGACATCCGACGCGGCTTCGATCCCGAATGGACTCGCCGCGGAATGTGGAACCGCTCCTATTTCGAGGCGCGGGTTCCGTCAGTTCCGGCAATGCTGCTCGAACTGCTGTCGCATCAGAATCTCGCCGACATGCGTTACGGGCACGACCCGAATTTCAAATTTACGGTTGCGCGCGCGATATACAAAGCCGTATTGCGCCACATTTCGACGCAATACGGCGTGCCGTACTGCGTCGCTCCGCTCCCCGTCGAAGCATTTTCGACCCGAATAACCGGCAGCGACGAAATAACGCTCGCATGGTCTCCGGTTAGCGATTCGCTCGAAGTTACGGCAAAGCCAAAAGCGTACGTACTGTATACCCGCATCGGCGACGGAGGATTCGACAACGGACGGGTAATAAACGATACTACGGTGGTTGTCAGGCAGAAACAGTCCGTTATTTACAGTTACAGAATAACCGCCATAAACGACGGCGGTGAAAGTTTCCCGAGCGAAACGCTGGCAGCCTGCATACTGAATGATTCTGCCGGCAAAACGATGGTCGTAAACGGATTCGACCGGGTTTCCGCCCCCGAGAACGACGAATCGGGATTCCACAACGATTTCGACAGCGGGGCGGCATACCTGCGCGACGTCGCATTTGTCGGCGAGCAACGGGTTTTCGATACCGGATTGAGACGGGAAAAGAATGACTGCAAAGCATTTGGCGCATCGTTTATCGACCGGGAGGGGGAAACGGTCGGCGGCAATACGTTCGATTACCCGTACCTTTACGGCAAAAGTTTGGTGAAGGCAGGATACTCGTTCGCATCGTCGAGCGTCCGTGCGGTCGAGCGTTCCGAGGTGGAATTATCGCGATACGACGCCGTAAACTTAATCATGGGCAAGCAGCGCACCACCAAAACCGGATGCGGCAAGTTTCCGCCGAAATACAAATGCTTCTCATCGGAATTACAATCCGTTATCACCGATTATCTCAACCGCGGCGGGGCATTGTTCGTCTCGGGGGCATATTTGGGTACAGACCTTTTCGAGGGCAGCGAATCGCAAAAAAGCGATGCCGATTTTGCAAGAGACATCCTCCATTTCGATTTCATCACAGCCGAAGCGGCATGCATTCCGACAGTTACGACAGACATACACAGCAATCCTTTCGGACTTGCTCCGCAGGACTACGCTTTCTGTGCCGAGTATTCGCCGAAATGTTACACCGTAAATTCGACCGATGCGATAGCGGCGGCAGGTGCGGGAGCATACGAAATGATGCGTTACCCGAGCAGCGGATTACCTGCTGCGACCGGTTATCGTGGCAGGTATTCGACATTCGTCATGGGATTTCCGTTCGAATCCATAACCGACGAAGACTCTCGCGATACGCTGCTGCGAGACATTATGAATTTTCTGAAACATAACGAACAATAAACCATCATCTCAATGAAAAGATTAGTATCTGTCATCACCGTACTGCTCGTTATGGCGAATGCCCATGCAGCAAACCGCAGTATAGACATAATTCCGAAGCCGACATCGACAGAGGTCGGTGCCGGATCGTTCACGATTACGGCGAATACGCCCATCGTCGTCGCAAGCGAAAGTCTTGCAGCACCCGCTAAAATATTCGCAGAAGACATGAAAGCCGATTTCGGGAAATCGCTCGATATAACCGACAGAGATATCAGAAAATCGATACGTCTCGGTTTGTCGTCGTTGCTGAAAGAGGAGGCGTACACGCTGCATGTCGGCAGGTCGGGGGTAGAAATTTCGGGAGGGTCTCCGAAGGCGGTTTTCTACGGTTTGCAGAGTCTCAAACAGTTAATCGTTGCAGGACCGCACACGGGCAAGGGCGTAAAACTGCCGTTCGTGTCAATTAATGACACACCGTTTTTCGGCTATCGCGGAGCGATGCTCGACGTATGCCGGCATATATTCTCGGTAGATGAAGTAAAGAAATATATAGATATTCTCGCACTGCACAAAATCAACCGGTTTCATTGGCACCTGACGGATGATCAGGGATGGCGAATCGAGATAAAGAGGTATCCGGAACTGTCCCGAATCGGTGCGATGCGCAGCGAAACTATCATTGGGAGGTACAAGCATTCTAAACATTCTGCCGAATACGACGGCAAACCTTACGGCGGCATATTCACGCAGGACGAGATTCGCGAAATCGTAAAATATGCGGCTGAACGCTATATCGAAGTGATTCCCGAAATCGAAATGCCGGGGCACGGCGTCGCCGCATTATCGACCTATCCTTGGCTCGGATGCAGCGGCGGTCCATACAGCGTCCGCACGAAATGGGGAATCAGCGAAGAGGTATTTTGCGCAGGCAAAGAGAGTACGTTCGAGTTTCTGGAAAACGTCCTGTCCGAAGTAATCGAACTCTTCCCGTCGAAATACATCCATATCGGCGGCGACGAGTGTCCGAAAAAGGCATGGAAAGCGTGCGAATCATGCCAAAAGAGAATCGCCGAAGAGGGTTTGAAGGACGAAGCGGAGTTGCAGAGTTATTTCATGAAGCGAATCGAGCGGTGGCTGAACGGCCACGGTCGCAGCGTTATCGGCTGGGACGAGATTTTGCAGGGCGGAATAACCAAAAGCGCGACCATCATGTCGTGGCGCGGGGCGAAAGGCGGCATCGCCGCTGCGAAACTCGGCAATAACGTCATCATGACGCCAAATACGCACTGTTATATAGATTACTACCAGACATACAACCCGATCGGGAACAGAGAGCCGCTTGCCAACGGCAGCAGACCGGTTACGGTAGCGAAAGTATATTCGCTCGATCCGTATGCCGGGTTGAACGGCGAGGAGCGGAGTCACATCACCGGTGTTCAGGTCAATCTGTGGACGGAATACATCCCAGATTTCGACCACGTGCAGCACATGCTTCTGCCGCGACTGGCTGCGCTCGCCGAGGTCGGATGGGCTTACGACCGCAAGAATTACGAAGATTTCAAAAAACGTCTGAACACGCTGCGGAAAGTATACGACCGCGACGGCTGCAAATATGCGCCGTATATCTTCGACGGTATAGAATAACAACCATTAACAGTATATAAACATGTCATTGGAAAAAGAGATTTCAAAAGGCATCATGGATGCCATGAAAGCAAAAGACACGGTAAGGCTCAGCGCACTGCGCAACATCAAAAAATGCATCATCGAGGCGAAAACGTCAGGTGCATCCATTGACGAACTGCCCGATGCCGACGTAATCAGGATTATCTCCAAACTCGCCAAGCAGGGCACGGACTCCGCCGAACTCTACAAATCCCAGAACCGCAAGGATCTCGCAGACGAGGAGTTGGGACAGGTGGCAGCGATGCAGGAGTTCCTGCCCAAACAGATGACCGCAGCGGAACTCACCGACGCGGTAAAGGCCATAATCGCAGAATCGGGCGCGACATCCATGAAAGAGATGGGCAAGGTCATGGGCATCGCATCCAAGAGCCTCGCCGGCAAAGCCGACGGCAAGGAGATAGCCGCCAAAGTAAAAGAGTTGCTGTCATAAAATGATGCACCTCTCCCCGCATACGCTGAAAACCGCATCGATGCCGATGGGAATGGTCGTCGGCGCGCTTTTATGTCGTCAGATAACGGCAATCGACGAGTGGAGCGGACACATGCTCACTCCGTCGCTGATTTTTTTGATGCTGTTTTTCACGTTCTGCCGCGTAGACGTGCGCAAAATGCGTCCGAGTATGATGCATATTTGGCTGCTCACGGCACAAATGGTCGGTTGTATCGCCGTATATTACGCACTGCGACCGCTCGACGAAATCGTTGCGCAGGGAGCGATGATATGCGTACTCGCCCCGATAGCCATGGCTGCGGTAGTCATCGGAGGAATGCTCGGTGCGAACATCGAAACCATGGCGGCTTACAGTCTGATATGCAATCTCGCAACGGCTCTGCTCGCTCCTGTAATAATATCGTTCACGGGCAGCGGCGAATGTTCGCTGTGGCAGATATTGTCGAAGATCGCACCGCTGCTGATCGCACCGTTCGTCGCCGGACAGTTCTGCCGATTCTGCATAAAACCGGTCGGCGTATGGGTAGCGAATCACAGCAGGATATCGTTCTATCTTTGGCTCGTTTCGCTCGCCGTCATCATCGGACGAACGACCGTGTTCATCATCGACCACGGAGCAGCCGAAAGCGGGACCGAAGCGATACTCGCTATCGCCGCATTCGTCATCTGTATCGCCCAGTTCGCATTGGGTCGTCTGATAGGCTCACGTTACGGCGACCGCATAGCCGGCGGACAGTCGCTCGGTCAGAAAAATACGGTATTGGCAGTGTGGATGGCGCAGTCGTTTCTCAATCCGCTGTCGAGCGTCGCGCCGACCGCCTATATAGTCTGGCAGAATATGGTGAATTCGTATCAAATTTATAAAAAGGGCAATATATGAAAATCGGAGACATCGAATTCGGCGAATATCCGGTATTCCTCGCCCCAATGGAGGACGTAACCGATCCTTCGTTCCGATACATGTGCAAAAGATTCGGGGCGGATATGGTCTATACCGAATTCATATCTTCGGACGGGCTGATACGCGACGCGTGGAAATCGCGGGCGAAACTGAATATCTGCGACTTCGAACGTCCGGTAGGCATTCAGATTTACGGCAATATGATAGAGCCGATGGTCGAAGCCGCCAAGATTGCCGAAAGTGCCGACCCCGACGTCATCGACATCAATTTCGGCTGCCCGATGAAAAAAATCGCAGGTCGCGGTGCAGGCTCGGGAATGATGCGCGACGTTCCGTTGATGGTCGAAATGACCCGCCGGATAGTGCAGGCGGTCGGCAAACCGGTAACCGTCAAGACGAGACTCGGCTGGGACGACGAATCGAAAAACATAGAGGAGGTCGCACTGCGATTGCAGGATGTCGGCATCGCGGCACTGACGATACACGGACGCACGCGCGCCCAATTATATCGCGGCGAAGCGGACTGGACTTTGATTGGCAAAGTTAAAAACAATCCGGTCATAAGGATTCCGATTATCGGCAACGGCGACATAGATTCAGGCGAGAAGGCGAAATCGATGTTCGACCGCTACGGTGTCGATGCCGTGATGATAGGGCGTGCGACATACGGCAGACCATGGATTTTCCGCGAGGTAAAGCACTATCTGCAAACCGGCGAAACACTGCCGCAGCCGAGCGTCGCAGAGCGGGTCGATATTGCGAAAGAGCACCTTGCAAAATCCATAGAGATAAAGGGCGAAAGGGTAGGAATACTTGAAATAAGACGTCATTTATCGAACTATTTCAAGGGTTTGCCAAATTTCAAGGAGACCCGTTTAAAACTCGTAACGCTCAATAATCCCGACGAATTGCAGGCGACGATTTCGTCCATAGCCGAACGCTGGGGCGATTTCGACGTAAGCGATTGCGTCCCTCCGTCGCTGTCGCACGACATCTGACAAAAAAGCCCGAGACATCTCGGGCTTTTTTAGATTATCGGGATTGCTGCTGTGCCGGATGTTCTCCGTGCCTGCCGCCATGCGGTCTCCTCGGAGGACGATTCTCGATAAGAAATATTTTGGACATCTGATCCGGCGTAAGATAATTCTTGAAAACGCGCATGTACTCCTTTTTGCAACGGATGACATCGGCATCGGCATTGAGTTGGGCCATAACGAGTCTGAATGCCGTCTTCTCGTCGATGGTTTCATCTTTGTACGAATCCGTCAGAGTTTTCAGGTCTTTGTGTATACCTCGGATTTCGCGTTGATACGCAGAATAAACGGGAGCGAACTTTTCAATCTGTTCGTCGGTCATTCCAAGCGCATTTTTCACATGTTCGTAACGTTTGGCAATACTGCGTTCCGAGGCTTGATCCTGCGCCCCCTGCGGCGGCATCATTCCTCGCGGAGGCTGCGCCATAGCCGAACAAACGGCTGCGACAGCGAGCAAACAAAAAATAAATCTTTTCATATATAAACCATGTTTTGAAATTTGCATTTATTGTACAAATATACGAAATTCAGTTGAAATAATGCCCCCGAGACCGGTCAATAGCCGATATTTATTGCCGAATCGACACAAATCACTATATTTGCAGCAATAAAAACTCAAAACGAACTGCCTATGGTATAAACAAAAAGCAATTAAAACATACATATAAAATGCGTTAGCGTTTATTCTCGTATTCAGAAATCGCCAAATTTTAGAAACATCTGGGAATAAATATTGTTCACGCCATGCGGCGTGGGTATAGTGTTTATTTAGATGTTGGGTGTTTGGCGATACCTTGAAAACGAATAAGGCTGTGTCCCACGCTTTTTGTATGTATATGCCAGAAACCTTTATTTATTATTTTCGTATGCGGGACCGTACGAGCCAAAAACAAAAAAGTTATGATTAAGAAATTATGTTTGATGATTGCAGCCTTTGCCATGGGGCTGTTCGTAAGTTTATCCATGCAGGCATGCGCCGAAGACAAGGACGACGCTCCGGCAGCTAAAACTCCGACTGCCGATACGCACAAATTCGACGCATGGAAGCAACCGGGATTGGAGTATGAGGAATCAATTAATAAATCAACCGAAAAAGTACTTCAAAGATGCGAATACCGTTATAACGATAACGGATGGATTATAGAGAAAATACAATACGGATACGTTGATGATGATTTATCTGTCGGCTATTATCTGGGCTCGAAAACGGTATGGACATATACATATTCCGATTCGGGAGAATATCAGTATTGTATATGTGATTATATTCAATACGATACATCAGGGAGTATATCTTATACAAATACACAAAAGACCACTACAAAATTGTATATGAAATAGCATATAAGACAAAAGTAGGGTATGAAAATATCCTACTTTTGCATTGAAACCGACAGCATGAACGCCATAACATCCGCATTGTCGGGATAGTCCGCAAGCGACGGATATTGCGCCTGTCCGAACGGGACGGCCCGATGATGAACCGCAGCAGCAGCAGATACGACGCACTGCAATTTTTCGTCATTCGCCGACAGCCACTCCGCGACTTCGTCCAAAGAGTCGTATTCCGTAATATTTATGCGGCTGACATATTCGGGAAATTCGGCTGCACCGCGGACGAAAACCGCCTCTCCGCTATCGAAAAACTCCGTTCCGCGCATCGTAAGCATTGCACGGCATTGCAAATAATTATTGTGGAATCCTCTGCACATACGTCGTGCAGGCAATCTCAATTCATATCCTCGCGGCACGAAAACAAGCGATACATTGCGGCAGCCCAAGCCTGAATACAGAAAAATATCGTCCGCCAAAGCGCATAAATCCGCATGCGTTTCATTTCCCGACAGCACGGCGACCGAATGGCGGCTCCCGCGGAACAGATGCGGAATATCCCCAAACGCCGAGCCGAAATAGAGATTGGCACTGTCGCCGCCGGTTGCGATTACGGCATCCGCAGCCGTACATTTATCGAAATCTTCGATTCGCAGTTCCGGCTCGATTTCGCGCAACAGCGACACGACATACTCCATCAACGCCGTATCCTTGCTCGAATATTTCACACACGGGATGTTTCCGCTCGCAATGACGCACATCAAGTCGAAATAACCCACGAGCGGAATATTGCCGGGCATAATGACAGCCACGCGCTTCGGGATATGCCGGACGGCGGGGTAGGCGGACAGCCATCTTTCGATTTTATCGCGTTGCAGCATCCGGCTGCGAATGGCATCGACCGCACAACGAATATCCGCCTCCGCGAACCACTCGTTGGCGGCAATCGCATCATCGATTGCCTTTCGCGACACGGCATTCTCTCCGAATCGGGACAGTCTGTCGCCGAGCGCAGCAAATATATCGGTTACACTTTTCATTACCGCAAATGTACAAAAAACGGGCATATCATAATGATATGCCCTGTAAAAATCGATGTCGCCGTCGATGTCTCCGCAACTACTGCATCTTCACGCAGCGAATCTGCATAGCATTCGCCCGTTTCGACGGATAGTTCAAATGGAACTTGTTTACGGTTCGCGTCGTCGTGAGGTCGAAATACATGCAGACCGACTGTTTCCCGTCGCCAGACTGTCCGGCAGTCCAGTAATAGCCCTCCCAAGGTTCGGGAACCGACGGATATATGCCGTCCTTATGATTCATGTTGGCGATTACGCCGTCATAATAACTTCTGTACCCGGCACCTGTATAGAAATATTCGCTCTGCCCGTCGCTCAAACGCCATCCGAACTGTTTGCGTGCGGTATCGATATCTTTGGAATCCTCTTCCGGCGAAAGCGAAAGTACATCGAAATCGGTTTTCGACGGCACTCGCCATCCTGCCGGACACGGGTCGTAATCGCTCTTTGCGCCATCACGCCACAAACTGCCGTCAGGCGTGTTGAGCCAGTCGCCCACACCGTCGCCTCCGTCCGCTACACAAGCCGAGTTCGTAATGAAAGTGAGCGGGTTGGCAACGGCATATTCCACTGTTCCGACTGCGGCGTTCGTCTCCTCGAAGCGAACGTATATCGTACTGCCCGTCGAACCGTAAATGCGTTCGTCGTAATTGTTCGCGCAATCATAAGAATAAGGGCGTACGAACGGATCCTTGCGTCCCCACTGATAGTACAAACCGTAAGAATCGTGTATGGCATCGGTATCGTCAGTCGCTCCATTGCTGTTGCCGAACGCTCCGAGGTTCTTGTTCATGTACGATTTCCCGTTGGCGTAAGTGTCGTATGCAGACCGCGGATCGGCACTCTCGCGAATCGACCATATATGCCAACTCCATATTACGGCACCCGACGAATCGAGGGCTGCGATAACGGCATTTCCATTCGGAATAACATATTTCCCGTCTTCCATCACATAGCCGTCATCATCGCTCATACGGTCGATAAAGAACGAAACCGTACCGTCGTCGTTCATATGCAGATGCTGAATCAGTCCCGCTTTCGACTGCCACAGCAACTCGACATCCGCCGTATCGATTCGCTTCATTCCGCTGCCGGCGGCTTTCGCATCGAAAGTGTAAAGCGCATACGGAGTTGTCGCGACATAACAGTTGGCATATTCGCCATTCGCGTTGAGATTTACCTCCGCATTATCGAGGATATGGAATGTCAAAACATATTTGGCGGTATCCCCCTTATCCGAGACCGCCGATATATTCGCCGTTCCGGTGCGCATGCTCTCGCGTTTTTCGTCATCGGCAGGATCTTCCGGCGGAGTTATCGTTACGGTTCTTGCCGAATTGTTCACGACGCACGTCCAGCCCTCGCTGACCGATGTAACTTCGACGGAAGAAATATTGTTCGTCGAATACGAGACTGTCTGCGCAGAGCCGCCCCACTTGAAATAGAAACCTGTTTGAGGGAACGCAACGCTGTACGACTCGTGCTTGTTGCAAGAAATCAAGCCGACAATCGCAGCGACCGAACACAACAAAAATTTCAATTTTTTCATATATACAATTTTGTCTTTTATATCTCTAAATGGCAAAGGTACTCAAAAAGTAGCGAATATTCCAACATTTTCCGGCATCAATTCATCCGTCGGGAATAATTGTTGCCAATTTTCGAACGGTTTTTAACTGCATTTATTATATGGCGAAACAAAAAGTCGAAACAGAATCGGCGCACAGGGGCTCCGGGCTTCGCATAACTATCACCGAAAAAGGGCCTTACCTCGTCTTCGGGCGACCGCCGCTGGCTCAATGGTTCATCGTGCAGAACGCCATGGGTGAAAGTCGGGAGTTCCGCGAAGGCCGTCATTTCCCGATAAACGACGAACCGACGGCATTGTGTCGATGCGGAGCATCTTACGACAAACCGTATTGCGACGGTACGCACACGCAGCATAATTGGAATCCGGAACTGTCTTCACCCGCAGAAGCATTGCTCGACCATGCGGAAATCACGTCCGGCAAGGATATTTCGATAACCGACAATCCGAAATATTGCGTTTTCGCAAGATTTTGCGATGCCGACGGCGGCATATGGTCGCTCGTCGAGTCGTCTGAAAATCCCCGCGCCCGCAATTCGGCTGTTCGCGAGGCGTCGATTTGCCCGGGCGGACGGCTGACGGCATGGGACAACGACAGCGGGAGACCTTATGAATACGCATACGAACCGAGTTTGGGGCTAATCGAAGACGAAGCCTTGGGAGCGAGCGGCGGATTGTGGGTTCGCGGCGGAATACGGATAGTACGAGAAAACGGGCAAGCCTACGAGGTAAGAAACCGCAATGTACTGTGCCGTTGCGGCATGTCATCGAACAAGCCTTATTGCGACGGCACTCATGCCTCGCTGCGCTGGCGGGACGATATGGAAGATGTCATGCAAAACGACGCCGAACCGGAAGAAGCGTATTAAAAGCGGGCTGATAAAATTTTTTACCCGCCGGGATTCGCATATTTGAAAAAGATATGTTTCGGACAGCAAAAAAAATGCGGCTGCCGGCGACCTGCCCGACAACCGCATTCGACATGCCGGTTATCTCTTTTTGGGTATTCCGCGTTCGCACGGAACATGGACATAACACTTTCCGCAACCGAACCGCGGCACATACTTTTCGCGCAGCGTATCGAAATACGACGAACAGACGGGGTGGGATTTTCCGGTTTTCAAAGAGATTGCCTGTGCAGGGCATCTGTTCGCACACGCACCGCACATCGTACAGTAGTCGTATATTCCGGAATATTTGCGTTCGGTTACCGGCAGCAGGGCATCGGTTACCACACTGCCGAAGCGTCCGCATACACCGCGTTCGGTAATAAGACCTTTCGACAAGCCGAACGTCCCGAGTCCGCATACATACGCTACATGACGTTCAGACCAGTTGCTCGTATAACTCAACGATTTATTTGCAATCGCATCGTTCGTGCCGGCGGCGAAAACGTATTTGAATTCGGGGCTTGCATACGGCGAAAACGCCTTGTAACCGCGTTCCCGCAACCAGCGTTCGAGAAAATGGTTCACCTCCGTAAGAAATGCCTGTCCTTCGATTCGCGCATACAGCCAGCCGTTGCCGACATCGACCGAATCGACCTTGTTGCCCTCGACCACGAAATCGCTGAACGGCGCGAAATAGGAAACCACGCTCGCCGCCTCGGGCAGCCACTCTTTCGGTGTACGGAACAATTCGCCGACAGCCTCCGGACGCTTCATTATCTCCCATTCGGGATCGTCAGCCGCTCCGACTGCGACAAGCGGAGGGTCGTACATGCGCTGTCCGACATCCGTCGGCTCGATAGCCATATCCGAAGCAACGTAATTATGCTCCGACTCCATTATGAATGAAGTCAGAGCATAAGTCAAATCTTCCAAAAGCATAGAACGAACTGTTTATTTCTTCTCCGGCTTCGAAATTGATTCGCGCATCTGGGTATCCGCCATGATGTTCTTCATCTTGTAGTAATCCATTATGCCGAGATTGCCGTTGCGGAACGCTTCTGCCATTGCGAGCGGGACTTCCGCTTCGGCAAGAATCACCTTGGCGCGGGCATCCTGTGCCTTCGCCTTGTTCTCCTGTTCGAGAGCGACTGCCATTGCGCGGCGTTCCTCCGCTTTCGCCTGTGCGATATTCTTGTCGGCGTCTGCCTGATCCATCTGCAACTGCGCACCGATATTCTTTCCGACATCGATGTCGGCAATATCTATGGAGAGAATCTCGAATGCCGTTCCGGCATCGAGTCCCTTTTCGAGTACCACGCGAGAGATGGAATCCGGATTTTCGAGCACGATTTTATGCGTCGCAGCCGAACCGATGGAAGATACGATACCTTCGCCGACACGAGCCAGAACAGTCTCCTCGCCGGCACCGCCTACGAGTTGTTTGATATTCGCACGGACGGTTACACGGGCTTTCGCAATCAACTGAATACCGTCTTTCGCGACTGCCGCTACCGGCGGAGTGTTGATAACTTTCGGATTCACCGACATCTGCACGGCTTCGAATACGTCGCGTCCGGCGAGGTCGATAGCCGTCGCCATCTTGAAATCGAGCATGATGCTCGCTTTCTGCGCCGACACGAGGGCATGCACGACATTGCGGACGTTTCCGCCGGCAAGATAATGCGCCTCCAACTCGTTCGGATTGAGTTTCAGCCCTGCTTTCGTACCTTCGATCATCGACGATACGATAACCGATGGCGGAACCTTGCGCCAACGCATCAACACGAGTTGAAGCAGCGAAATATGCACTCCCGATACGAGCGCGGAGAACCACAGTCCGACAGGAATGAAATAGAATATCAGCCAAACGGCTATAAGCCCCAGAAATGAGACCAAAACGATAATACCGAGTTCCAAATCCATAATTTAAATTTTTTAAGGTTTAATTGTCATTCGTAAGTTGTGCTTTAAGACGCGCTATGAAATCGGCGTCGAGCACACCGAGTTTTTCGAGCGACGGAACGAGTTCGCCGATATTCTCATCGTAGCGATTCAGCCATTTGCGAATCTCGAAAGGATATTCGGTGATGTAGTTCGGCGCTTGCGAAACACTCATGTATTCGTCAGGCAGCATCGTCCACGGATCATAATTGAGTGCGAAATTCGCCTTGAATTCCGGCGTCAGAACGACACAGCGGTTGAAAATGCCCTGTCTGCCGTAAAGACGAGGCTGGTCGGCGATGTCGCCTTCATTCATTTCGATTTCGACAACGCACTTTTCGTCGCACGGGAGCATACCGGTATATATCACCGGAGCGAGCGTATAACCGTCATAAGTCCATTCGTTGTCTGCGGCATAACGGGCATAGTCGATTTTACTGCCATTCACTTTTACGCATTTGGGCGGGAATGTCGCAGGCAGCCTCAATTCGTATTTGCGTTCTGCCGGCATATCCTTGTACGAACCCTCGCGAGCATTTATCTCGATGCGTATCGTATTGCCGTCGGTGCGTTTTGCGATATTCGTCGTCGCAAACATTTCCGAATAGTCCTTCGATATTCCGTCATCCTCGTACAGCGACAACTCGCCGTCCGCTCCCGGGATAAACGTCAATACGAGCGTGTCGCACTCGTCTTGCAGGTTGCGGACAGTTTTAGGATTCATCGGAATTATCGCGCCTGCACGGGCATAGTACGGATTCTCCGCTATGGTATAATGCAGATTCCTGACAGAGGAGCCCTCTATCAGTTCGCCCGAAACGCAATCGAACCACTTGCCCTCGGGGAACCACATCTCGCAAGCGGCAAGCCCCGTCGTCTTGTCTGCCCGCGATGCGACCGATGTTACGAGCAAATCGTCGCCGAACATGTACTGACGCTTCATGTCGTATGCTTCGTCGCATTCGGGATAGTAGTAATACATCGGACGACACATCGAAATACCGGTATCGAAAGTCCGGCGGGCTGCATTGTATATATAAGGTGCAAGGGTGTAGCGCAATCTGATGGCATCGCGCATATAGAACATGTGATCAGGGAATTTCCAGATACGGCGTTCGATATTGCCGTTTTTGGTGCAGTGCGTTTTGAAAATCGGAGTAAATACGCCGTACTGCAACCATCGCAAATATAGTTCCGGCTCGGTATACGACTCGCCCGTGCGGAATGCATGACCGCCGATGTCGTGCCCCCAATATCCGTAACATACGTTCGATGCCGTAGATGTAAACCAAGGCAGGAAATCGAGAGTTTCCCACGAAATTTTCGTATCGCCGGAGAATCCGACCTGATAACGATGCGAACCCAATCCTCCCCAGCGATGATAAATCATCGGCCGCGTATCGACCGATTCGCTCATGTGGTGATTGAATACGTGATTGAGCCAAAATGTATTGCTGAGCCCCTCCGTGAATTTGCTTTCGCGCCACTGCTGCCAATCGAGCCACCAAAAATCGATGCCGTCCTTTTCCATAGGACCGAGAACCGTATCGAAATATGCATCAGCCCACTTTTGTTCATCGATATGGAACGGAACGCTTTTGCCCTTGTCCGTCCAACCGTAGGCGGCAGCGAACGCGTCGTAGCACTTCTCGTATGGCTGGATTCCCGATGCGGGATGAAGATTGAGCGAAGTTTTCAGTTTCTCGCTCCTGCACCATTTCAAGAAATTGGCAGGCGACGGGAAAAGTTGCTCCTTCCACGTATAACCTGTCCAGCCTATACGCTCTCCGTATTCGTCTTTCGGAGCATCTTTCTTGCGCAAACTCCACGTTTCGTGCCAGTCCATGTCTATAATCAACACGTCGATAGGAACATCGAGACTGCGCAACGTCGCAATCAAATCGCGCAGTTCGTTATCTGAATACTGCCAGTAACGGCTCCACCAATAACCGAATGCATATTTCGGAGGCAGCGGCACGGCACCTGCGACAGTCGTATAATCGTGAATCGCCTTCATGTAGTCATGACCGTATGCGAAAAGATAGATATCCTGATACTCTTTCTTTGCCCGGCATGCCACCCACTCTTTCCAATGCGAATCCACAGGTTCGAGAATATGGTTGTCAGAATCATCGACCGCAACGCAGCCGCTTCGCGAAACGATGCCCGTTTCCATAGGTTCCTTGCCGAGTTTCCAACCGTCGGCGCGGTCGAGCGTACGCGTCGTTCCCATAAGATTCAACGAATCCGCATCGCCATAGTGCCATACGACCTTTTCGCCGTTGAGCACGAACTCGGCTTTCAGATTGTCCGGCGAGAACTTGCCGTTCTTGACATAAGTAAGTTTTACGTCCGATGTTTTAATCGTAACTTTCGACCGACCGTTCGCGACATCGAATTCAGGAACAGACAGTTTGCGATTTACGAAAGTCAATGTCGCCCTGTCCTCGAAAACTCCGTCTTCGCTCCACTCCATTCGAATCAACTGCGGCGTAAGCACGGTAAATCGGGCTTTACCGGCAACCACCACGGCATCGGCATTCGCTTCGGGATTGTTCCCTGCAAACACGGCATTGGGCAGCAATACCGTCATCGCTGCTGCGCCGAGAAAAAAATTCAATAGTTTCATCTGGTTTTAAGGTTTTGAGTTCTGTTACGGGTGTCTTATTCTGCTTTCTTGACAATCACTGCGAAGTTGTCGAAGCCTACGACCTCCACAGGCTGCTTCTGTTCGATATAGACATCGACGGATTTGGCCTCATACGATTTTCCGCCGATTTCCACTTTACCCATAGGAGAGAGCCGCGAAACCGAGATTCCGCGAGTGCCTATCGAAATTTCGTTCTCCGGATGCCGCATGCTGCTCGAATCTATCTCCTGTTTCAGCGAAAAACGCTGCCATGTTTTGGCGCGCAGTGAAACCATCGTCGTTATCAGCGACAACAACAAAACGACTGCGACGACTATCGCGCCGGTACAGGTGCCGTAACCGTCGAATGCGAGGTATATCGCACAGCCATAACATACGAGCGACAATATCGTACCTATCGATATTCCCGGCAAAAGGAGCAGTTCCGCAACGAGGAAAAGCACTCCCAAGAATATTAAAAGAATGATGTAAAACATAATATACCAGTTTTAAGGTTTCTTTACTTTCACTACCTCGACGGTCGATTGCGGGTCTATCCCTGCAATCTTGACCGCGACATCGTCTGCCGCGGCTTTGTCCGCGAATTTGCCGATAACGAACTTGTTGCCGACACGGGAAAATTCGCAATCGGCATTTCGGGCTGTCGCTATCGCTCTGATTCGTTCCGACAGAGATGCCGCTCCCGATATTTCGATATTGTACGCGCCAGTATTTTCAGCCGCCCATTTTGCAGGATCGACGATATATTCCCCGTCTACCCACAAAACGACTTTCGGATCCTTGAATCCGAGCCGTTTAAGATATGCTACACCGTCATCGGCGTCCTTTTTGGTGCGGAATCCCCCCACGAAATAGGCATGGCGACCGTTGTTGTAGGCATCGGTATGCGAAAGCGGGGTAATGCCGCGCAATGCCGAAAGGTTCGGCCGGTTGGCGAATATCCCGATTCTGATACGATATATCGTTCCGTGCTCGTATATTTTGGTTCGCGGAATCGGATTGTGAGCGTTGTATATAGTCGGACGTATCACTTTCAACGGTTCGTACTCGATGAAACTGCGCTTCTCCAACACTATTTTGCCTGCCCGGTAATCTATATTCTTCAATTCGGTTGCCACGCGTGCCAATGAATCTTTCGCAGACACGAGATCCAGTGCCGAAGCGATTCTCATTTCGTAATCGAGCAGTCCGCGCTTCTGATAATAATAGTCCGCAATAACGTCGGATGCATACGCACCCCGGCTGTCGGCGATATTCTGCGCTATCTCCTCGGTTTTCCGTCCCGTTTCGGCAAGTATGTCTCCGCGACCGCACTTCTCCATCAACAAATTGTAGATGTACATCTTGTTGTCGTACATCGCCGTCCAGTTCTGTTCCACTTCGCTCTCCTCCCGTTCGGCAGACTGCTGTGCGAGCGAAAATTTTCGCATTATGCTGTCGGCGACCGATTCGGTTTCCGCTTCCAGATATTCGCGCTGCAAGGCAATCATAGAGGCATATACGTTACGGTATTCGCTAACGGCATCGGCGACATCCGCCTCCTTATCCTGCGCCTCGCACAACATCCGATAATCGGGTGCGGAGAGTTCACGGGCAAAGAAATCGTTGCGAATCAAATTGGCGACCTCTCTCGCCGCTGTATTCGAAGCCGGTATTCGCCCGCCGCTTCCCGACGCCGCATCATCCGTATCGCCGGTCGTCTGTACTTTGCCGAAATTGTCGGTCATCCATTTGCGTTCGTATTCGGTCAAAGCCGCCGCAGCCTTATCGCATTTCGACTTGG
This sequence comes from uncultured Alistipes sp., assembly GCA_964427035.1. Lineage (GTDB taxonomy): Bacteria > Bacteroidota > Bacteroidia > Bacteroidales > Rikenellaceae > Alistipes. The sequence continues at coordinate 27,965 of CAYRSF010000019.1, forward strand.
CGATATACGATTCGCTTTCGAGTGCGATTATACGCGCGCCCAGCGACTCCCGTTCCGACTCGCGCTCGGCATACCTCGTACGCAACGCCGAAATCTCCCGAACGATAGAGTCGCACCGCGCTGTTGCCGACTCCATATTGCGAACAAGTGCGATATAGGTGCTGTCGCTGCGCAGCCCGTCTTTTTTGTCGTTATCACGAGCCATTGCATCCGTATCGAATGCGATACAGACGCTTATCAATATTATATGGAATAAAACTTTCATCGCCACCATTTAATAAACAGCAATTGAATAAATCCGAATATTTCCAAACGCCCCATAAGCATCAGTATCGTGCTCTGCAACTTCAATATGGCAGGAATCTCCGAAAAATTGTTCATCGAACCGACTGCGCCGAACCCGGGACCGACATTGCCGATGCAGGCGACCGCCGATGAAAAACCGGTCATCAAATCGAGACCGAACATAGTATTCACTACCGTACCGGCAAGTATCAGGAAAAGATATATGACAATGAACACCACGACGGAGTGCAGTTGCGATTCGTCCTGCAAAATTCCGTCTACTCTGATTCTGATTATGGCGTTAGGATGCTGCTGCAATTTCAGTCGGGCAGCAAATACTTTTATGAAAAGCAGCAGACGATCGACCTTTATACCGCCCGATGTCGAACCTGCGCATGCGCATATTATAGATGCGGATATCAACAGCACGATAGCGAACGGAGTCCACAGATTGGTATCGACGGTCGCGAATCCGGTAGTCGAAACAAGCGATACGAACTGAAATGCCGATTGTCGAAGCGACGACCAGACGGTAGGGTATATTCCTGCCGAATATATACTTACGGCAATCGCTACGGAACATACCGCGATTATCGCAAAATAAGTTTTGACGACTTCGGAGCGGAATATGTTGTTGGATTTACGTGCGAATGTCGCATAAATCAGACCGAAATGAATGCTTGCCAACACCATGGCCGCTATCAATATTATCTCGATTACCGGGCTGTCGTAGAATCCTATGCTCGCATTTTTGGTGCTGAATCCTCCGGTGGCGCATGCCGACATGGCATGATTCACGGCATCGAACCACCTCATACCGGCGAATTTGAGCAGCAGCGTTGTAATTAATGTCAGTCCCACATAGACCACCAGCAGAATTCTGACGATAATCTGCGTGCGATAACGATAGTTGTCCTTGGCAAGCGACGACAATTCGACGCTCGACAACGCCATTTTATTGGTGCCGAGCGACGGCAGGATGACGAGGGCGAACATGACCACGCCCGCACCGCCTATCCATGCAGTGGCCGAACGCCAAAACAACAGCCCCTGCGGCAAAGCCTCTATATCGTTCAGTATCGTGGCACCGGTGGTAGTGAATCCCGAGACGCTCTCGAACCATGCATTTATCAGAGAGAATTCGCCGCCCCAAATCAGATAGGGGAACATTCCGACCACGCTCGACAGAATCCACGAACCGACGACTATCGAGAATCCCTCCTTATTGGTTATCGTATCGGCTTTCTGCACGAACAACATCGGAAACAGACCGAGCAACAGCGTAAGCAGTGCCGACAAAAGGAGAGGGTAGTATCCCGAATCGCGATTGTCCATATACGAAATGAATGCCGACACCGCCATGAATGCCGCGACACAGAGCATTACCGTTCCGATATATCTCAATATGATGCTGAAACGCATAATCCGTCTACTGCTTGTTCTGTTTGGAAATATTTATCAATGTTTCGATATTGTCATCGAGTTCTTTCAGTTCATCTATCAACTCCGCCTTGACGTTGTACGGCAATTTGAACGACAGGTATCCGCTCAACGATCTGTTTATTTTCAGAATCGGACGCACGCAGTATACATTGATGAAATAGAATAGCATCAGCACGATTGCTATCATGACTATCAACGAAATGAATACCGGAGCGACCGACCGGTAGGCGTTCTTGTTGAGTTGGGCGGCACGAGGAGCGAGCGACGAATGGGTGAGAGTCATGAAATTCTTTATCTGATCCAACAAGCGCAGATAGATTATTTCATATTTCGTATCGTACCATATCTTCCCGGCAAGCGACGCCTCTTCCAATCCGAGTTCGACGAACGCCGATTTCGCATCCGCCGGCTGAACGGACGAATCGCCCGACTGCATAAGATATTCATCCGACAGAGTCCGCAACTCGCCGAGGGTCAAGGAGAGCGAATCAAGACAACTCTCGTTGTACGCTTCGCTTCGGGCAGCAGCGAGCCGACCTTCGAGATCGCCCATGGAGCGGCGGCACAAATCGTCGAAAGCCCTGTCGTTGAATACCGCGACATTCATCATCGCGCGACTGTGTTCGTGGGCGGATTTAATCATCTCTTTCGCCAACTCCATATTGCGCTTGCTCGCCGAGAGTATATTTTCGGTATCGTTGCTCAAATTTCTGAGTTCGAACAGCGAAATCATCCCCGAGATGAACAGCAGAGCGACGATGCTCATGAATCCTATCGCAACGCGTTTACCTAAGCCTTTCATAAAATCATGCTATATTTTTGCAAATATAATAAATTCCGACGACTTTATTCGATAATATGTCCGCAAATATCGCATGCGGCAGGTTCGATGGATTTCAATTCCACCCGGGAAATATCGTTTATCAAATCGCGGCGATACGGCACCTTGACCTTTATGTAATTGCCCGTAAATCCCGACATCATGCCTCCGCGTTCGGTACTTTCGAACAGGACGTCCGCGGTTTGCCCGACATGCCTGCTGCAAAAGTCGAAGTGCAGACGATTGCTCAAAGCCTCCAACTCCTTGACCCGTGCGTTCGATACCGAATCCTGCACCTTGTCAGGCAAATCGACGGCCGGCGTATTCGGACGTTCCGAAAACGGGAATATATGCAGGAACGACGGCGCAATCGATTCCAAAAAATCGTAACTGCGGCGAAACTCCCCGTCGTCTTCCCCCGGGAAACCCGCGATTACGTCTATGCCGATGAATGCGTCCGGCATGAAACGGCGGACAGAGGCGATGCGCTCGGCGAATTTAGCCGTCGTATAACGCCGGCGCATCAGTGCCAGAACCTTGTCGGAGCCGCACTGGACAGGGATATGGAAATGATGCTGAAATTTATATGACGATGCACAAAACTCTATTATTTCGTCGGTCAAAAGATTGGGCTCGATGGACGATATTCGATAGCGTTCTATTCCCTCGACATCGTTCAAGGCACGCAGCAGGTCGATGAATTTTTCTCCCGTCGTTTTGCCGAAATCGCCGGTATTCACCCCCGTAATAACAATCTCTTTCTGTCCGTTCGCAGCGATACGCTCCGCCTGTCCGACTATGTCGGCTATCGGTATATTGCGGCTTGCACCCCTCGCATTGTGAATCGTGCAGTATGCACAGCAATAATCGCAGCCGTCCTGCACTTTGAGAAAAGCCCTCGTCCGGTCGCCCCCCGAGAATGCGGAAAAAAAGCGGGTTATCTCATCGGTTTCGCAACTGTAAACCTGCGTCCTCCCATGCTTGTTAAGTTCGAGTATGCGTTTATATATATCGCCTTTATAGTTGTTTCCCAACACGATATCCACGCCATCCATTTCGGCGATGTCGTACGGTTTCAGTTGTGCATAACATCCCGTTACAGCAATGACGGCATCAGGATTCCGACGATGCAGTTTACGAATTATATTCCGGCATTTTTTGTCGGCATGTTCCGTTACCGAACAACTGTTCACGATGCAAATATCCGCCTCCTCGTCCGGTGCGACCCTCACGAAACCGCCCTCCTCGAATTGACGGGCGATGGTCGAACTCTCCGAAAAATTCAGTTTGCACCCCAACGTATGAAAACTTACCCTGTGTTGCATATTTCGGTTTTATTTATCGTGCGAATATACAAAAAGAGGATGAAACCTGCGCGATTCGGATAAAAAAGTGTAATTTTACGCGCTTAAAATAAAATCCGATGGGATTCATTCGCGACATATTCGAATACGGCTATTTGGGCAATGCCGTGCTGGCATGCCTGCTGTCCGGAATAACATGCGGCATAATAGGCACGTACATCGTAGCCCGACGCATGGTGTTTCTCAGCGGCGGCATTACCCACGCATCGTTCGGCGGGCTCGGCATAGCATTCTATTTCGGCATCGACCCGATTCTCGGAGCAATGACCTTCGCCGTACTGTCGTCGCTCGGCATCGAATACGTCAGTTCGCGCGAAAAGATTCGGGAAGATTCGGCAATCGGTCTTATCTGGGGCATCGGAATGGCAATCGGCGCGCTGTTCATGAGTCTTCGACCGGGCTATACGTCGGGAGATCTGTCGAGTTTCCTGTTCGGAAACATAATCACGGTAACACGGACGGATGTCATCGCTTTGTCGATAACCGCTGCGATTCTGCTTGTCGCCGCGATACTCTGGCTCAAACCGATAATGTACATCGCTTTCGACCGCGAATTTTCGCGCTCGGCAGGTCTGCACACGCGGCTGATATCCTATGCGATGTCGGTCATTACGGCAATAACGATCGTACTGTCGATTCGAATCATGGGCATCGTCCTGCTCATATCGCTGCTTACGATGCCCGTCGTGATAGTGAATTTACTGTCCAAATCCTACGCGACCATAACGATATGGTCGGCTGTCGTCGCTGCTGCGGCAGGCGTTTGCGGCATAATCATCAGTTATTATCTCGAAGTTCCGTCGGGTCCTGCGATAATATTCGTGCTGACGATTGCTCTCGTATCGGTAAAACCGCTATCTTTGTACATTGTAAAAAACCGGAGCCGGCTCTGAAAATATGAAAACCATACACAAACTCGTACTGAAATCCTATCTCGGACCGATGTTCATGACGTTTTTCATCGTCATCTTCGTGCTGATGATGAATTTCGTATGGAAATATATCGACGAACTGGTCGGCAAGGGTCTGGATGCGAGCGTCATCATCGAACTGATAATGTATGCGACCGTCAATATGATTCCGATGGGGCTTCCGCTGGCGATTCTGCTCGCAACGATCATGACGATGGGCAATCTGGGCGAGAACTACGAACTGCTGGCGATGAAATCGGCAGGCATGTCGCTGCCCCGCATCATGCAGCCGCTTACAATCGTTATCGGACTGATATCCGTCGGCAGTTTCTTTATCGTGAACAACCTCGTGCCGTACGCCAATAAAAAGATGTTCAGCATCATATACGACATCCGGCAGCAAAATCAGGCATTGGAGTTTCAGGACGGATTGTTTTTCAACGGCATCGAGAATATGAGCATCCGCGTCGAAAAGCAGGACCCGGCGACCAAACTGCTGCGCGGCGTACTTATTTACGACAACCGCTCGTCCAACGGCAACATGACGACGACTATCGCCGATTCGGGCTATATCCGGCTTACCGACGACAAAAAGTATCTGCTCGTAACACTCTATAACGGCGAGACATACGAACAGACCCGCAATAATCAATGGTACACCAACAGCACCCTGCGTCATCATAAATTCGACCGTCAGGACGGCAAAATTCCGATGTCGGGATTCGATTTCGAGCGTTCCGACGAAAACCTTTTCAGCAACAACAGCCAGACGAAGAATATCAACGAACTGCAACACGCAATCGACTCGCTCGACACGACGGTGGGCGACATAACGACGACCGCCTATACGCCGCTTTTGCGCGAGCAGATTTTCATGCGCGACCCCGACGCCGTAACTCCGCCCGACTCTGTCCGCATCGACCGCTCCGGCATGGGCGCGGCGTACGTCCTCGACTCTGTCGCCAAAGCCGACGTCCGCACCCGCAGCCGCATTTGGAACGGGGCGCGGCAATCCGCCAAGAACTCGCGAAACATGTTCTCGTTCGACGAATCGACATCGAAAGAGGCTCTGAATCAACTTTACCGCAGCAAAAACGAATGGCACCGCAAACTCGCACTGCCCGTATCGATAATGATTTTCTTCCTTGTCGGTGCGCCGCTCGGAGCAATCATCCGCAAAGGCGGACTCGGAATGCCGATTGTCATTTCGGTGATATTCTTCGTAATCTACTACATCATAAGTATTTCGGGTGAGAAACTCGCCAAAGAGGGAACTTGGAACTCGTTCTTCGGAATGTGGATTTCGTCCCTGATTCTCGCACCTGTCGCCGTCTATCTGACATACAAGGCGACCAACGATTCGGCACTGCTCGACGTCGATTGGTATGTAGGGAAATACAAGCATTACAAAGAGTTGTTCATGGCGAAACTGCCCGAAAAGTGGCGCAAAAAACTCGCCGGTCATGCAGAAAAACCTGCGAATAAATAGTATTACACGATGAACGCCAAAGATTTACGCATAATATTCATGGGCACGCCCGAGTTTGCCGTACCGTCGCTCGAAGCACTCGTCGAGAACGGGTATAATGTCGTCGCCGTCGTTACGACGCCCGACAAGCCGGCAGGGCGCGGACTGAAATTGCAGGAAAGCGACGTGAAAATCGCAGCGCGGGAACTCGGCATCGAAACGATTCTGCAACCCGAGAAACTGAAAGACGAATCGTTCGTCGCCGCCATGCGCGCACTCGAACCCGACCTCGGAATCGTAATCGCATTCCGCATGCTGCCCGAAGTCGTATGGTCGATGCCGCGTTTCGGCACGTTCAACCTCCATGCGTCGCTGCTTCCGCAATACCGCGGTGCCGCACCTATCAACTGGGCGATAATCGACGGCGAGAAGGAGACCGGCGTAACGACGTTCATGCTCAACCGCGAAATCGACAAGGGGGCTGTCATCGGTCAGACCCGTGTCCCGATAGGCTGCGACGACACTGTCGGAACGATGTACGACCGTCTCATGACGATTGGCACCACGCTCGTGTTGGAGAGCGTCGAACGCATCGCCTCGGGCGACGTCCGGCCAGTCGAGCAGCCGCAGTCAGACGCGAATCTGCGCCCTGCGCCGAAGATATTCAAGGACGACTGCATCATCGACTGGCACAAGCCGGGACGCACGATTATCGATTTCATCCGCGGACTGTCGCCATATCCTGCGGCATGGTCGCACCTGCACCGAAACGGCGCGGAGGTCGGCACGGCGAAGATTTTCAAAGCGCACTTCGAGCCGTCGCAGCACGTCCCGGCAGTCGGCAGCATCGACACCGACGGCAGAAACCGTTTCGCCGCGGCATGCGCCGACGGCTGGATTGCAATCGAGGAGATTCAGATTTCGGGCAAACGCCGCATGCCCGTACACGACTTTCTGCTCGGTCTTCGCGAACCGTCGAGTTACGAATTCCGCTAACTTTTCATCACCCCCGACAGCGGCAATGCACCGCCGAACCGCCCCTCAAAGGCTCCCCGGTGCAATATGTGCTTTATGTTAAATCGGTCGGCGACGGCACGAATTATACGGATTCGGCCGAGGCTTCGACATCCGTTTCGTTCGGCAGCACAGCAGAGCCGGAAA
>CAYRSF010000020.1:0-17377 GCA_964427035.1 uncultured Alistipes sp.
CCCGCCAGCGTTACCTCGATTGGAGAGTGGGCATTCGCCCATTGCAGCAGCCTGACAAGCGTTACTATTCCCGACCGCGTTACTTCGATTGGAAATTATGCATTCTTCTCTTGCGACGGTCTGACAAGCATTACCATTCCCGACAGCGTTACGTCGATAGGGAATGGCGCATTCGAAGATTGCAGCAGCCTGACAAGCATTTATTGCAAACCGACTATTCCTCCGACATTGGGAACGTATGCACTTAATAATATATCATCGTCGGCTAAAATTTATGTTCCTGTGGCGTCTGTCGATGCATATGTACGATCTTGGCATTATTACGCTTCAATGATAGTAGGTTACGATTTTAACTGACAATCAAACGAATAAACCAATGTACAACCTTTTCCTGCGGTGTTTCGGCACCGCAGGAAATATAAAATTTTAGTTATGTGTAAATGGCCTGATAAATTGTATATTAATCAAAACATTATTACCCTTGTCATTTGTTATGTAGGGGTTGTTTATGCTGAAAAAAATGATTTGTGCCACTTGTTCTATGCAAGTTGGTACCTTTTTACTTTCTCTTCCATTTCTGTAATGATTACATTGATATTTTATACTATACATTATTGTAAAAATAAATGGAATAGATAAGATATACAATTTATAACCACCTCGGACAAACGGTATGGATTCAACCGTTTGTCCGGGTTCGTTTTTTGGAGGGGGGGGGAAGAAGACAAGGTGCGAAAATGTCCGCATTTCACCCGAAATACACCGTAACCTGCCGATAATCGTCGTCCGGTTGCGCGAAAGTGTCCGGGTCGAACTTATTCGGACATCATTCGGACGGATGTCGATATGATCGGTATTGCATGTTTTGCCGACGATTCGCATATTTGCAGTCGGAATCAACAGTCCGATTTTATGAAGATTACAGACGATTATCCGTTCCGGTGCGGCGAGGTTTACCTGTTCAGCAAGACCGACGAAGCGTGCGATCCCCGAACCTCGCTGTGGGGACTGTTCGACAGACGGCTTGAAAACGGAACGGTGATGTTGGAGGCGATGACGACGAATCTGAGCGATTTCGAATCGTGGGTCGCTCTCCCGCCCGATTTCAGATACGTTCGGCTGTCCACTCGCGACGAGTTGCGCGATTTCGCCTATTCGCTTAATGTTTGATGAAATCGGGGCGGATTTTCGACCCCGCATCGCCGGTTTTCTTGCAGAGAATAGTCAGCCCGATTCCGTTGCCGGACTTTCAGTGCCCGTCCGGCATAATCGGCGGCTGCGGGAAATATTTTTGCATCGACGGCGTCGCGCAACGAAAAAAAACATTAAATTTGTTGAATATACGGGATATGTGCCGCAATCGCTGGTATGGCAGTTGCAGTCGGTTGGTGAGCGATTATCGGCAATCGCGGGAACAGGCGGCGCATTGCGAACGGGATACGATATTTTTTATGGAGATAAGGGACAGAATTCAGAATTTCGGCAGGGCATTGAGTTCGATGGTGATGCCCAATATCGGTGCATTCATCGCATGGGGTCTGCTCACGGCACTGTTCATTCCGAGCGGCTGGTATCCGAACGAACGGCTCAACGAGTTGGTCGGTCCGATGCTTACGTATCTGCTGCCGCTGCTGATAGGATATACGGCGGGCAGCAATCTGGCTGGTGCGCGAGGCGGTGTCGCAGCGGCTATCGCTACGTCGGGCGTCATCGTCGGCAGCGAAGTGCCCATGTTTATCGGCGCGATGATTATCGGTCCGCTGGCGGGGTGGACAGTCAAACGGTTCGACCGTCTCGTCGAGGGGCGTATACGTGCCGGATTCGAGATGCTCGTCAATAATTTTTCGGTCGGCATCATAGGCATGCTTCTCGCCATACTCGGTTACTATACCATAGGCGATATCGTTTCGTCGCTTACGGTGCTGCTCAGTGCGGGCGTCGAGGCGATGATGACCCGTCATCTGCTGCCGCTCGTCGCTATATTCGTCGAGCCGGCGAAGGTGCTGTTCCTCAATAACGCCATCAACCACGGCATATTTTCGCCTATCGGTATCGCTCAGGCGAAAGAGTTCGGCGAATCCGTCATGTTCCTGCTCGAAACCAACCCGGGACCCGGATTCGGCGTTTTGCTCGCATATTGGGCGTTCGGTCGCGGTGCGGCCCGCAGTTCCGCTCCCGGTGCCGCCGTGATACAATTTTTGGGCGGCATCCACGAAATCTATTTCCCGTATATTCTCGCACGTCCGGTTCTTATTATCGCACCGATATTCGGGTCTGCCGCCGCGATACTGTTCTATTCGCTGTTCGATGCCGGACTTGTCGCACCGGCATCCCCCGGGAGTATCATCTCGGTGCTCGCCATGGCTCCCAAGGGCAAAACGTTCATCGTGCTGCTCGGTGTCATCATTTCGACTTTCGTGTCGTTCATCGTCGCCGCACCTTTCGTGCGACGCGCCTCACGCGATAACGAAACGCTGCCCGAGAATAGGTTCAAGCCGAAGTACAAGCGTCAGGCGGAAGCCGCTGCGGCGGCGAAACGGAATGCGAATGCCGCTGCGGCGGTCGGCGATGTCCGCCATATAGTCTTCGCCTGCGATGCGGGCATGGGTTCGAGCGCACTCGGAGCCACCCGGTTCCGCAAGCGTATCGAGCCGCTCGGACTGCCGATTCGCGTTACCAACTCTTCGGTAAATGCGGTGCCTGACGATGCCGACATAGTGGTGTGCCAGAGCATTCTCGTTCAGCGGGCTGCCGCATCCGCCCCGAATGCGCGAATCGTCGAAATCTCCAATTTCCTGCAAGACAATGCTCTGGACGAGTTGTTCGACGAATTGAGACGAACCGGCATTGCATCCGGCAGCGGTACATCGGAGGCCGTTCCGGAGAAATCCGCCGAATCGGAGACGACGGCGGACGATTTTCCGATTCTGAACGAAAAGTGCATCCTTGTCGGTGCGAAAGCGGACGACCGTTGGACGGCTGTTCGCGAAGCGGGACGGCTGCTTGCCGCCAACGGGTATGTGGACGATGAATATGTCGAAGCGATGGTCGAGCGCGAAAAAATCGCTACGACCTATCTCGGCGTCGGCGTCGCGATTCCGCACGGCACGGCGGATGCCAAGTCGAAAGTGCGCCATACGGGAATCAGCGTCGTCCAATATCCCGACGGCGTGGAGTTCGGCGACGAGCGGGCGCAACTTGTAATAGGTATAGCGGGTGTCGGCGACGAACATTTGGAGATGCTGGCGCGTGTCAGCGAGGCTCTCGAAGACGAAACGGTTCTCGAACGCCTGAAAACTGCTGCCGATGCGAACGAAATATTGAACGTATTAAAATAGAATCAGTCATGCAGTATCAGAAAGTAACGCTCTCCGCTCCCAACGGCATGCACGCACGTCCCGCGGGAGAACTGGTCAAACTCGTAAAATCGCTCGACGGCAAAATCACCTTCGCCACCGAAACGAAAGAGGTGAACGCCTCGTCGATGCTGTCGATTCTGTCGCTCGGTCTGAAATCGGGCGCACAGTTCGAAGTCAAAGCCGACGGCGGCGACGAACAGGGCAATCTGCGCCGTGTGGTCGAGTTCATCGAAAACATCAAGGATTGATGAAGCGCATCTCTACATCCGTCCGTGCGTCCGACGGTATCGCCATAGGTCGTGCGTATGTCGTCGTCCGCGAATCGGTGCTGCATTCCGCCTGCCCTGCGGGTTCGGTCGAACAGGAGCGCGAAAGATTCGACAAGGCATTGTCGGACACTGTCGCTCAAATCTCGGCATTGGCTGAAACCGACGATATTTTCGCCGCCCATCTCGAAATGGTGCAGGACGACATGCTGCGCGAGAGTGTCGAAGCGCATATCGACGGCGGCGAATCCTCCGTTGCGGCAGTCCGTGCGGCTGAGGAGGAGATGGCGGCGATGTTCGCCTCCATCGATGACGAATATCTGCGCGCCCGTGAAGCCGATGTCCGCGATATATTCGCACGTATAGCAGCCAATCTTGCCGGCGGAGTCCGCAATCCGTTCGACGGCGTGCAGGACGGCGACATAGTGGTTGCCGATACGCTTGCACCGTCCGATATGACGATGATAGATTTTACGCGCGTGCGCGGCTTCGTTGCCAAAGAGGGCAGCGCGACGAGTCATGTCTGCATCATTGCCCGCAATCGCGACATCCCTGCCGTCGTCGGTCTGCACGAAGCAGCGGACGGTATTGCGACCGGCGACATGCTTGTCGTGGATGCTTCGGGCGGCGAAGTGGTGATTTCGCCCGACGAGGATACGCTCGCCCGATATCGCGAATCGGCGGAAGCGTACCGTTTGCGCCGCCGGTGCGAAAACGAGTCGGCGGGCAGAAAAATCCGCGACCGTTCCGGCAGACCGATACATGTTTTTGCCAATGCGGGCGACGTCGAAGAGGTGCGCGCGGCGATTGCCGCCGGGGCTGACGGCATAGGACTGTTCCGCAGCGAGTTCCTCTACATGCAGAGCGCATCCGCACCGACCGGGCAAGAGCAGTACGAAGCCTATTCCGCCGCTGCCGAGGCATGCGGCGGGCGACCGCTCATTATCCGTACGCTCGATGTCGGAGGCGACAAGACGCTGCCATATCTCGATTTCGGTCGCGAGGAGAATCCGTTTCTCGGCTGGCGGGCGATTCGCGTTTCGCTTGCGATGCGCGGGATGTTTCGCGAGCAGTTGCGTGCGATTCTGCGTGCGGGCGTGCATGGCGACGTGCGAATCATGTTCCCGATGATAGTCGATATCGCCGAACTGCGAGAGGCGAAATCGCTGCTCGAAGATTGCAAGGAGGAGTTGCGCCGCGAAGGCATCGCATTCGATGCCGATATGAAGGTCGGCGTGATGATTGAGACTCCGGCTGCGATATTCATCGCTCCTGCGCTCGCTGCCGAATGCGACTTTTTCAGTATAGGCACTAACGATTTGACGCAATACGTCATGGCTGCCGACCGGGCGAATGCCAAGGTTTCGTACCTTTATAATCCATATTCCGATGCCGTCGCTTCGGCTGTCGCTATTGCGATAAAGGCTGCCGGCGATGCAGGTATCGAATGCGGAATGTGCGGCGAATTGGCGTCGGACACCGAAGCGACACGGTCTTTGCTCGATGCCGGTTTGCGCGAGTTCAGCGTAAATATCTCTGCGATAGGTCGTGTCAAAAGTTGTCTCACGGAGTCGATGAAGGGGTAGTTTCGTGTCGCTGCTTTTGAACGGAACAGGCGCGGACATCCGATGTCCGCGCCTGTTCGGTTTCTGCGATATGGAACCGATTATTTCTTCGCTTCGAGAATCGGAAGATTGGCTTCGGTCGGTATGTAGATGACTTTGTTCGGAACGTTGTTCTGCTGACGAACCCACAGGTACTGGATGTAGGTAGGGGTAATCGAGCCGTTTTCGATGCGAATCGCTTCGGCGGCACCCTTGGCACGTTCGATTTCGGCCTGCGCATTGAGTTTTTCGGCTTCGAGATTCGCTTTCGCCTCCTCGATTTTGATTTGCCGGTTCTGCTCCGCTTTCGCGAGTTCGGCGCGTCCGCTCATCTCCTGCTGCCATACGTTGTACATCGGCAGTCCGAACATAAGACCCAGAATTACTGCGATTGCAATCAGCGCGAGGATTACTATTCCCCAAATTGTCGCGTTAGTTTCCTGCTTTGTCATGATTTTTTGATTTTTAGGGTTTTATATAATTTTACCGTCATTGCGAACGGAATGAAGAATATGCAAGGCTGTTTTACTGCCGTTCGCTGCGGCGAAAAAAAAGGCGTTCCGAAATGTCGAAACGCCAATGTTTTTTATTCCTCGTCCTCGCGATGCATCTTTTCGACGTAGATCGCATGCGCCATCTTTTCGCGCTTTGCAATGGACGGTTTCGTGAAGTACTGGCGTGCGCGCAACTCTTTCAGCACTCCGGTGCGCTCGTACTTGCGCTTGAACTTTTTGAGGGCTCTTTCGATGTTCTCGCCCTCTTTTACTGGCATGATAATCATAATATTCTCAATTTTTTAATTTTTCGTTTTCGTTTGTTTTTCGGATTGCGTTCGGAACGGTCTCCGATTCTGCGGCGGATTGTCGAATCCGGAATTGTCGTCCGCCTGTGTTTTTGTCAGTCGAAATCTGCGGGCAGTTCGCCGAAGTGAAGATACGGTGCGAGAGCAGTCGCCTGCTCGTGTCCGAATATGTCGTCTTCAATCATCTCTTCGACGGAATTCCAGCCTCCTTTCGATTTCCTTAACTCGATTATTTTGTTTATCGCTTCACGGGTCATGTACGGATGACGTTCCAACTCCGAAGCGGTTGCAAAGTTAATATCTATTTTTGAAATTACACAACTATCGCAATAAATTTGTTTGCTTATACGTTCAAAATTGTCTTTTGTAACGCATTTCAACTCCGCGATTTGGTCGATAGAACGGAATCCGCCGAGCAGACGGCGGTATTCCATTATCGCCACTGTCGTTTTCGCGCCGATTCCCGATACGCTGCGCAGCGTCGCCGAGTCGGCGGAATTTATCTCTACCAGCCCTTCGTGCGGGTCGGGCTCGGGGAAAACGACATAGCGTTCGAGCGTATCCGCCATCTCCCCGCTGATGAAATAACAGTCGCGCAGTTCGTCCATGTCGCGGATGCCGCCGAAACGGTCGCGATATTTCAACAAAGCCCGTGCCTGACGAGCCGAAAAACCGATGCGGCGCAGATATGCGTAACCGACCGTATCGATACCGAACGGTTCTGTCGGTCGCGGGAAAAATCTGCGTTCGCGAACCGGCAGAGTGTCGCGATGTCTATATTTGTCGCGAACCGAATGCTCCAACGGTTCTGGGGCATATTTCGCGTCTATGCGTATGTAGGGTTTCAATCTCTCATAGGCGGAGTCGGTTATGCCGTAGCAGAGCGCGAAATCCTCCCTGATTGAAAACACCTTGCCTCTCGCACGGTATTTCACGATGCCCACTGCCGTCATTTTGTCGAATCCCATTGTGCGCAACTCCTCGTAGGTTACGGTGTTCGGGTCGAATACGAAAAGCGAGTCGTGCGTGTATGTTTCGCCGTCGTCCGGTTCGTCGCAATATTTCATCACTCGCGGACGTATGAATGCGGCGATAAGAATCGCGACGGTCAGCATGGCGACGAGAATTATCGCTCCCCGTATATTCGCTTTCGTGAAAAACATGGCTTGTTCTGCGATTTACCGCTCTGCCTTGTCCGACAGTGCGAGCCGTCGGTAACGGCGCGAAGGCGACGGTATGAAACTGCCGATTCCGTATTCCGCCCATCTGCCGTCCACGAGTTCGACGGTCGCTTCCGACGATGTTACTGCATTGGGCCACCGTGCGGGGTTGCCCGACCTGCCCGGCGGCTTGGGACGGGCGTCCACAACGAGTGTCCCGCCCGACATCGCCGCATCGCGCCGCGGGTCGGTATTGGCTGCCGCAAGCCACAACAACTCCGAACCGGACAGTTCTATTGCCGACCGGTCGAGAATCGCTGCGAAATTGCATTCGATTCCGCTCTTTTCGATGAGTTGTGCCGCATCGATATCCGCATCGGGCGACGCGAACAGCAGCAGCGTACTCCATTTTTCGAGAAAATCGGTGCGGCATTCCATGTCGTCCGGCAGCGATATTTCGGACGGAACCGCCGTTTTCGCTTCGGCATTCCGGTCTGCCGCTGTCAGGTCGATTGCGATTTTGCCGCCGTAGCCGCATTCCGCCGTCGCATGGTCGAGCACGTCGTAGATGCCCTCGCCGCGGATTACGGCTTTGCGCGGATTGCAACTGCGCAGCAGTGCGGCGAGGCTCTCCGCGGAGCGAACGTCGCAGTCGTGAGGTACGATGACGAGGTATTTGTTGAACATCATCTGACCTGCGCCCCAGAGCGACTGAGCCACCTTGACCGCTTGACCTTCATAGCGTTTGTGTATCGAAACGACAGCGATATTGTGAGACGTTCCCGCTTCGGGCATCGTCAAATCGACGATTTCGGGTTGCAGGGCGAGCCGTATCGGAGCGAGGAATATCCGTTCCGTCGCTTTCGAGATCGAGGCATCCTCCTGCGGCGGTATGCCGACGACAGTGGCAGGATAGACGGCATCGCGACGATGCGTGATTGCCGTAACGTGAAATCTCGGATAGAGGTCTTTCAACGAATAGAAGCCCGTGTGGTCGCCGAAATCCCCTTCGACAGCCAACTCCTCCGCCGTATCGACGTAACCTTCGATTACGAAATCGCAGTCGGCAGGTACGTAAATCTCGTTCGTCAGGCACTTTACGAGCCGTACCGGTTTGCGGCGCAGAAATCCTGCAAGCATGTATTCGTCCATGTTGTCGGGCATCGGCGCAGTGGCGCAATAGGTGTAAATCGGGTCGCCGCCGAGTGCGACCGAAACGGGCATGCGCTCCCCGCGAGCCTTGTAGGCATCGTAATGCCGTGCGCCGGTTTTGTGGCGATGCCAGTGCATGCCGGTGGTGCGGTCATCGAATACCTGCATGCGGTACATGCCGACGTTGCGTATGCCCGTATCGGGATCGACGGTATTCACCATCGGCAGCGTAACGAACCGTCCGCCGTCGCATGCCCAGCATTCGAGTATCGGAAGTGCCGCGAGCGAGGCTTCGCCTCCCATTGCAACCGCCTGCTGGCATTCGCCGCGACGTGATGACAGACGCGGAAACCATTGGGCGACTTCGCCCAGCAGCGGCAGCATGCGCAGTTTGTCGGCAAGTCCGTTTTTCGGCGTAACGACCCGCTTTGCGAGAGCGTCGATGCGTTCGGCAATGTCGTCGAGCCGTTGTGCGCCGAGTGCCATAGCCATGCGGCGTTCCGAACCCATAAGATTCGTTGCGACCGGAAATGCCGTACCGGTATTCTCGAACAGCAGGGCTTTGCCTCCTCCGGGGCTTTTCGCCATGCGGTCGGTGATTTCGGCGATTTCGTATCTCGTCGAAACCTTGGCACCGACGCGAACCAACTCGCCGGCGCGTTCGAGGGCATCTATGTATTTCCGCAACGAATCGTACATCGGTTATGCCTTATGTTCCGCAGCGGCTGCGCGAATGCGTTCTTCCATGATTCGTCTCTCCTTTCCCCATGCGATGGCGCAGATTGCTGCCGCCACGAGCGTCGTCGTGAGGAACATCCAGAATGTGAAATTCCAGCCGAGCGAACTGCTTGCGACGTAACCCATCGCGATTTTGGACAGTACGGCGTCGCCCAGCATGTAGCCGAACAGCCCCATGAAGCCGGCCGCCGTTCCCGCCGCGTTCTTCGGAACGAGCGACAGTGCCTGAACGCCAATCATGGCGATAGGTCCGTAGACGGCACCGCCGATTATCGAGAGGGCGATGTAGACTATGTATTTGAGCGGCAGAGCCGTGAATTCGGCTATCGCCCCCGCTTCCCAGTACATCAGGATGCCGGCGGCGACCAGAAGCGAGAAGATGACATTCACCGGGGCGCAGCGACCCTGAAAGTATCGCGAAGATATCCAGCCGCAGATAATCGTACCCGGAATGCCGGCATACTCGAACAGGGCGAAAGCCAATGAACTGTCGTCCTTCGTCAGCCCGCAAACCTCCTGCAAGTAGGTAGGCGACCAGTCGCTGATTCCGTAACGTACGAAATAGACGAATACGTTGGCGGCTGCGATAAGCCACAACATTTTGTTCTTGAAGATATAATCGACGAACAGCCGGCGGAACGGAATCTTCTCCTCCTCACCTTTCGATGCCTTCGCTCCGGTGTAATCCCTGCGGTAATCCTCGATGGCAGGCAGTCCGCACGATTCGGGAGTGTCGCGCAGAACCATCCAGCAGAACCATGCGAAAAACAATGCCACGACGGACGGAAATATGAATGCCGCGCGCCACGATTCGGCGATGCCCATCGAACCGAAGACTATGACGCCTGCCGAGACGAGCAGTGCCAGCGTTCCGTTGCCGACATTGTGAGCGGTATTCCATACCGACATCTTGAAACTGCGTTCGTTCTGCGAGAACCAGTGGGCGAGGATTCGTCCGCACGGAGGCCACCCCATGCCCGACAGCCAGCCTGCGAGCAGCATGAACACGAACAGCGTGCCGACAGTGGTCGAATAGTCGCCGCCGACACCCGCGCTGAACGGCAGCAGCCCGACAGCGAGCATGACGAGCGATGCCAGCACCAGCCCGACAGACATGAATTTGCGTGCATCCGAATGGTCGGATACGCTGCCCATAATGAATTTGCTGACGGCATAGGCTATCGGTATGCCCGCCATAGCCACTCCTGCGCCGGCTTTGTCGATAAGTCCTTCGTTTATCATGTCGGGAACTGCGAACGACAGGTTCTTGCGGACGAGATAGTATGCCGCATAGCCGAAATATATGCCTAAAAATACTTTCAGGCGCATGGATTTGTACTCCTTGTCGATTTTGTCGGCAGGCATCGTCGGCTTGTGTGCCGGAGGTGCGAAAAAATCAAAGAATGCCATTTATTTTAAGGTTTAGGTTGCCGGGAGGCGGTTATAGTTTTATGTCGTAAATCTGTATTACTCCCACCAAATGCTTGTTCGCGTCCACCACGAGCAGCGAATTGACCTTGTGCCGCGTCATCATCTTTTCCGCCTCGATGAGTTTCTCCTCGGGACGAATCATTTTCGGCGACCGAGTCGCTATGTCCATCGGTTTGATATTGAAGAATTCCGCCTGCCGGCTCTCCATTGCGCGACGGATGTCGCCGTCGGTGATGATGCCGAGAATGTCGTCGCCGCGACAAATGACTATCAGTCCCAGTCCGCCTTGCGATATGGCGTGTATCATGTCGGTCGCCTTGCAGTTTTCGTCTACGACGGGCAGATCGTTCTTGCGCATCACGTTGCCTACCGTCATGAGCAGCCTGCGTCCGAGACTGCCTCCGGGGTGCAGTCGCGCAAAGTCGTTGGACGAAAAGTTGCGCAGTTTCATAAGCGCGCAGGCTATCGCGTCGCCCATTGCGAGTTGTGCGGTCGTGGAGGTCGTCGGAGCGAGATGCAGTATGCAGGCTTCGTGATCGACCGACACGTCGAGATGGATATCCGAATTTTTCGCCAGCGCCGACTCCGGATTGCCGGTCATGGAGATAAGCGTGTTGCCGTTGTCGTGGATGAACGGTACGATTTTCAGAACCTCGTCGGTTTCGCCCGAATAGGAGAGCGCGATGATGATGTCCTCTTTCGAAATCATGCCCAAATCGCCGTGGAACGCCTCTCCCGGGTGCAGATAAAAACTCGGAGTACCCGTACTCGCCAACGTGGCAGCGATTTTGCGGGCGATGAGTCCCGATTTGCCCATTCCCGTCATTATCACTTTCCCGTCGCTCGACATGATGGTTTCGACGGCACGTATGAACTCGTCGCCGAGTTCCGATTCGATTTTCAAAAGAGCGTCCGCTTCGGTCTGCAATGCCTCGCGGGCAACGTCGAGTATCTGTTTGCTTTTGTTGCTGTTCATTACAAAAGGGATTTTATTACGGTTTCCAAATCATCGAGATGCAGCATGTTCGGACCGTCGCTTTTGGCGTTGTCCGGATCAGGATGTACCTCGAAGAAATATCCGTTCGCTCCGAAAGCCTTTGCGGCGAGAGCCATTGCCGGAACGAACTCGCGGTTGCCGCCCGTTTTGCCGTCTGCGGCACCCGGACGCTGCACGGAGTGGGTGCAGTCCATAATTACGCGCCGGGCAATGCCGAGCATGGCCGGTATGTTGCGGAAATCGACTACGAGATTGTTGTATCCGAACGAATTGCCGCGTTCGGTGAGCCACACTTCGGCTGCTCCCGATTCCGCCGCTTTCTGATAGGGGTATTTCATGTCTTCGCCCGAGAGGAACTGCGCTTTCTTGATGTTCACCGTCTTTCCGGTCTTCGCGGCGGCGACGAGCAGGTCGGTCTGGCGGCAGAGAAATGCCGGTATCTGGATTATATCGACCACTTCGCCCGCCGGCGCAGCCTGAAACGATTCGTGAATGTCGGTAAGCAGCCGCAGCCCGTGTTTCGTCCGTACATCGGCGAGCATCTGCAAGCCGCGCTCCATACCGACACCGCGGTACGACGACAGCGACGTTCGGTTCGCTTTGTCGAACGACGACTTGAAAATTATGTCCGTGCCCAGTTTGCGGTTTATTTCCGCTATGCGGGTCGCAACCTCGTCGAGCACCTCGACCGATTCGATTACGCACGGACCTGCTATGAATACTGGTTTCATGCTATTTCAACGTGTTTATTATCTCTTTGTTCACCGCTCTAACCCGCTCCTTGTCCATCTTGAACACTTTGCGGTCGTAGGTTACGAATCCGTTTACTTCGCCCTCCACGTCTGTGGTTTGAGTGTATATCGCCGCCGACATTCCCTGCCGAATGAACGGCGCAATCTCTTTCGCATACTCGACATAAGCGTCGGAAACCTCTGCGGCACTCGAAAAATGAATGTATCCCCAGTTGCGTTCGTCCCACCAAAGGTGCCCCTCCACGGGATAACCGATTCCTCCGTACTCGCCGAGTATCACGACCCGTTCCGAGTCGTGCAGCGGCATCGCAGGTCGTGGATAGTTGTGAATGTCGATTACATCGCCGCATTCGTACAGATTGCCTCCGCTCGCGGCATTGACGATTCGCGACGGGTCGCGACGCTTGGTCCATTCGGCGACGGCTTCCGTATCGAATTGTGCCCACGCCTCGTTGAACGGTATCCACATCACTATCGACGGGTGGAATCGCAGTGCATCCATTATCTCGCCCCACTCCTTGTAGTAGTTGTCCTTGACATGACCGTCGAGCGTGTCGTCCGAACCTGCGCCGATTACGTTGCGCCCCCACAGGTTCGCCCCTTTTGCTCCGCTCGGCATATCCTGCCATACGACGATGCCTTCCCGGTCGCAGTGATAGTACCAGCGAGCCGGCTCGACCTTGATATGTTTGCGTATGGCATTGAACCCCAACTCTTTCGTCAGTACGATGTCGCTTAATAACGCTTCGTCGCACGGTGCGGTATACAGTCCGTCGGGCCACCAGCCCTGATCGAGGGGTCCGTACATGAATATCGGTTTGCCGTTGAGGCATATGCGCTTGTGTCCGCTTTCGTCGCGACGGATGTCCACACTGCGCATCGCCGCATAGGATTCGATTTTGTCTATCGTTTCGCCGTTTCGGACAAGCGAGACTTTGAGCCCGTAAAGGAACGGATTTTCGGTATCCCACAGTTTCGCGTCGGATATCGGAATAGTCGTCCGCACTCCGCATAACGATTTCGCCGATGCGATTTTCGTTTCGCCGTCGAATACATCGATTTCGACCACTCCGTCGTTTTCGGCGCATTCGGTGTCGATATAGAGTTCACCCTTGCGTATGTCGCATGCGGGCACGACGCTCAATATGCGGTTCTCTTTGGCGACCGGTTCGAGCCATACGGTTTGCCAAATGCCCGTTACGGAGGTGTACCAGATTCCCGACGGCGATTTGCGCTGCTTGCCGACAGGGTATTTTTGCGTGTCGGTCGGATCGTAAACCCGCACCGTAAGACGTTGTGCCGCACCTTTTTTCAACGCAGGCGTGATGTCTGCGGAGAAAGGCGCGAATCCTCCCGTATGTGTGCCGACCAGAATGTCGTCGATATATACTTCCGCGCTCCAATCCACCGCGCCGAAATTGAGCATTACTCTTTGCGATGCCCATTTGGCAGGGATGCGTATTTCGCGTTCGTACCATAACGCCTCGTTTTCGCTCACCGACCGCTGTACGCCCGACAATGCCGATTCAATCGCGAACGGAACGAGAATCTGTCCGTCGAACGATTCGGGTTTCGCTGCCGAGGTGGACGTTACGGCATAATTCCACAACCCGTTGAGGTTGAGCCATTCGCTGCGTACCATCTGCGGTCGCGGATACTCCTGCCATACGTTACGGGGATTAATTTTGTCGGCCCATTCGGTGCGGATTCTGTCGCCCGCGATTCGCCATTGACCGAAAGCGGGAGATGCTGCTGCAACTATCGATGCGATTGCGATAAGGTAACGTTTCATAAGGTTCGGGTCTTGCCGGTTGTCGAATTGTGTTATTTGCTGTTCAGTCTTTTCAGGAACTCTTCGGCGCGGGCGAGGTCGTCGGGAGTGTCGATTCCGATTGTTTCGACATCCGAAATGCCTGCGCCTATACGGTATCCGTTTTCTATCCATCGCAACTGTTCGAGCGATTCGGTCTTTTCGAGCGTCGATTGCGGCAATGCCGTAACCTGCCGCAGGATGTCGGTGCGGAATGCGTATATTCCTATATGTTTATAGAAAGTGTGCCGTGCAAGCCATTCGTTGCGGTCCGTTCCGCGAAGATACGGAATTACCGAACGCGAAAAATAGATTGCGCAGCCGCTGTTGTCGAGAACGACTTTCGGCGAATTGGGATTTTCCAACGCTGCCAATGAGTCGCTCTCGGCGAAAGGTTTTACGAGCGTCGCGATGTCGGTATCTTCGCGGTCGAAACAGCCTTTGAGCGTCTCCAACTGCGACGGCTGAATGAACGGTTCGTCGCCCTGCACGTTTATCACGACATCGAAATCGCCGCCGTGCTTGCAATATGCCTCCCAGCAGCGGTCCGTTCCGCTGCGATGCTCCGCAGAGGTCATCTCCGCCTTGCCGCCGAATGCGAGTACGGTATCGTATATCCGGCTGTCGTCGGTCGCGACGACAGTCTCGTCCACCGTGCCCGAGACCTGCTCGTAGACACGCTGAATGACAGGTTTGCCGCCGAGTATGGCGAGCGGTTTCGCCGGGAAACGCGTCGATGCGTACCGAGCCGGAATTATCGCTATGAATTTCATCGCACTTTATTTTTCGAGAGCGAGGGAGAGAACCTGCTCGTTGGTTCGTACATAGTGGAACGTCAGCCCCGACGTGTACTCTTTCTTTATCTCCTCCACATCCTTGCGGTTCTCCTCCGGCAGCATGATTTCGACGATTCCGGCGCGTTTGGCAGCCAAAATTTTCTCCTTCACTCCGCCGATGGGCAGCACTCTGCCGCGCAGCGTGGTTTCGCCCGTCATGGCGATTCGTTCGCGAACCTTGCGACCCGTATAGGTCGAGACTATCGACGTTATCATCGTGATGCCCGCCGACGGACCGTCTTTCGGTATCGCACCCTCCGGAACATGGATGTTGAGGTCGTTTTTCTCGAACATCTGCGCGTCGATGCCCAACTCCGCGTGATGCGCCATCACCCATTCGTGAGCGATTGTCGCCGACTCCTTCATCACGTCGCCGAGATTTCCCGTAAGCGAGATTTTGCCCTTGCCCGGGGTCAGAATGCTTTCGATGTAGAGGATGTCGCCGCCGACCTGCGTCCATGCAAGACCGGTTACAACTCCTACTATATCCTTTATTTCGTACTCCTCGTTGAGAAATTTCGGCTTGCCGAGAATCTTCTCGATGTCCGCCGGCGTGAACTCGGGCGAATACGCCTCGCCGAATGCGATGTTTTTGGCCCTCGACCGTGCGAGTTTGGCTATATGCTTGTCGAGCGCGCGCACTCCCGATTCGCGGGTGTACTCCGAAATAATCTTCGTCAGGATTTCGTCCGTCAGCACCATGTCGCCCTCTTTGAGACCGTGTGCGTCCGACTGCTTCTTGACCAGATGTTCGTCCGCTATGCGCACCTTGTCTTCGAGAATGTAGCCCGGTATGTTGATCAACTCCATGCGGTCGCGCAATGCGGGATTGACCGAGCCGATGTCGTTCGCCGTCGCGATGAACAGCACCTTCGACAGGTCGTACTCGGTGTCGAGATAGTTGTCGTGGAACGTGGTGTTCTGCTCCGGATCGAGGACTTCGAGCAATGCCGACGACGGGTCGCCGTGGTTGCTGACGGTTATTTTGTCCACCTCGTCGAGAATGATTACCGGATTCGACGAGCCGCATCGTTTTATGGTTTCGATTACACGACCCGGCATCGCGCCGATATACGTGCGGCGGTGCCCGCGAATCTCCGCTTCATCGTGCAGACCGCCGAGCGCGATTCGCCCGAATTTGCGTCCCAGAGCCGTGGCGACCGACTTGCCGAGCGACGTTTTGCCGACTCCCGGAGGACCGTAGAGGCAGAGTATCGGCGATTTCAGGTCGCCTTTGAGTTTCAGCACCGCTAAATGTTCGAGGATTCGCTCCTTGACCTCTTCCAGCCCGAAATGGTCGTCATCGAGTTGCTTGCGTGCGCAATCGAGGTCGAGATTGTCCTCCGTAACCTCGTCCCACGGCAGGTCGAGCATCAGTTGCAGATAGGTCATCTGCACCGAATATTCGGCGACCGCAGGGTTCAGCCGCTCCACTTTGTCCAACTCCTTGTTGAACATTTCGGCTGTCGCCTTGCTCCATTTCTTTTTCGCTGCGGCTTCGCGCATCTGCTGTATCTCGTCGTCTTCGCCGTCGTTCAACTCCTGCTGTATCGTGCGCATCTGCTGTTGCAGGTAATAGTCGCGCTGCTGCTTGTCGATTTCCGACTTGACCTTGTCCTGAATGCTCTGTTTCAGTTCGAGCAGTTGCTGGTCGCGAATCAGTATTTCGAGCAGTTTGCGCGACCGTGCGAGCAGCCCCGGGGCTTCGAGCAGCGACTGGCGGTCGTCGTCCGAAAATTCGAGGTTCGAGCAGATGAAATTTACGATTCCCCGCTTGGAGTCGATGTTCTTTATCGCGAACGTCGCCTCTTTCGGCATCGTCGGCGAAATGTTGATGATGTTCAGCGCGACATCGCGTATCGAATCGACCAGCGCATCGAATTCCACGCTGTTTTTCTCGGGCGCGCTGTCGAGCAGCGGCGTAACTTTCGCCTTGAAAAATGGCTCCGTCGAAACGTATTCGCCGATTTCTATCTTTTCGAGCCCCGACAGAATCACCGTGAGATTGCCGTTCGGCATTTCGAGTATTTTCAGTATGCGCGCAGCCGTTCCGACACGGTACATGTCGTCGGGCGACGGATTTTCGATTTCGCCGTTGCGCTGCAACACAGCACCCAACAAACCGCCTTCGCTGTTCACGGCGCGCACCAGAGCGATGCTCTTTTCGCGACCTACCGTAATCGGAGTTATCGCACCCGGAAACAGCACCGAACTCCGCAGTGTCAGAATCGGCAGCACCTCCGGCACGCTCACATCCTCCATCGACTCGTCGTCCACGTTGGCAACGATCGGAATGGTGTGATACTTCCGGTCGAGAATGTCGGGCAGCAGGTTGTTCAGTTCATCGAAATCCGAATTGTCTTTTTTATTGTTCTTCGCCATAAATTCGTATGTAATAATTCCAATCTACAAAGATAGTAATCTTTTCGTAAGATTCCGCTCACGAATACACAAATATCGTTCTCAAAAG
>CAYRSF010000021.1:0-20937 GCA_964427035.1 uncultured Alistipes sp.
TGTGCTTTTCCGGAAACTCGTCGAAAAGTACAATAAATGACGGTTTGACGGTCTCATCATTGCAGAATGTGCGTTGATCCATATCGGAGTCCCTGTAAAATCCGGTGTGGCGATAAAACATCGCTTCGCTCGCTTTCAGATGAAAGCGACACGGCGAGGTGAACCTCCGTTCGTCTTGTCCTCGCGATTCCGTTCGCCCCTCTCCGGGGAGTATTCATTCCCACAATAGACGCAATAAAATCGAATAGCAGTTACTTAATTGTAACTGCTATTCGATTTTGTAGTGGATAGGGGATTCGAACCCCTATGTCGTGCGTGAGAGGCACGTATCCTAACCCTTAGATGAATCCACCATCGGTTTGTGGGTGCAAAGATAGGCAAAAAATATTATCTGCAAAAAAAATGCGGTAAAAAAGTTCATCCCTGTCGAGATTCCGTTCTCCGGATGCGTCGTCCGCAACAGGGCATGCGTACGGAGAACGTTATCCCATACGCATATACGGACATACGTACGCCGCCGGAACGGGCATCCGCGAACAATCGGTTCGACAGGCTGGGCACTATTCCTTCTTCGTATCCTGCTTGTCGTCCCTGCGTTTCTCCTCGTCGTCGGCGATGCCGTCCATTCCGTCGCGGAATGACTTAACGCCCTTGCCGATGCCTCTCATCAACTCCGGAATCTTCTTTCCGCCGAACAGCAGCAATACCAATAATACTATGAAAATAAGTTCGGTCGCGCCTATATTTCCGAGAAACAACAATTTTATCATATCCTGTCTTTTTATGGGGAACGACGCTTCGCCTCCCGCGGTTCTACATTATTTGATTTTAACCTTACTCATGCTTTTGCGGCTCTTTTCTGCCTTGAAACCCATAATATGGCTCTCTATCGAGGCGTCTATCGTGCTCGACAGTTTCGACTGGTCGTGCGCTGCCACTGCCTGTACGAAATCGCGGGCAAGTGCGAAGTCTCCGCCGCCGTGTCCCGCACCCTTGTACTCCGGCACTTCGGACACTTTTTTGTCCCACACACGACGTTTGCCGGTGCGGAAATCCCATACCGAGAATTTCTTCATGTCGCCCTCGATGAACCCGCGAGTGCCCATGATGCGTGTGCGGCGACCGCCCCACGGCGTGAATGCGTCCATCGTGAAACTCGCAGTGATGCCGTCCTCGAACAGCATCGTGGTAACGTAGTGGTCGCACTGGTCGTTATCGCAGCGATAAACGCACCGGCCGTATCCCGTGGCGCGCAACTTTTCCAGAATCGCCGCTTCGTCTTTTTTGTCGGGCAGGTCGAATACTCCGAGATGACGTTTGCGGCGCACGTAAATGTCTATCGCCGAATAAGGGCATGTACTTTCGTGAGGGCACCCGTCCGTGCATTTCATCGGTGCGCCGGCAGGAGCGTTCTCCGGCTTGAAAAGATGCAGCGAACCCTCGGCCGATATGGCCTTGCACGGTTTATCGACAATCCAGCGTATTATGTCGAGATCGTGGCACGACTTGGCAAGAATTATCGGCGTGGTCTTCTTCGAATCCCGCCAATTTCCGCGCACGTAGGAGTGCGCCATGTGGGCATACTGGATAGGCTCCATGTGCTGGATGCTGACTATATCGCCGATAGCGCCCGAGCGAACGACCTCCCGCAGCGCGACGAAATAGGGGGCGTAACGCAACACGTGGCAGACTGCCACGATGCGGTCGTACTTTTTAGCCTGCGCCAGAATCGCGCGGCACTCCTTTTCGGTCTGTGCCGCCGGCTTTTCGAGCAGCACGTCGTATCCCATGGCGAGAGCCTTCATGCAGGGCTCGTAATGCAGGAAATCGGGAGTCGCGATAACCACTGCATCGGCGAACTTTTCGCGGGTGAATACCTCGCTGAAATCGCCGAACCGGTTCTCTTTCGGAATTCCGTACTGCTTGCCCATCGATTCGCGGCGAAAAACATTGGTGTCCGACACTCCGACAACCTTCATCGCATCCGGAAACTTGCCCGAATATCGGGCGTACGTTTTGCCCCGGCTGCCCGCTCCGATGATTATCACCGAAACCGGCTTGGCGACATCGGCGCGCAGCGTCTTGACAGGAATGTCGATTTTGTTGTCCGTACCGTCCGGTTCCGGTGCAGGTGCGGCGGATGCAGCATCGGGTTCGGGAACCATAGCCCCGGCATCGACGCCGACGAGCGTCGCTCCGACCGTAAGTATTCCGAGCCGTTTGAGAAACTCTTTTCTGTTCATATGCGAAATTCAGGTTACAGGTTAATTTACGACGGCACGAACGCCGACATGCAAAGTTAAAAATTTTTTCCTGTCTGCGAATCAATAAAGGTAGAAAACTATCCCGATAAAGTGGCATATCGCCGCAAGGTCTATGAAAAGATGCCATACGAGGTGGTGGTACCGGAACCCCTTTTTCGCATAGAACGCCGCTCCTATCGAATACAGTATGCCGCCGGCGACGATAAGCGCGAGCAGTTGCCACGAAGCGTTGCGGACGAATTTCGACAGCGAGAAGACCACCATCCAGCCCATGACGAAATATATCGTCAGGCTGACAGCCGGTATCGACCGCCGCGACAGCGATTTGTAGAATATTCCGAACAGCACCATCGTCCACTGCACGACGGTTATCGCGACACCCTGCCAGCCGCCGATGACCGACAGCGCGACTGGGGTGTAACTGCCGGCGATGGCGACATATATAAATATGTGGTCGAGGATATGGAATACAGCCTTGTGTCCGGAATCGGGCTGCATCGAGTGGTAGAGCGTCGATGCGGTGAACATCATGAACAGCGACATGACGAACACGCTGACGCCGAAAGCATCGACCGTGCCTCCGTGCGCATATGCCCATACGGCCGCGAACGGGAGCGCGAACAAAGTCGCTATCAGCATTACGCCGTGGGACACCGAATTGCCGACCTCTTCGCCGAAAGTCGGGATGTAAGATTTTTTCATACTCTCTGCTTTTAAGATTTCCTGTTGCCAACCGGTGGTACTGGGAACAAATATAGCGTTTTCCGCGTTATATGCAATGACTTGTGCCGAAAGATTTGGCGAATTGTTCAATTTTCAATACCTTTACACGATTTTTCGACTTTTTGACAAACCATGGATACATTACAAGCCATCATTCTCGGCATAGTTCAGGGTCTGACCGAGTTCCTGCCCGTATCGAGCAGCGGTCATCTGCAACTCGCCAATTTCCTTTTGGGCACCGAACTCGACCCGGACAGCAATCTGACTTTCAGCCTTACGCTTCATGCCGCAACCGTATTGAGCACCGTCGTCGTTCTGTGGAGCGAAATCCGGCGGCTGCTCGTCGGACTTTTCTCGCGCAAATTCAACGAAGAACAGGCGTACGTACTGAAAATCGCCATCTCGATGATTCCGATAGGCATTGTCGGCTTCTGCTTCATCGACTATATCGAAGCGGCATTCTCGTCGCTTCTCGTCGTGGGTCTGATGCTGCTGCTTACTTCGGCGTTGCTCGCGTTCGCCTACTACGCCAAACCGCGTCGGAAAGAGTCCATATCTTATCGCGACGCATTCATCATCGGTATCGCGCAGGCTTGTGCCGCCATGCCGGGTCTTTCGCGGTCGGGCTCGACCATCGCTACGGGGCTGCTGCTCGGCAACAGGAAGGAGAGCATCGCCCAGTTTTCGTTCCTTATGGTGCTGCCTCCGATTCTCGGCAATGCGCTGCTCGACATCGTCAAGGGCGATTTCGGCGGCGGAGTCGATGCCGTGCCGCTGGCAGCGGGATTCATCGCGGCATTCGTTACGGGCTGTCTCGCATGCAGATTCATGATTGAAGTCGTAAAACGGGGCAAATTGATTTGGTTCGCGGTTTACTGCGCGACAGTCGGAGCGACAGCGACCGTGGGATATTTCATATAGCGGGCATGAACAATCTGAAAGAGATAAACTTTCCGGAGGGTTACGTCGCCGTCATCGACAAACCTTTGTCGTGGACTTCGACCGACGTGGTGCGCAAAATCAAGTTCCGGCTCCACCGCATGGGCTTTCGCAAAATCAAGGTCGGACATGCCGGCACGCTCGACCCTCTGGCGACGGGCATACTCCTCGTCTGCATCGGACGCGCGACGAAACGTGTGGACGAATTGCAGGCAGAGCGCAAGGAGTACGTCGCCGAACTGATGCTCGGAGCGACCACGCCGAGTTACGACATGGAGCATCCGGTAGACCGCACCTATCCCGTCGAACACATCACGCGCGAAAAGGTCGAGGCGGCACTGCAATCTCTTACGGGCGAACGTCTCCAAGCCCCGCCCGTCTATTCTGCGAAGAAAGTCGAGGGCATCCGCGCATATGAATTCGCAAGAGCCGGCGAAGAGGTGGAGTTGCGCAAGGTTCCGATAACCGTCTATTCCATCGCGCTCGAAGAGTACGACCTGCCGCGCATCCGTATCCGCGTCGAATGCAGCAGGGGAACCTACATCCGTTCGCTGGCGCAGGAAATCGGCGAAGCACTCGGCAGCGGGGCGTATCTTACGTCGCTGCGCCGCACGCGAAGCGGAGATTTCAGGGTCGAAAATGCAATGTCTTTGGACGAATTTTTGACAAATTTGGCTGAATGCGAAACAAAATCGTGAAATTTTCGTAAAATAATAGATTGCGTCGCTTTTCGAAGCGGCGAAAAGCGCAATAATAACAATTACATTCATACCCAAAATATGAAATTATCTCAATACGGATTCGAATTCAAGCCGGAACTTATCGCACAATATCCGGAAGAGAATCGCGACGAAGCACGTATGATGGTCGTAAACCGCAAGGACGGCACAATCGAGCATCGCATATTCAAGGATATTCTCGACTATTTCGAGGAGAACGACATGTTCGTTTTCAACGACACGAAGGTTTTCCCCGCGCGTCTGTACGGCAATAAGGAGAAAACAGGTGCGGAGATCGAAATTTTCCTGCTCCGCGAACTCAACCGCGATTTGCGCCTGTGGGACGTGCTGGTCGATCCGGCGCGGAAGATAAGAATCGGCAACAAACTCTATTTCGGGGAGGACGACATTCTCGGCGCGGAGGTTATCGACAATACGACTTCGCGCGGACGAACGCTCCGGTTCCTGTTCGACGGCTCTTACGACGAATTCAAGGAGACCCTTTTCAAACTCGGAGAGACTCCGCTGCCGCGTTGGGTGCGCCAGAAGGTCGAACCGGAAGACGCCGAACGCTACCAGACGATATTCGCTGCGAAAGAGGGCGCGGTGGTCGCTCCGACAGCAGGCATGCACTTCTCCAAACACCTGCTCAAACGAATGGAGATTAAGGGTGTGGAGCGGGATTTCATTACCCTCCATGCGGGTCTCGGCAATTTCCGTACAGTCGATGTCGAGGACTTGTCGAAGCACAAAGTCGATTCGGAGCAGTATTTCGTATCTCCCGAAACGGCTGCGCACATCAACGCCACAAAGGAGAACGGGCACAAAATCGTTTCGATAGGCACTACGGTAATGCGCACGCTCGAAACCGTCGTTTCGACCAACGGCATGATTAAGGCGCAGGACGGCTGGACCAACAAGTTCATCTTCTCGCCATACGAATTCACCGTTGCCGATGCCATGGTGTCCAATTTCCAACTGCCATGTTCGACACAACTGATGATGGTCGCGGCATTCGGCGGTTACGATTTGATAATGAAGGCTTACAGGGAAGCGACGGAGGCGGGGTACCGTTTCGGTTCTTACGGAGACGCCATGCTGATTTTGTAGGGGAGACGACCGGCAGACGCTTCGTATACGAAATTATTAAAATACCGAAATTTTTAGTATATTTGCAGAAAGAAACCCAAAACCTTCGCAACAATGGCTAAACGTAGAATATTATACATCTGTCAGGAGATTGCGCCGTACCTTCCTGAGGGCGAAGAGTCGTCCTTGTGCCGGCGGCTTTCGCAGGCGATGCAGGAATGCGGCAACGAAATCAGAACTTTCATGCCGCGATACGGGTGTATAAACGAGCGTCGCAATCAGTTGCACGAGGTTATCCGTCTGTCGGGCATGAATCTGATTATCGACGACAACGACCACCAACTGATAATCAAGGTCGCGTCGATTCCGGCTGCCCGCATACAGATTTATTTCATCGACAACGACGACTTTTTCGCCCGCAAGGCTGTGTTCACCGATGCGGCGACGGGCGCAGAGTTCGGCGACAACGGCGAAAGAATGGTATTTTTCGCCCGCGGAGTGCTCGAAACCGTCAAAAAACTGCGTTGGGCACCCGATGTCGTGCATTGCCACGGCTGGTTTTCGGCAATCGCGCCGATATATCTGCGCAAGGTGTTCAA
Organism: uncultured Alistipes sp.; assembly: GCA_964427035.1. Lineage (GTDB taxonomy): Bacteria > Bacteroidota > Bacteroidia > Bacteroidales > Rikenellaceae > Alistipes. The sequence goes on from CAYRSF010000021.1 coordinate 6,334, forward strand.
CGACGACCCCATATTCGAAAAGTCGAAAATCGTCGTATCGCTTTACGACGATGCGTTCACCGAACCGCTCTGCCCGTTGCGCGACAAAATCGGGGGCGAAGGCGTAATCGACGAAAATCTGTCGATTCTCGACACTCCTTCATACGAAAATCTCTATCGCTACGTTATGACACATATCGACGGAGTGATTGCGGGTTCGGAGAATGCCGATGCGAACTTGTTGGAACTCGCCCGAAAGAGCGGAAAGGCGGTTCTCGAATACCGGTCGCCCGAAGAAAAGGGTTTTTATGAAAATTACAACCGTTTTTATGAGGAATTGTTTTAATCTGCGCAAGGCGACAGCCGCCGCGATTACGGCTGCGGGCATTCTCGGAATATCTGTACTCACAGGATGCTCGACCACGGCAGACCCTACGCTGGGATACGAAATATTGCCTGAGCACCAGAAAATGGTGATGCGGCATCTTACATTCAAAGGCGCGAAAGTCATACGGTTCGATGCCGAAAACAGCACCGACAGCGAATCGCGCTATACGGAAAAAACCGCTCCGAGCGGCAATTTCTTCGAAACTTCGCTTTACCGCACCGACTCGCTGCTCGCGTCCAACCAAACCCACGGATATTTCGGCATCGAGCGCAGCGACACGTTCGGAATTCGCAGGGCAGGGTTCGCATCCTCGATAGTATACATGGATTCGGTCAGCGCGACGGAGGGCTTCGGCTACAAGCCCATTTTCGACACGATGCACCTGATGCTCACCATCGAAGATTACTGCGGCGATACGCTCACTCCGGTGAAATACAACGTGTACGAACTCATCAAGCCGCTGCTTGGCAACGTAATCGATGCGAAGGATACGACGGCATACGTAAACAGCGACATGAGCGGCGTATACGATCCGTCGAAGCCGCTGTTCACCTTCACGTTCCCCGACGGCAAGAAGACCGGACCCGCCACGACATCGATAGCCATGACGCCGGTAGACATGTCGGCTGACGGTGCGACATGGGACTTCGTCCGAAGGCTGATGATGATTCCGGAGAATTACAATGCGCCCGACAGCGATTGGGACGGTTATGCGAACGACGGTTCGGAGTATTATGAAAGCGAACAAAAGTTCATCGAAAAGTTCCATGGAGTATACATCGCTCCCGACCCGGAGTCGATGCCGCAGGATGACCGAGGCGCGATGTTCAACGCCAAACTTGCGGGTTCGGGACTGTATCTCGAAGGTCGTACGCGCAATCCCGACGATCCTTCGCTGATAAAGGATACCATCGGCATGAATTACTGTTTCGACTATTTGGAAATCGGCGACGACATGTCGGTGAACAGAGTCGAGCACGATCTGTCCGCGGCGACGGTTCCGTTCAGCAACGGAAAAACCGTGGGCGAAATCGAGATGGACGCTTTCGATGCGTCAGGGAACAGGATTCCGCGCGAGGACCGCACCAAACTCGACAGATGCTATGTCGAGGGCATGGCGGGTGCGCTCACGGAACTCTATTTCACCGACGACTTCATCGACGAACTGCGCACGATAACCGAAGAGGAGGAGAGTTACTCGCTTGTCGGCATCAACCAGTGCCTGATTTATTTCTATCTTGCGGATGCGGATTACGACTGGACCGTTACGCAGGGCAATGCCGCTCTTATCACGCCTGTACTCGATGCGTCGATGGGCAGACTGGGCATGTACACCAATTTCAATTCGCTTACCAACATCGTGGACTACGACTATGTCTACGAACAGACATACAGTACTGCCGAAATAAACTACAACGGTTATCTCAACCGCAGCCGTGCATGCTACATGATGAACATCACGGGTTACATGCAGCGTCTGATGAACTATGTCCGCACGCTCGAAAAGGGGGCTGACGGAAAGTACGTGTTCGACGAGAACGCCGCCGACTATGTGCCGAGAACGATTTACATCGGTCCCGAGGCGGTATCTCCATACTCGCTCAAACGCTCGATAATTCAGGGCATGGAGGGTCAGGAGAGCAATGCTCCGATACATGTCGAACTGACATACACGTTGTTCCGGTAGAAATATGACCGAAAACGATATCCGAATATAATAACCGGCGAAACCTAAGTCATACCGCTTAGGTTTCGCCGTGTCTGACAAACAACAGAATCAAGATAGAGTAATGCAAGAAAATTTAGTTATCGTCGAGTCGCCTGCCAAGGCGAAAACCATCGAAAAATTCCTCGGAAAGGACTTTATCGTAAAGTCGAGTTTCGGGCATATCCGCGACCTTTCCAAAAAGGAGTTGGGCATCGATATCGCCGACGGATACCGACCTGCATACGAGATTCCGACCGACAAGAAAAAGGTCGTGGACGAATTGACCAAACTCTCGAAACAGGTGAAAACCGTGTGGCTCGCATCCGATGAAGACCGCGAGGGAGAGGCTATCGCATGGCATCTTACCGAGGTGCTCGGGCTGCCGGTAGACCGTACCAAACGTATCGTATTCCACGAAATCACGAAAAGCGCGATTCTTCACGCTATCGATACCCCGCGAACGGTGGACATGAATCTCGTCAATGCGCAGCAGGCACGCCGCGTACTCGACCGTCTGGTCGGCTTCGAGTTGTCGCCGATTCTTTGGAAGAAGGTGCGTCCGGCACTTTCGGCAGGACGTGTCCAGAGCGTCGCCGTGCGGCTTATCGTCGAACGCGAACGCGACATAATCGGGTTCAAAAGCACCTCGTTCTACCGCATAGTCGCGCAGTTCTACTCGACCGACGATGCGTCGAAAACCGTATTCAAAGCCGAACATCCGCAGAAATTCGCAACCCGTCAGGATGCCGAGGCGATGCTCGAACGCTGCAAGAATGCGACTTTCACCGTCGAGAAGACCGAGGAGAAGCCGCTCAAACGCTATCCGGCTCCTCCGTTCACGACTTCGACGCTGCAACAGGAGGCGGGTCGCAAATTCGGCATGTCGGTATCGCAGACCATGTCCGTCGCACAGAAACTTTACGAACAGGGTCTTATAACCTACATGCGAACCGACTCGGTGAACCTTTCGACTCTCGCGATAGCGAAATGCAAGGAGGAGATAACCTCTCTGTTCGGCGAAAAATATTCGTCGGCGCACAACTATACGACCAAGAGCAAGGGCGCACAGGAGGCGCACGAGGCTATCCGCCCGTCGTATATCGAACGGCGCACCATCGAGGGTACGGCGGTCGAGAAGCGGCTCTACGAACTGATATGGAAACGCACCGTGGCGTCGCAGATGGTCGCTGCCGACATCGACCGCACGGTCATCACGATTGCAATGTCGGACGGCGACGACAGGTTCACGGCATCGGGCGAAACCGTCCGTTTCGACGGATTTCTGCGGCTTTACTCCGAAACGAAGGAGGAGGAGAGCGGCGAACAGGGCGAAACATCGCTTCTGCCGTCGCTTGCCAACGGTCAGCGTCTGGACTATACGGCGATTACCGCTACCGAACGCTTCACCGTTCCGCCGCTCCGTTACAACGAAGCCTCGCTCGTCAAACGGCTCGAAGAACTCGGCATCGGTCGTCCTTCGACATACGCGCCGACGATTTCGACCATCATCGCGCGAGGATATGTGGACAAAACCAACCGGCAGGCGCAGAAACGCGATTACATGCAGATTACGCTGCGCGGCGGCAATATCTCCGAAAAAACCATGAGCGAGAATTGCGGTGCCGAGAAAAACCGACTGGCTCCTACCGACATCGGCATGGTCGTGAACGACTTTCTCGAAGCGCAGTTCAGTTCGATTATAGACTACAATTTCACGGCGAGCGTCGAGAAGGAGTTCGACCGCATCGCCGAGGGGGAACTGACGTGGCATCAGATGATAGATGCGTTCTACAATCCGTTCCATACGCTCGTGGACAAGGCGATAGAGACGCAGACGACCAAAAGTTCGCAGGCACGCATACTCGGCAGCGACCCGAAGAGCGGAAATGTCGTCAAGGCTCGTATCGGCCGTTACGGTCCGATGGTCGAAATCGAGGGCAAGGAGGGTGAAAAACCGCGTTACGCTTCGTTGAAGAAGGGACAACTCATCGAAGCGATTACGCTCGAAGAGGCTCTCGAACTCTTTTCGCTGCCGCGCACGGTCGGCAAAATGGACGGCGAGGATGTCGTAATCGGCATCGGGAAATACGGCGGTTACGTGCGTCTCGGCAAAATGTTCGCTTCGCTGACCAAGAACGACGACCCGTACACGGTATCGTTCGAACGCGCCGTCGAACTGCTCGAAGCGCAGAAACAGCAGATACGTATGGCGAATACGCCGCTCAAAACCTTCGACGAGGATAAGGAGATGCTCGTCAAGAACGGTCGTTACGGCGCGTACATCGCCTACAAGGGCAAGAACTACCGGCTGCCGAAGAACCGGAAGCCGGAGGAACTGACCTGCGAGGAGTGCATGAAGATTATTACGACAAGTAAAAAATAGCGACAATGAAGAAATTATTTGCAACGGCATTTCTGATGCTCGGCATTGCATTGCCGATGTCGGCACAGGAGACGAAGCCCGAGGATAAGGGTTACGGCTTTACGGACGGCAAACTCGTGAAGACCACTTCGGTCAAGGACCAGTTCCGCAGCGGCACCTGCTGGTGCTTCTCGACGCTCTCGTTCATCGAGAACGAAATCATGCGCGCCGGCGGCGGGGAGATGGATTTGTCCGACATGTGGATAGTCCGCAATATCTATTTCGAAAAGGCTGTCAAGTACGTTCGTCTGCACGGCGCGCTCAATTTTGCGGTCGGGGGAGCGGCTCACGACGTAATCCACGGTATCGAACGTTACGGAATCGTGCCCGAGGAGGTTTACCCGGGGCTGAATTACGGCACCGACAAACCGCATTTCAACGAAATCGACACCGTACTGAAAGCATATGTCGAAGCGATTGTCAAATGCCCGAACAAGAAACTGACGACCGCATGGCAGGACGGACTCAACGGCATTCTCGATGCATATTTCGGAGCGATGCCCGAGACGTTCACCTATAACGGCAGGGAGTACACTCCCAAGTCGTTCGCCGAATCTCTGCCGGTCAGGATGTCCGACTATGTTTCGCTTGCATCGTTCACCCATCATCCGTTCTATTCGGAATTCATCATCGAGTTGCCTGACAACTGGATGTGGGGCACGGTCCGCAACGTGCCGCTCGACGAGATGATGCAGACTATCGATTACGCGCTCGCCAACGACTACTCGATTGCTTGGGGGGCGGACGTTTCGGAGCGCGGATTCAGCCGTGCAAAGGGCATCGCCGTCATTCCCGAAACCGACATCGAGAGCCTGAGCGGTACCGAGGCGGAACGCTGGGGCAAACTCACTGCCGCCGAGAAGGAGCGTGAACTGTACGGTTTTGAGAACCCTTGCCCCGAAAAGAAAATTACGCAGGAGATGCGTCAGGAGGCATTCGACAACTACGAGACCACCGACGACCACGGGATGGTCATTATCGGCACGGCGACCGACCGTTGCGGCAACCCGTATTACAAGGTGAAAAATTCGTGGGGCGTACGTCCTCCGTACGACGGCTATTGGTATGTCTCCCGTCCGTTCGTCGAATACAAGACTATCGACATTCTGCTCAATCGCAACGCGATTCCCAAATCCATTCGCAAGAAACTGAATCTGTAAAAGATTCATAAAACGTAAAGCGAGCGGGATTCTCTCCCGCTCGCTTTACGTTTATGCTGCAATTAGCGAATCGCCGCATACTTTCATCGGTTTTGCACCGCCTGCTCCATGCGGCCGCCGGAAGTTCGGATGTACAATTGCATAGTGCAGGTCGAAATTATTCCCATCCGGCATCGGTTTCGTCGTCCTTTTCGAAACCCTCGTTGCTGAACGCGAATCCGCGTTCGATTCCGATTGTAAGCGGAATCAGTGTCGGTACGATATATTTTCTGATGTCCATTGTTTTCCCCATTTTTCGTGTGCTCTTTCCCGCCGCGTCATAACCCGAACAGGTGCGGGCTATGACACAGCGGAATGAAGTGCGTTTTAGTTCCATCCGGCATCGGTTTCGTCATCCTTGCCGAAACCTTCCGTTCCGGTCTTCTTCGTCAGCACGAAGTCGGTGAAATAATCCAAAGCCGTTCTGGAATTGAATCCCGCGGTGAAAACAATTCCGTTCCATTCCATGTTGCCTTCATCCGTACATCTCGGCGCAACCACGCCGTTGTTGTACGCGCTTCTCAACGGAAGAGCCGGATTGTACCACAGATGAGATCCATTGTACAGGGTTAAATAGATACCCCCGTAGTTGGCGGTCAATGTTCCGGCGGAAGCAATCGCCTGACAGTTCAGGCAGAATTCGCCGTTCTCGAAACGGGCGGTAACGGTGTCGTCGAGCGAATATCGCGATACGAGCGACGGACTGATAAGACCCTTGACGATGAATGTCTTGCCTTCGACACCCTTTTCGATGGTTACGTCGCGCGACGTATCGCCTGCCAAATCGCCGGAGAATGTCATCAGGTAGTCGCCTATGAATTTGTCGTATTCGGCATCGGCCACAGGAATTAAAGGCAATGTCGTGAACGAAAGGGACGATAATACACCGTAGGAATCGTTCTCGTCGTATGCCACGGCATATATGCGGTAGGATGTCTCTTGGGTAAGGCCCGCGAGTTCGATGATGTTCTCCTGCGAAGCGTCCACCGTCATCTCGGTTCCGTTTAGGGCGACATAGTCGGCGTTAATCTCTTCGCTGCTTAGGGCTGTGCAGTATTTTATCTTTGTCGTGCCGGTCGATACCGTCGCTGCGATTGAGGCGGTCCAATCGGTTATGACCGACGGTGCGAGGTTTACTGTTGCATTCGACGGAGTATGCGCCGGAGTACGGAAAGCGTAAGTCTGGACATTCGAGTAGCGTGTGTATATATTTGTAACTCCTCCCGACATGATTCCGTCCGTTGCCGAGAACGTGATTACGTATTCCGTGTTCGGGTAAAGATAATCGAGCGAAATACTGCATATGTCCCGACTGCTTGTAAGATTGGTGCGAGGTCCCAATAAGGCACTGTATTGCATGTCGATATTCGTCATGTTGTCGTAAGACTCCTTATCGTAACAGTTATACACGACTATGTATTGTGCCCAAGAGGAGGTCTGCCGTATATTCAGACTGATGGAATTCTCGGCGATTTCAGGTTCGCCGTAAATCGAAGCCGAAATTTCGTCTGTAAACGGAATGCGCTTGGCAGAGAGTACGAGTTTGCTCACATTCGTTTGGTCGCAATCTCCGTTCGCGTCGAACGGTACGCCGAGTGCCACGTACTTGCCGTCGGGGTCGGACATGGTTTTGAAAGACAGATAGCCTGACAGACCATTATACGTTTCGGCACGCTCCATAAGAATCTCGTAATCGCTTTTGCCTGCTGCGACGCCGGTTTCGTAATCCGTGTATGACATCTTGCGATAGAGGAATCCGGACGATGCATTGTTCGCTGTGTATCTGATTCTGGATTCAAGGAAATTGCTTTCTTCTTCGAGATAGTGGATGCTCAAATAAGGCACGGTCTTTTCGGTGTGCGTGAACTGCGAAACAGGAACGATATGCGAACGGGTTACGGTTATGTCGTTTTTCGCCGTGCGGATTGTCAGCGTTCCGTTGTCGTCGATGGTGCGTATCGAAAGGTTGCTGTATGTGCCGGCAGGCAGTATCGCATATATCGAACGCGGAGTTTGGGAAAGTTCGATAGGATTTTCGAGCGACGCATAAATATTCGTGTAGTTTTCATTTCCTGCCGCAGGCGATAATTCGAGCGTTGTCGGATTGGCATTGAACATTCCTGAAACAGGCTGTCCGTCGCCGCTTACGACCTGAATGGTATTTATCGTTCCCGTACCCGCGATTCGGAACTCTACGATTCCGCAAAGGTTCTTGAACGAGAGCCCGTCCTTTTCAGTGCCGCAGGCTATCATCGGATTCGCATCCTTGACGAAATTCTGCTCCGTGAAGACTGCCGACTGCGGCAGATTTATTATGTATTCGCCGGATGTATATATTCCGATATACATCGAATACGGGTAGAATGCATAATAATTTGCATACTCTCCGTCGAGCGAACCTGCGAATACGCCGTTGGTCGTCCCTGCACCTTCGGAGAGCGTGAAGATTCGTCCATCGTTATTTTCCGAATCGGAGATGCCGAATATGACTATTTCGTCGCCTTCGCTCCAAATGACGTTGTAATTGCCGTCGAGAGTGGTTCGCGAGGCCAGTTCGGTCGTCGCGCGGAGTGTTTTGGTCGAGGAAAGGGATACGTTGAGCACGCCCGCATCCTTCACACATGATGACAGCGAAAGCCCTGCTAAGCATATTGCTGTCAAGAAAATTTTGTAATTTTTTTCCATGTTGGGTTTTATTTTTAGAGTTAAAATGGTTAAAATGGTTTTTGCGTGTTTTCGGTGAAACACGACTCTAAAATTACCCCCCCCCGGGAAACAGGAAGAAGAGTTGAGTATTAATTCATTGCAAATATATTCATAAATTTCGGATTGCGCACGTTTTTGCATGATTTTTTGTATATTTGCCCCGAAATTTAACATTTTGCATTATGGAATTCGAAGGAAAAGTTTTACAGATATTCCCCGCTCGTAGCGGCGTTTCCAAAGCCGGAAATGCGTGGACAAGTCAGGATGTATTGTTCGAGGTTCAGACCCAGTCGCAGTATCCGCGCCGTACGCTCGTGAATTTCTTCAACAAGGAGGACGAGGTGAAGCGTCTGACCGAGGGCACGCTCTATACCGTCTCGATAGACATCGATGCCCGCGAATACAACGGTCGCTGGTACAACGATGTACGTGCATGGCGCGTACAGCCTAAACAACCGGTTCAGCCGCAGCCCGCTCCGGCTGCCGACATGGCGCCGATGCCGACCGAGCAGGATTTCGCTGTCGATAGTGCATCGAACGCGTCCGCCGAGGTGGACGACCTGCCGTTCTGATAATGCAGCAGTCCCTTTCCGCCTTAACGACCTTAAAGTCTTTAAAGTCCTTAATGACTATAAGGAAAAGTTAAAACGTATACGCCATGCTTGATTAAGCATGGCGTATACGTTTTGGCGAAAGGTCGTATGACCTGCCCCGTCCGAAGACCTTATTTGGCGTAACTTACGCTTCGGGTTTCGCGAATGACGGTGATTTTGACCTGACCGGGTAAAAAAGTCCCTCCTTAACAAAGGAGGGATTTAGGGAGGATTTTAAACGGCAAGTCGTATGACCTGCCCCGTCCAAAGACCTTATTTGGCGTAACTTACGCTTCGGGTTTCGCGAATGACGGTGATTTTGACCTGACCGGGTAAAAAAAGTCCCTCCTTAACAAAGGAGGGATTTAGGGAGGATTTTAAACGGCGAGTCGTATGACCTGCCCCGTCCGAAGACCTTATTTAGCGTAACTTACGCTTCGGGTTTCGCGAATGACGGTGATTTTGACTTGACCGGGGTAGGTCATTTCGTCCTGAATCTTCTTGGCTATGTCGTGCGAAAGATTCTCCGATTCGGCATCCGAGAGTTTGTCCGCACCGACGATTACGCGCAATTCGCGACCTGCCTGAATGGCGTATGTCTTCACGACGCCGGGGTAGGAGAGCGCGATGTCTTCCATCTCTTTCAACCGCTTGATGTACGATTCGATAACTTCGCGGCGTGCACCCGGACGCGCGCCAGAAATCGCGTCGCAGACCTGAATTATCGGCGCGATGAGCGATGTCATCTCAATTTCGTCGTGGTGCGCTCCGATGGCATTGCAGATATCCGCTTTCTCCTTGTACTTTTCGGCGAGTTTCATGCCGATGATTGCGTGCGGCAGTTCCGGTTCGTCGTCAGGCACCTTGCCTATATCGTGCAGCAGTCCGGCGCGGCGTGCGGCTTTCGGATTGAGCCCGAGTTCGGCAGCCATGATTCCTGCGAGATTGGCGGTTTCGCGGGCATGCTGCAACAGATTCTGACCGTACGACGAACGGTATTTCATCTTGCCTATAAGGCGTATCAACTCCGGATGCAGCCCGTGGATTCCGAGGTCGATGGTCGTGCGCTTGCCGACCTCGACTATCTCGTCCTCGATTTGCTTCTTCACCTTGGCGACGACCTCCTCGATGCGGGCAGGGTGGATTCGTCCGTCCGTAACGAGTTGATGCAGCGCAAGGCGCGCTATTTCGCGGCGTACCGGATCGAATCCGCTGAGTATGATTGCCTCCGGCGTATCGTCCACGATGATTTCTATTCCCGTCGCTGCCTCCAACGCGCGGATGTTGCGACCCTCGCGACCGATGATGCGACCCTTGACCTCGTCGGAGTCGATGTTGAACACGGTAACCGAATTTTCGATTGCCGTTTCGGTCGCAACCCTCTGAATCGAAGCGACGATGATTCGTTTCGCCTCCTTGGTCGCCGTCAGTTTGGCCTCCTCGACGGTCTCGTTGATGTATGCTGCCGCTTCACTCTTGGCTTCCGCCTTCATGTTCTCTATCAGGATGTTCTTCGCATCTTCCGAACTCATGCCCGAAATCTGTTCGAGCCGCGAATTTTGCTCCGACATCAGCCGTGCCAACTCCTCCTTTTTGTGTTCGAGTGCCTGCATCTGACCCTCCATCTTCTCCTTCAAGCGGTCGTTTTCAGCCGATTTGCGCTCGGCTTCGCGCTGCTGGTTTTGAAGTTGGTTCTCCAACTGTTTGGCTTTCTGCTCGCTCTGTGCCAAACGCTGGTTGCGTTCGTTCACCTGCTTGTCGTGTTCGCTTTTGAGTTGTATGAACTTCTCCTTCGCTTGGAGCAACTTCTCCTTCTTAATCATTTCGCCGGCGTTTTCGGCTTCTTTCAGAATTGCGGCTGCTCGGAGTTTGACTCCGTAGTAGGTCGCAAATCCGGTTATCGCCGAAACGATTGCCGCAATGATTGCAATTGTCAGTATATCCATAATTTGTTAAAAGTAAAAACTGTTTTTAATATTAAGTTAATAAATATGTACCGTTACGTGCTGCGATTCGGGCGGCTGCTGCACGAGCCGCTCCGAAACGCAATAAAAAACCGCATATAATTCCTTCTCCGTTTGACGAATCTGCAAGATAAGTCATGTGTGGGGCTTACAAACCGTCGCAACCTTCCATCGGTACTTTCGTACTCACCGCGTCGGGCTACAAGGCCTGGTTTTGACGTATCGAGTCTACCCCAATATAAAAAGTGTTCAGTTTCGCAAAGCCAAGGAATTTATGCGGGTAATTTCCTGTATTACAAAATATGTAAAGAACCTCTGTTTTCCTACTCTTCTCTTCTCTCGTTCCCGTCTCTCGCATCCGTCTCTCGTTTTTTTTCCCCCCCCCACGTATCTTGCTCCTCGTCCTTTGTCCGGCATCGTACGTCCGCCTGCTTGCAGCCGCCGTGCGCCGTTTTGCCGTCGCAAACCGTGGTGCGCCTATTTGTCGAGATGCGTTTCGACCTCCTGCGCGAGTTCCGCAAGCCGCTTCAACTCCTCGCTGCCTATTTCGCGGCTTTGCGACAGCCGGATGTTCGATACCGCAAGTTGCAATGCCACTATCGCCAAATAGTCGCCTGTCGCGTATCCGTCGAGGTGCGCCTGCTCGTATTTCGTTACGTAGCGATTCACTTCGCGCTCCGCCAGTCGGTAAATCTCCTCTTTTCTCGGGTCTATTCTCATCGAATAGGATTTCCCTCCGATTTTCAACTTTATGTCCAACTTGTCGTCGTTCATAGCGTATCCGTCAGCCGTGCGACGTTATATTTCGTTTGAAACCAGCGAAATGCACTTGTCTACCTCCCGCAATAAACGGTTTACCTGCGCTCTTGCCGCCGATTTGTCGCGACCTCCGCCGACCATGGCTTCCCCCAAACGCAGCCGGGCGATTTCCGCCTTGTCCTGCTTGGCCTGTGCCTGCAAGGAGCGTATCTTCATCGCCTGTTCGTCGTTCGCTTTCTGCAATTTCGCCAGTCGCTCCGTTGCATCGGAGTGCTGCTTCATCAGTCGGCGCACGTCCGCTTCGAGGGCATCTATAATCTCCTTGTTGGTCATGTGTCGTCGTGTCGCTATATAATACGACATCAAAGGTACGAATATTTTTCGTGAAAATAAAATATCGGCGAAATTTTGTGCCATGTATTGAAAAAAGACACCGGCGAAACCGTACGGATGTCCGAAGCGGGTTGCAGTACAGGTCTTATAGGTAATATAAGTAATATAGGCAGAACAGGTGCGGCACAGGATACTGCCTACTGCCTATACTACCTATATTACTTATTCCACCTTAACAGCGGACATTATCGGTTAAAAACGTACCCGACGATTTTGTCTGCATAATTGCTCCAATTCGTCGCCGATTTATACGCATCGACGGACGCCACAGGAACATAAATTTTTGCATCGAGCACCATATAAAACGCATATGAATCCAATGCCGGAGGAGTCGCAGGTCGGCAATAAATGCTTGCAATATTGCTGCAATCGGCGAAAGCCCGCTCTCCGATCGACCTGACGCTGCTCGGAATGGTAACGCTTGTTATGCCGCAGCGAACGAATGCCCACTGCCCGATCGATGTAACACCTTCGGGAATAACCAAATCCGTTATCAATCTTTTATCCAGATATAAATGTGCGCAATATAGCGGATTTGAGTCCCAATCGTCAAAACTTATTTCGCACCAATTTGCAATATCCGTAATATATACGCCTGTTATTTTTTTGCAATTGTAGAATGCATTATCTCCGATTGAAGCGACATTGTCGCCGACAGTAACGCTTGTCAGGTTCTCGCAACCGGAGAAAGCCATATCTCCTATCGTCGTAACGCTGTTCGGAATATCGATGCTTGTCAGGCTGATGCATTTGTAGAATGCATTATCTCCAATCGACGTAACGCTGTCAGGAATGGTAATGCTTGTCAGGTTGGTGCAACTGGAAAATGTCATATTTCCGATTGAAGTAACATTGTTGCCTATATTGACATTTACCAGACCGCATGATCGGAAAGCCTGCTCTCCGACCGACGTAACGCTGTTCGGAATATCGATATTTGTTAAATTGCTGCAACCGAAGAATGCAGAACTTCCAATCGACGTAACGCTGTCGGGAATGGTAACGTTTGTCAAATTGCTGCAATCATAGAATGCATCATTTCCTATCGATGCAACGTCGGCGGGAATATTGATGCTTGTCAGTCCTGTGCAATCGGAAAATGCATCATCTCCAATCGATTCGACTTTATCGGGGAGGGTAATGCTTGTAATGATCCATCGATTATGGAATGCATTATTCCCGATATATTTGACCTTATCGCTAAAAGTAATTATGCCTTTCCCGTTTTCGTATGTGTTGGAAATGATGTCAGCACCGAAAGAATTGGCATTTGGATTGGAGATATGTCCGGAAGTTGTCGTATACCAGATTTCATTATCCGGAATATTCGTGCGGGCATCGATATCCGCCATATGCACTATATGATTTCGTTCGACGGAGATTGTTTTGTCGGACGACTTCTCGAATATGGTACCGTCGGCGTAATGTACGGTAATCGTTATTCCATTCCCGAACGTTTGCGGAACGACGGCAAAGAGGAACGATACGGGGTCAGACGAAAGCGCGATTCCCTCTCCGCAGTCGAGCGTCAGAGATTTTGCAGCATCGGCTGTCATGGAGACGGATAAATCTTCACCGATAGCAGCCGTTCCTGCCAGCGACTCGCCGTCGTTGCCTTTGAGTTCGATGGAATTCACGGTTCCCGTTCCGTGAAGTTGTATTCCGATCCATCCGAGTACGTTTTTGAATGCGAGATTGCGGCTTTCTCCGCTCGCTGCCATTACGTTGCTCCCGATTCCGTAACTGCCGGTGCAGTACCTCTGTACGGCAGGTATCGCCGTCGTAATCACTCCGTCGGCGGATATGGTATTGGATTCGGCATACGGATACACTGCGAATATTTTGCCGACAGGGTTTCCGGCAGTTCCGCTTACCTTGGACAGTGTGCCGACCGTATCTCCGGTTTTGCCGTCGAATCGCCAGCACTCGTTGCCTGTGGTTTTGTTGAATACCGAAACCATGTCGCCCTCGTTCCAAACCGTATGACAGTTTTCGTCCAACTGGATTCGCGAATCGTCTTCGCCGACAGATACGTGCAAGACGTTGTCGGGCAGAGTCGCGACACTCTCGGTCGCGTCTTTCGAGCAGGCTGCGAACATTATCACCGCGGTTGCAAAGAGGAATAATTTTTTCATTGGTTTATTGATTTATATGTTTGATAGTTTGTTCCTTTCCGTCATTCTGAACGAAGCGAAGAATCTGGGAAAAGATGTTTCGCTGCGCTCAACATGACGATAATGTTTTACCACTCCTGTTCGGGGTCTACGACCGGATTTTCGAGGCTTGCCGCAAAACCCCGTTCCAATGCGAGGCTGATTTCCCGTATCTGCGGCATGCGATAGGGGAGAAGGCATAATTTTCCCATAGCGAAAAGATTTTTAGTGTCTTTAAAGACCTTAAAGACTTTTTTGTCAGTATTGTGAATTTGCCGTTATCGGTCTGACGGAGAGGACAAAAATCCACTCCATCGGTGATTTTCAGTGAGTTGCTGCG
>CAYRSF010000022.1:0-6585 GCA_964427035.1 uncultured Alistipes sp.
CAACGAAGCTCAGCGCAACTGGATTATCAGCCATCTCTCGGCCACCAACTCGTCAATCTACGAGGGTCTGCCCGCAGGAGTGGCCCGTCAGTTGAGCCTCGACCGCGACCCGCACGGCAACGTTCAGGTCAGCCTTATCGAAACAGAGAAACTCCTGGGCGAAATGGTGGGCAAACGCCTCGCCGAAATGAAGGCTCGCGGAAACTACGGAGGCAAATTTGCCGCACAATACCACTTCTTCGGCTACGAGGGCCGCTGCGCCGACCCGTCGAACTTCGACGCCGACTATTGCTACGCGCTCGGCTATAACGCCGCCATGCTCATCAACTCCGGAGTGACCGGCTACATGAGTTCAGTGCGCAACCTCGTGGCTCCCAGCGTGCAGTGGCTCGCCGGCGGCATACCTATCACCATGATGATGAACATGGAGCGCCGCCACGGCGAGATGAAGCCCGTAATACAAAAGGCTCTTGTAGACCTCAACGGTACCCCGTTCCTGCGCTTCGCCGCCAAGCGTGACATCTGGGCCAAGGACACCTGCTATATGTATCCCGGCCCGATTCAGTACTTCGGCCCCGCCGAAGTCTGCGACCGGTGCACCGCCACGCTCCGCTTCGAGCATCTTGACAAGTAACCCCTATCCCCACCGACTTCACACTGCGAACCCTCGGCACCTCCGGTCGCCGGGGGTTCGCCCGTGTTACCGATGTTTGACGATTACCAATTATTTCGTAACTTTGCGGGCAGAAAACAAATCAGACCTATGGAAAAGATTATACTGACGGGCGACAGGCCCACCGGAAAGCTCCACCTCGGCCACTATGTCGGCTCGTTGCGCCGCCGCGTGGAGCTGCAGGACTCCGGCGAATTTGACAAAATATTCGTAATGATTGCCGATGCGCAGGCTCTGACCGACAATGCCGACAACCCCGAAAAGGTGCGCCAAAACGTAATTGAAGTGGCTCTCGACTATCTTTCGGTGGGCATTGACCCGGCCAAGACCACGATTTTCATTCAGACGCAAGTGCCCGAACTTTGTGAACTTGCGTTCTACTACATGAATCTCGTCACGGTGTCGCGCGTACAACGCAACCCGACGGTTAAGACCGAAATCAAGATGCGCAACTTCGAGCAATCAATCCCCGTCGGCTTTTTCTGCTATCCGGTCAGTCAGGCATCGGACATCACGGCGTTCAAGGCCACCGTGGTACCCGTCGGCGAAGATCAGGCGCCCATGATTGAGCTGACGCGCGAAATAGTCAACCGTTTCAACCATGTCTACGGCCCAACGCTCGTGGAGCCGGAAATCCTGCTCCCGACCAACGCCGCCTGTATGCGTCTGCCCGGCACCGACGGCAAGGCGAAGATGAGCAAGTCGCTCGGCAACTGCATCTATCTGTCCGACACCGAGAAGGAGGTCAAACAGAAGGTCATGGGCATGTATACCGACCCCGACCATATCCATATCGAAGATCCGGGCAGGGTCGAGGGCAACTGCGTGTTCACCTATCTCGACGCATTCTGCCGACCGGAGCATTTCGGGCGTTATCTGCCCGACTACGCTTCGCTCGACGAACTCAAAGCGCATTATCGCAGGGGCGGTCTGGGCGACGTAAAAATCAAGAAGTTCCTCAACGCGATTCTGAACGAACTGCTCGAACCCGTACGTGCACGCCGCAAGGAGTGGGAGCAGAACATCGAGGAGGTTTACCGCATTCTCGAAGAGGGTTCGACAGCGGCCCGCAAGGTTGCGGCACAGACGCTGAACGAGGTTCGCGCCGCAATGAAAATCGACTATTTCGAGGACAGAGACCTGATTGCCGAACAGGCAGCGAAATACAAGACTAAATAAGTTAATCGCATTCGGAGTGATAGAACATTCGAACTACATAAAGGCAGCGAAACGCGAACGCATTTACGCATGGTTTCTGCGAACGACCAAGCGGCTGAACGAACGGCAGGTACTTGCCATACTCGCCATTTTCGTCGGCGCTCTGGCAGGCATAGGAACATACATTTTCGAGTTGCTGCTCTATGCAATAAAGAGTTGCCTCGTGAACTGGTTCGATGTCGATACCTACCACTTTCTCTACTTCATCTACCCTGCACTCGGCATCGTTCTCGCGACACTGTTCGTAAAATATATCGTCAAGGACAACATCTCGGAGGGCGTTACGCGGGTTCTCTACGCCATGTCGCGCCGCGGTTCGCGAATCGCGGGGCACAACTGCTG
Organism: uncultured Alistipes sp.; assembly: GCA_964427035.1. Taxonomy (GTDB): domain Bacteria; phylum Bacteroidota; class Bacteroidia; order Bacteroidales; family Rikenellaceae; genus Alistipes. The sequence continues at coordinate 2,234 of CAYRSF010000022.1, forward strand.
GACGTCAATCGTCGGCGGTGCGACGACAATCGGATTCGGCGGTTCGGTCGGTCCCGAGGCCCCTATCGTGCTTACGGGTGCGGCAATAGGCTCGAACGTCGGGAAACTCGCACGGCTCAACTATCGCAACATCACGCTGCTGCTCTGCTGCGGCGCGGGTGCGGCACTGGCTGCCGTCTTCAAGGCTCCGATTACAGGTGTGGTATTCGTTTTGGAAATCCTGATGCTCGACATCACTTCGGCATCGGTAATTCCGCTGCTTATCTCCTCGATCACCGCCACGACGATTGCGCTCGTACTGCGAGGTTTCGACCCGATAATCGCCGTAACGCTGACGGAAGCGGACGCTTTCCGGATAAAGCAGATTCCGCTGTTCATAGTCCTCGGCGTACTGTGCGGACTGATGTCCTACTATTTCACGCAGACCAATGCCGCCGTCGGCAGCCGGATACGCAGCATCCCGGGACAGTACAAACGCTGGATAGTCGGCGGAGTAATTCTCGGCGTGCTCATATTCATATTCCCTCCGCTCTACGGCGAGGGATACGAAGGTTTTCTCGCACTGATGCACGGCAACGAACAGGCGATATTCGAAAATTCGCTTTTCTACCGGTTCAAGGATATCGAATGGGTGCTGCTGCTGTACGTCGCGGCAGTCATGTTCTTCAAGGTCGTGGCAATGGCGACGACCAATGCAGCCGGAGGTGTCGGCGGAACGTTCGCTCCGTCGCTGTTCGTCGGCGCATTCACCGGAGCGGCACTGGCGATATTCTGCAATCTGTGTTTCGACTGGGGGGTGTCCATCGCGTCGTTCACGCTTGTCGGAATGGCAGGCGTAATGGCAGGTGTGATGAATGCGCCGCTGACATCGATATTCCTTATCGCCGAACTGTCGAACGGCTACGGATTGTTCATTCCGCTGATGATAACGGCATGTATCTCTTTTGCGGTAGACTACTATCTCGACCCCGATTCCATCTACACCAAATCGCTGCGCAAAAAGGGCGAACTGCTGACGCACGACAAAGACCAGTCCGTATTCGTATTCCTCAATCTCGAAGAACTCATGGAGACCGATTTCGTCCGCATCAAGGAGAACTACACGCTCGGCGATATCGTCCACATCATCGCGTCGGTTCACCGCAACATATTTCCGGTCATCGACAATTTCGGGCATCTGCTGGGCATCGTTCAGTTGGACGACCTGCGCGAGGATATGTTCAAACGCGAGAAATGGGGCAATCCTATTACGAACTACATGATTCAGCCGCCGGACAAGATTCTCGAAAAGGAGCAGATACAGAGCGTACTGCCTCGTTTCGAGCAAAACCGCACGTGGATGCTGCCGGTCGTAGACCGCGACAACCACTATCGGGGATTCATATCGAAATCGCGAATCCTCAACGCCTATCGCGAACAGTTGGTAAAGATTTCGCAATAACGTTTTAAAGGGCGACAATATACGGCTTTACACCGATTCAAGTTATGGCATGTATTCGGAAATCCGACGGTTGAGGTTCTCGCGGCGAAGCCGCCTATACAGATGTTACCCAGCCCGCCCCCGAATCCCCCTTCTGTGAGGGGGGGGGTGCTTCGGCCGGAACCCGCAAGAACATACGGCTTTGGAACGATGTTAGTGTAATTCAAAACAATTTCTTATTATGGCAGACGACTATTTGGGAAGAAAGATGGAGGAGTACATGTCGCGACCGTCGGCGACACGACCGCGACCGTCGGCGACACTGCACAAGTTGCTCGCCCGCAATCGCAGCCATCGCGACTACGACGCGGGATTCACGGTTCGCGAAGATCAGTTGCGACGCATCATCGCCGTAAATTCGCTTGTCCCGTCAGCCCTCAACAGGCAGGCATTGAGATTCCGTCCCGTACTGTCGGACGAGGCGGCAAGGATTACGCCTCTCGTCAGGATGGGCGGGGCATTGCCCGAACTGCATCTGCCGCAGGAGGGTTGCGAACCCAACGCCTACATCGTCATCTGCGCGGCGGCGGAAGAGGACAGATACCTCGACATCGACCTCGGAATATCGGCGCAGAGCATGCTGTTGCAGGCGGTCGAAATCGGATTGAACGGAATATGCATCGCTTCGTTCGACAAACGGGCAGTCATGGAGGCATTGAATCTCGAACTCGAACCGTTGTTGATACTCGCAATCGGACGCGGCATCGACGACATAGAAATAGTAGACATCGGTGCGGACGGCGACCGCAGATATTATCGCCGCGACGGGCGACATTTCGTCCCGAAGGTCGTCGCTGACGAATTGATTATCGATAAGGAACGCCGGTAAATCGCATCCTGACGATACACATGGCAGCGGCGGCAGCCCTCGCTGATTTTATGACATCCGTGCCACGGATTCCATACTGCCGAATCGCTTTGCATACTATAAAGCCGCCATTAAAGAATTAAAATTGCCGGCAAAAGACTTCGAACGACCGCATCCTGCGAATACGTGCGCTATTCGGGCGAATAACCCGTATCTTCGTAAAGCCGTTCGGAGTTGGCGGCTGCGACGGCGAGGCAGTCGCAACGGTTGTTCTCGACAGTTTCGGCATGACCCTTGACCCAGACGAACCGAACATGATGCCGACGGTACGCCCGCAAAAAACGAATCCACAAATCGGGATTCTTCTTGCCCGAAAAATGCTTCTTCTCCCAGCCGAAAACCCAGCCTTTCGACACGGCATCGACTACGTATTTCGAGTCGGAATAGATAGTTACGTCCGAACCCTCTATCTTCAACGCCTCCAATGCCACACACACCGCCGTGAGTTCCATGCGGTTGTTGGTCGTCATCCGAAATCCTGCCGACAACTCCTTGCGCAGCGTTCCGCAAATGAGCACGACACCGTAGCCGCCTGCGCCCGGATTGCCGAGCGCAGAGCCATCGGTATATATCGTAATCGGCAGCATCGTCGGATTATTTCAACGCCGCGAGTTGTTCGCGTATGGCGGCTATCTTCGCTTCGGCATCGTTCTGCTTGGCGCGTTCGTTGGCAACGACCTGCGCCGGAGCGGACTGCACGAAACGTTCGTTCGAAAGTTTCTTCATCACGCTCGCGAGGAAACCCTCATAATAGGTCAAATCCTTCTCCAACTTCGCTATCTCCTCCTCACGGTCGATATTGTCGCCCATCGGCACGAAATACTGCGTCGTCTTGACGATGAATCCCGCATCGGTCGGATTCTTTTCACTCACCGCCGCAACTGCCGACAGATTGGCGATTTTCACGAGCACCGGCTCGAACTCCGACGGATAGTTCCCGTCGGCGACGACTTTCAGTTCGACAGCCTGCTTCTGCGGTATGTTCTTCTGCTTGCGGATGTTGCGGATAGCCGACACGGCGTCCTGAACCAGAGCGAACCGGGCGAGCAGTTTTTCATCGGCTTCACCCGCTTTCGGCATCGGGGCGACCATTATCGATTCGCCCTCTTTGCGTTCGGCGAGGTCCTGCCAAATCTCCTCGGTAATGAACGGCATGAACGGGTGCAGGACGAGCATCAGTTTCTCGAAAATGCGTTTCGTCGCGGCAATCGTCGCGGCATCCGACGGCTTTTGGTAAGCCGGCTTCACGATTTCGAGATACCAGCCGCTGAAATCGTCCCAGAACAGTTTGTAGGCGACCATCAACGCCTCCGAAATGCGGTAGTTGCGGAAATCCTCGTCTATCTCGGTCAGTGCGGCGTTCATTCGGTTCTCGAACCACTCGACCGCCAGCCGGCCGTTGTCGCTCTGCGCAAGCGACTCATCGACGGTCCAGCCGTTTATCAGCCGGTAGGCGTTCCATATCTTGTTGCCGAAATTGCGCCCCTGCTCGCACAGCGCATTGTCGAACATCAGGTCGTTGCCCGCGCTCGAACAGAGCATCATGGCGACACGCACACCGTCGGCACCGTACTCGGCGATAAGGTCGAGCGGGTCGGGCGAGTTGCCCAACTGCTTCGACATCTTGCGACCGATTTTGTCGCGGACGATACCCGTAAAGTATACGTTTCCGAACGGTTTTTCGCCGCGGAATTCGTATCCCGCCATAATCATTCGCGCGACCCAGAAGAAGATGATGTCCGGACCCGTAACCAAATCGTTGGTCGGATAATAGTATTTTATCTCCTCGTTGTCCGGATTGCGAATGCCGTCGAACACGGAGATAGGCCACAGCCACGACGAGAACCACGTGTCGAGCACATCCTCGTCCTGCCGCAAATCGGAGAGTCGCAGCGAAGCATCCCCCGTCTTGGCGCGGGCCTTTTCGAGAGCCTTTTCCGCTGTTTCGGCAACCACGAACCCGCCTTTGGGCAGATAGTATGCCGGAATGCGCTGCCCCCACCA
>CAYRSF010000023.1:0-36969 GCA_964427035.1 uncultured Alistipes sp.
GCAGAACGAAGCGGTCGCCCGTGCAGCCGAACTGTCTTGGGGGTGTTTCGATTACGGAATGCCGGACGGTGCGGTCGCTGCGACATACGTCCTGTTCGTCGCAGCGACGGTCGCGGCATGGGGTTTCCGCAGGAAATAACATAATCAAATTTATTTGCTTCTGCTCTCGGCTTGTGCTATCTTTGCACTATGTTCACTGCCGGGGAGTTCGACATACTGCGCCGCGACGACGTGCGGCGTGCAATCGACGACAATATCGACCGCGACCCTGTCCGGATTGCGCTCGACAGACGCGTGCCTGAGGCTGCCGCCGTGGCGACGCAGGTCAAGCGGTTGCAGCGGGCCGCCGCCAAACTGCCGTCGTATTATGCCGTGCGGGCAATTCTGCCGCCGCTCGCCTATGAACAGTCGTCGAGCGAGGAGTGCGCCGGACGCAAAGCACTCTCGGGCGGCTCGGCACTCGATTTGACATGCGGGCTGGGTGTGGATGCTTTCGCTCTGTCGCGCCGTTTCGGGCGTGTGGTCGCCGTCGAGCGCGACTGCGTGCTGGCTGCGGTCGCCCGCGAGAATTTCGCCCGGCTCGGAGCGACGAATATCGAGGTGGTGAATGCCCCGTCCGAAGATTTTCTTCGCGACTGCCGCGAGCGGTTCGACTGGTGCTATGCCGACCCCGACCGGCGGGGTGCGAACGGCGAAAAAATGGTGCGGCTCGAAGATTGTTCGCCCGATGTGGCGTCGCTGAGGGGGCGTATTGCGGAGGTTGCCGACAGGTTGTGCGTCAAGTGTTCGCCGCTGTTCGATGTCGCCGAGGCGTTTCGCATTTTCGGCGGCTGCCGCGTCGAGACTGTGTCGATGCGCGGCGAGTGCAAGGAGGTGAACGTATACGCCGACGGTTCGCAACCGACGATAGCGGCTGTCGCGCTCGGCATGGGCGAGTTCGCGACCGGTTATCCGTCGCCGTCCGAGTGGTGCGCCGAACCGAAAAATGTCGAGGAGTACCGTTATCTGACGCTGCCCGATGCGGCGTTGCAGCACTCGCGGCTCGTCGCCGCTGCATTCGCGGGCAAAGCCGACGTGTGGAACGATAATTCGGTCGCATTGTCGGCGAAGATGCCCGAAGGCGTATTGGGTCGCACGTTCGTGATAGGGGAGGCGTTGCGATTCGACGAAAAGACGCTGCGCAAGCGATTGCACGGCAAAAGAATAGAGATTGTCCGCCGCGATTTTCCGATGACCAATGCCGCGTTGTGCGCCCGGCTGGGAGTGCGCGAGGGCGGCGATGAACGCTGGTGCTTCGCCCGCGTCGGAGGCAGAGGATGGGCGATACGGCTGGGGGAACAGGAGAAAAATAAGGTCCTTAACGACCTTAAAGGCTTTAACCGATGAAAGATATGAGGGTAACTTTGGCAGGCAGCGGCAATGTTGCCGAATCGCTGTCCCGGGCGATGTTTCGTGCCGGAATCGAGGTCGTGCAGGTTTGTGCGCGCAACGAAACGAGAGGGCGCGAGGTCGCCCGCATCGCCGGAGCGCAGTGGTGCGGCTCGCCGGCGGAGTTGCAGCCGACCGATATGGTGATTATCGCGGTGAGCGACTGCGCGATAGCCGAAGTGGCCGCTTCGCTGCATGCGGACGGCGGGACGACAGTGGTACATACGGCTGGCTGCGTCGGACAGGATGTCATACCTGCCGAACGGCGGGCGGTGCTCTATCCGTTCATGACATTCACTGCGGGTCGCGAGGTCGATTGGCGCAATATTCCGCTGTTTATAGAGGCGTCGGACGCCGAGACGCTCGCCGGGGTGCGTTCGCTGGCTGAAAGGCTTTCGGACAGAGTGGCCGAAGCCGATGCGGCACTGCGTGCGCGGATTCATCTGGCGGGAGTGTTCGCCAACAACTTCGCCAACGCGATGTTCGCCTGCGCGTCGGATGTCGTGCGCGGGGCGGGACTCGATTTCGGCGTACTCGAAGCGATAATCGCCGAAACCGCCGCCAAAGCCGCTGCGTCGTGCGACCCGTCGTCGGTGCAGACGGGTCCTGCCGTGAGGGGCGACCGCGCGACGCTCGAACGGCATCGTGCGATGCTGACCGGCAGCGGAGAGTTGAGGGAGATTTACGATAAAATCAGCGAATATATATGGCAAAGAAAAATTTCAAGGAGATAATCTCCGGGGTCGAGGCTTTGGTTTTCGACGTGGACGGCGTACTTACCGACGGCGGCATAATTCCGCTCGCCGACGGCGATTTCATCCGCAAGTATTACGCCAAGGACGGGTATGCTGTCGCATATGCGGTGAAGCACGGCTACAAAATCTGCATCATCTCGGGCGGCTTCGGGCGGATGCTCGAATCGCGCATGCAGCGTCTCGGTGTCGAGTACGCGTATCTCGGCTGCATGGACAAGATAGCGGCGATACACGATTTCGCCGAACGGGCGGGCGTCGATTTGTCGAAGACGATTTACATGGGCGACGACATTCCCGATTTGGAGTGCATGCGCGAGGTCGGCATTCCGGTCGCTCCCGCCGATGCCTGTCCCGAGGTGCTCGAAACGGCTGTGTACGTATCGGAGTACGACGGCGGCAGAGGTGCGGTGCGCGACATTGTGGAGCAGGTGCTGCGCGTACAGGGCAAATGGGCGTTGGATGCCAAGGGCGTCATCGCCGACGATTCGAAACAGGCGGCTTCGCGATAGTCGGACATCATGCAGGAAATCGAAAGAAAATTTTTGGTGCGGGACGAACGGTTCAGGGACGAAGCATTCCGCTCGACCGCAATCGCACAGGGTTACCTGTGTTCGCGGAAAGTTACGGCGCGTGTCAGAATCTATGGCGACGATGCGTTCCTGACGCTCAAAGGCAAGAGCCGCGACGGAGGATTGAGCCGCTTCGAGTGGGAGCGTCCGATTCCGGTGCGTTGTGCCGAACGGCTGCTCGCGCGTTGCAGCGGGGTGGTCGAAAAGGTGCGTCATTTGGTGCGTTTCGGCGGGTACGTCTACGAGGTGGACGAATTCACGGGCGACAATGCCGGATTGGTCGTCGCCGAGGTCGAACTGCGGTCGAAGGACGAACGCCCGCCGCTGCCCGGCTGGATTCTGAAAGAGGTTACGGGGGTGCGGTTCTACTACAACTCCTTCCTCGCCAAGCATCCGTACAGAGATTGGGGAGGCGAGGACAGGTAAGACAGGGAAGCATCGGCATGAGTTCTGTTTTATGTCGCCTGTTCAGCCTGTTGAACATGTCGCTTCCCGGACCTCCCGCCCAATGTTAAGTTTAGGTTAAATTCCCCGTCCTGCCGATGCCGACGGGGAATTTGCATTTATATTTGCGCCGTACAAAGGAAAATAATACCATACCATGGACGAAATCTACACAATACTGATTGCCGTTCTTGCGATTCTTGCTGTTTCGGGACTGTACGTCGGAGTAACCAACGACGCGGTGAACTTTCTTAATTCGGCGATAGGCAGCAAGGCGGCTTCGCTGCGCGTGATTCTTACGGTCGCCTCGGTCGGCATAATCATAGGCGCGATAACGTCGAGCGGAATGATGGAGGTCGCACGCAACGGAATGTTCGACCCGGCGCGATTCACATTCGAGGAGATAATGATGCTCTATGTCGGCGTGATGTTCGCCAACGTCATCCTGATAGACCTCTACAACTCGCTCGGTCTGCCGACTTCGACCACGGTATCGCTGATATTCTGTCTGCTCGGGTCTGCCGTGGCAGTCGCGATATTCAAGATAGCGACGGACGACGCCGTGTCGCTCGACATGCTCGGCAACTATATAAACACCTCGCGGGCTATGGGCATCATCTCGGCGATTCTGCTCTCGGTAATTATCGCATTCACGTGCGGAACGATAGTGATGTATGTTTCGCGACTGATATTCTCGTTCCGATACATACAGATGTTGAGGAGCGTGGGTGCGGTGTGGTGCGGAGCCTCGCTCACGACGATAGTCTATTTCGCCCTGTTCAAGGGGTTGAAAAACGCCCTCGCCGGCAGCGCGTTCATCGGATGGGTGGACGAGCGGCTGTGGGCTGCGCTGCTGATTTGCTGGGCTGGATGTTCGCTGATACTCTTCTTCCTGCAACTTTTCCGCATCAATATTCTGCGTATCACGATTCTTGCCGGTACGTTCTCGCTCGCACTCGCATTCGCGGGCAACGACCTCGTGAACTTCATCGGCGTGCCAGTAGCGGCATTCGACTCCTATTCGATAGCCCGCAGTGCCGGAAGCGTCGAGATGACGATGGACGCGCTCAACGAACCCGCACCGGCGAACATGCTGTTCGTGCTGTCGGCAGGAGTAATCATGGTGCTGACGCTGTGGACGTCGCGCAAGGCTATGCACGTTACCGAAACCGAAATTTCGCTTTCGGCGCAGAATGACGATGAGCAGGAGCACTATTCGTCGTCGCTCTTTTCGAGAACGGTCGTGCGTGCGACGCTGAACATCGTGAACTTTTTCGACAGAAAATCCTCGCTGCGGGTGAAAAAATTCGTTTCATCGCGGTTCGAGTGGGCCGATATCGAACACACGGGCGCACCTTACGACATGATACGCGCCACGGTGAATCTGACGACGGCATCGCTGCTTATCGCGCTCGCGACATCGCTCAAACTGCCGCTTTCGACGACATACGTTTGTTTCATGGTCGCCATGGGAACGTCGCTTGCCGACCGTGCATGGGGCCGCGAGAGCGCGGTCTACCGAATTACGGGCGTAATGACGGTGATTACGGGATGGTTCGTTACGGCGATAGGCGGGTTCCTTATCGCGCTGGCTATCGGACTGCTGTTGATGTGGGGCGGGATGATAGTGTTCGGCATAATCACCGTATTGTGCCTCTATATGCTCGTGCACAGCAATTTCCGAAAACCGAAAGCGAAAACCGAAGACAAACCCGAACTGCCGACGCGCGAGCATCTTGCCGAGAGCGTCGTTGAAAACGTGGGGGCGACAATCAAGAATTCGACGCGCATCTACAACCGTACTCTCGTCGCGCTGATGAAGGAGGACCGCAAGTCGCTGAAAGAGGCGATGCAGGAGGCGGAACAGATGTACGAGTACAACAACCGCCTGAAATATTCGGTTGCGGCGACGCTGAAAGGAACCTACGGAACCGACCTCAATCTGTCGCTGTATTATGTTCAGATGGCTGATTATCTGAACGAAATGACGAAGGCTCTGGTCTTCATCACAAAACCCGCGTTCGAACATATCGACAACAACCACGAGGGATTGAGCCGTGTGCAGACCGAGGATTTGATGTCGATAAACGGCGATGTGGACATAATCTATTCGCGCATAATTTACATGATAGCGAATTCCGAGTTCGATGACATCGACAGCGTGCTCGACATGCGGGACGAGATTTTCGACCGCATAGCCGAAGCCACGAAGGCCGAACTCGCCCGAATAACGTCGGGCGAATCCAACTCGAAGGCGGGAATGCTCTATCTGAATATTCTTTCCGAGACCAAAACGATGGTGCTGCAATCGCGCAACCTGCTCAAATCGCAGCGTCTGTTCATGTCGCAGGAGGGTCGGCTGACCCAATGGGCGAGACGGAGAGAGTAGGCTCGGCGGATGAGCATCGGGAGCACCGGACGGGGGCTGGGAGGACTGGGAGGACTGGGAAATAGGTATTATAGGTAGAATAGGTAATATAAGTATCCTGCTATCTCAGTGCTCCCAGTGCTCCCAGTACTCCCAGTACTCTCAGAATATCCCGCACTTATAACTACTTTTTGCTCAAAAATTTGCTTTTGCGATGAGGATTGGTTATATTTGCGCCCGAATGCAAGCGGTTATGGGGTGCATATTTCGGATATGCGCTGAGTGCCGCCCAAGGTAACATATTAAAAAACAAAACACTATGAAAACCATTCAATTGAAGGCTGCGGCACGTGCCGACTACGGCAAGAAGGCTGCCAAGGCTGTTCGTCGCGAAGGACTGATTCCTTGCGTAATCTACGGCGGTGGCGAGAACGTCGCTTTTTCTATCGACGCGAAAGCCGTTAAACCGCTTATCTACACCCCGAACTCCTACATCGTCGAACTCGACATCGACGGAAAAATCGAAAAAGCCGTTTTGCGCGACGTGCAGTATCACCCTGTACGCGAGCAGATTCTGCACATCGATTTCTATCGCGTGCAGGAGGGCAAGCCGGTTTCGATAGCCGTTCCGGTACGTCTTACCGGTACTGCCGAGGGCGTGAAAGTCGGCGGCAAACTCGCTTTGTCGGCTCGCAAACTCGTTGTCAGCGCGCTCGTCGAGAATCTGCCTGACGAGTTGGTAGTGGATGTTACTCCGCTCAACGTCGGTCAGACCATCTTCGTCGGCGACCTCAAATTCGAGAACTTGCAGTTCGTTTCCCCTGCGACGCAGGCGGTTTGCGCAGTCCGCGTAACACGTGCTTCGCGCGGTGCGGATGCGGCTAACGCTTAATGCTCCAAACGATAGGGCGAAATGAAATATCTGGTTGTCGGTCTGGGCAATATCGGTGCGGAATACGCCGAAACCAGACACAACATAGGTTTCAAAGTGTTGGATGCCTTGGCTGAGGCATCCGACATTTCTTTTATGTCGGGGCGTTACGGCTCTACTGCCGAACTGCGCTGGCGGGGTCGGAGCGTAACGCTGCTGAAACCCGCTACATACATGAATCTTTCGGGCAAGGCGGTGCGCTACTGGCTCGATGCGCTGAAAATCGACCGCAGCAATCTGCTCGTCGTCGTGGACGACATCGCATTGCCGTTCGGCGAATTGAGAATGCGTCCGAAAGGCAGTGCTGGCGGGCATAACGGCTTGAAGAACATTGCCGAACTGCTCGGAAGCGAAGATTACGCGCGCATGCGTTTCGGTGTCGGAGGCGATTTCGCCCGCGGACATCAGGTCGATTACGTTCTCGGCGAGTGGACTGACGGGGAGCGCGAAAAACTGCCGGAGCGGTTGAAGGTCTTCGGCGAGGCGATTCTCTCGTTCGTCGCCGTCGGCGCGGAGCGGACGATGAATGCGTTCAATGGGAAGTAGACGTCGGGAGAGGGCTTGCAGGCAGAATAGGCAAAATAAGTAATATAGGTATTATAGGTTGTTGCTTATAATACCTATATTACTTATTTTGCCCATTTTACCTGCTCCGCCTACTCCTCCTCGTCGTCGAAAAGGTCGTCCGCATCGAAGGAGATGCCCTCCATCATCGAGTCGATGTCGCGGCGTTCCTTTTTCGTCGGACGTCCCGTGCCGCGCTCGCGGAACACGAAGATTGTTTCGTGCGGAACGTTCAGTTTGTCGAGTTCGCTCTGCGGAGTGATATCGGCGCAGTATTGTGCCACGTTCTTCGCCGGCTGACGGTTGGATACAGGTTCGATGACGCGGTAACGGCAGGTTATCATCGTGCGTCGAACCGAGATTTCGTCGCCCGCCTTCACTTCGCGCGACGGTTTGGCGTATGAACCATTGACGCTCACACGGTTGTTGCGTATCGCTTCGGCGGCGTCGCTGCGGGTCTTGAACACGCGCACCGCCCACAGATATTTGTCGAGACGGATGGAATCCATTGTTTTCGTTTATCTTTTCGTTTCCATTGCGGATTCGTTGCGGGCAGGAACGAGCGTTCCCTCCTCGATTTGTCGGCTGACGCTGAGTATTATTCCGAAAGCGATAGCGGTGCATATCATCGACGAGCCTCCGTGCGAGATGAACGGCAGGTTCTGTCCCGTTTCGGGGATGAAGTTGATGGTTACCATGATGTGCAGCAAAGCCTGTATCGTTATGAGCAGTGCAAGCCCGAGTTCGAGCAGCCCCGCGAAAATCCAGTCGCAGTTCTCGAAAATGCGGATGGCGCGGTAGAAAATCCACAGGTAGAGCAGCACGAGGAAGAATGCGAGAATGATGCCGTACTCCTCGACGAAGAATGCGAAGATATAGTCGCTTTCGGGATGCGTTATTCTCGCCCGCATCACGCTGCGCCCCGCTCCTACGCCGACGATGCCGCCGTCGTGTATCGCTATCATCGAACGGTCGGTGTCGGTGAGGTCGCCGACCTTAACCTTCGTGCGGTCGGTCGTCCACAGTTCTATCCAAGTGCCGACACGACCGCTCGCCGTTTCGCTGCGCCCGAGGTTGAGGGCGACGAAAAAGGTCGCGGCGATTGCGAGCGCACAGATGATTTTGAGCAGTTCGCGGATTTTTATGCGCCCGATATACATCATTACCAACGAGATTATGAATACGAGCAGCGCGGACGAAGTGTGTGCCTTGACGATTACCGCGCATGCGAAGACGACCGGAACGACTATCGGTATGGTGCCCGTCTTCCAAATCTTCTTCTGTTCGGGCAAAGCCCACTTGAACGGATTGAACGACGGCATGATGCGCAGCGTCCGGATTTCGCGCTGACGTGCCGAAAGTTGTTGGGATAGAAAGAGTATGGTCGCGACTTTGAGCAGTTCGGAGGGCTGGAATCCGAAGCCGCCGACGTTTATGAAACGTGCTGCGCCGTTGGTAACCTGTCCGATGCCCGGGAGGTATGCGGCGATGGTCAGCGCGAGGCTGACGACATAGGCGAGCGTGGCGGCGCGTCGGTAGAATTTGCTGTCGATGCGGTAGACGACCAGCAGCGTGGCGACCGACAGGAACATCGCGATGAAGTGTCCGCGCAGGTGGGATGCCGTCGTGCCGGGCATGATGGGGCTGTAACCCATCTTGGCTACCGACGAGTAGACGACAAGCAGCGAGACGACGAGCAGAATGGAGATGATGACCCACAGCACCCGGTCGCCGGGCAGCAGTTTCGCCTTCGAGAGAATCGACGGTACGCGGCCTTTCTTTCCGACTTGTTCAGCCATAAAGGTACTATTTTTTTACGGGCAGATGTTCGCGCACCCACGCCTTGAAGAGTTCGCCGCGGTTTTCGTAGTTCTTGAACAGGTCGAAACTTGCGCATGCCGGCGACAGCAGCACGGCATCGCCTGCGTGTGCCGCTCCGACGGCTGCCTGCATCGCTTCGTCGAGCGACGATGTGGAGATTATCTGCGGGATGACTCCTCCGAATTCGCGCACGAGTTTGGCGTTGTCGAGCCCCATGCATACGAGCGTATGCACCTTGGCGCGCGCGAAATCTTTGAGCGGCGCATAGTCGTTGCCTTTGTCGGTGCCGCCCGCAATCCATACCACGGGTCGGGTCATGCTTTCGAGCGCGTACCATACCGAATCGACGTTGGTCGCCTTGGAGTCGTTGATGTAGAGTACGCCGTCGGCTTCGCCTGCGGGTTCGAGACGGTGCTCGACGGGCGAAAAATCGTAAACCGACCGGCGGATGCTTTCGGGCTCGACGCCTGCCGCGAGTGTGGCGAGTGCGGCTGCCATGGCATCGTAGGCATTGTGCAGTCCCTTGATTCGCATCTTCGCGGTGTCGATTTCGACCCTTCGTCCCGCGGCTTCGGCAATGAACGTGCCGTCCGGTTCGAGGTAGGCGTCGCCGTCGCCGCTCGCCGCAGCCGATTTCGCCATGAACGGCAGTTCGCGCGAACGGAGCGTACGTTTTTCGAGTTCGGCGCGGATGGTCGCATCGTCTGCCGAGTAGACGAACCAGTCGCGCGAGGTCTGGTTCTGCGTGATGCGCATTTTGGAATCGACGTAGTTCTGGAAACAGTGGTCGTAGCGGTCGAGATGGTCGGGCGTGATGTTCATCAGAACGGCGATGTCTGCCCGGAAGCGGTACATGCCGTCGAGTTGGAACGAACTCAACTCCAATACGTACCAGTCGAACTCGCCGGTGGCGACCGAGTAGGCGAACGATTCGCCGATGTTGCCGCCCAGAGCGACGTTCGCTCCGGCATCGCGCATGATTTTGTAGATGAGCGAGGTAGTGGTGGTCTTGCCGTTCGAGCCGGTGATGCATATCGTGCGGGCGGCACCCATGTAGCGGCTGGCGAACTCCATTTCGGAGATTACGGGTATGCCGGCTTCGCGCACTGCACGGACAATCGGAGCCGACTCGGGAATGCCCGGGGACTTGACGACCTCCGTGGACGAGAGAATGCGTTCGACGGAGTGCCCGCCCTCCTCGTATTCGACGTTCCATTCGTCGAGCCGCGAGCGGTAGAGCGGCGGGATTTTGCCGGCATCGGAGAGAAATATCTCCAAACCCTCTTTTTTGGCGAGGATAGCCGAGCCGTAGCCGCTGATGCCTCCGCCGAGAACTGTTATGCGCTGGTGTTTCATGTCTTAAACAGGTATTATAGTTAATATAGGTGTTATAGGAGGAAACATATATTACTTATACCGCCTATATTACCTATTTCCGTGATTACATTCCGTTATCTTATTTTCAGTGTTATCAGGCTTATGGCGGCGAGGAGCAGCGAGACTATCGTGAAACGAGTTACGATTTTGGTCTCGAAAAGCCCCTTCTTCTGGTAGTGGTGGTGGAGCGGAGCCATCAGCAGTATGCGCCGACCCTCTCCGTACTTGCGTTTGGTGTATTTGAAATAGCCGACCTGCGCCATGACCGATACCGATTCGGCGAGGAATACGCCGCACATTATCGGCAGCAGCAACTCCTTGCGGATGCAGAGCGCGAATACGGCGATGATGCCGCCGATAGCGAGCGAACCGGTGTCGCCCATGAATATCTGCGCCGGAAAAGAGTTGTACCACATGAAGCCGATGAGCGCGCCGACCATGGCGGCTGCGAAGACGACGAGTTCGCCGCTGTCGGGAATGTACATGATGTTGAGGTAGTCGGCATAGATGATATGTCCCGACAGGTAGGCGAGAACGCCGAGCACCGCCACTATCGGAGCAGATACGCTCGTAAGCAGCCCGTCGAGTCCGTCGGTGAGGTTCGATCAGTTGGATACCGCCGTTACGATGAATATCGCTATGACGACGTAGAGTATCCATGCGAGCAGTTCGTTGCCGCCGACAACCCAACTGTAATCGAATTCGTTGTCCTTGACGAACGGAATCGTCGTCTTGGTCGTCTTTTCGCTGCGGTCGTCGAGGCGTATCTGCTGTACGGTCGTCAGCACCTGTTCGCCGGTCGCGGCATCGACGGTCTGCTGCTGCACGGGAGCGGCGGTGTGTTCGCGGATGACGATATTTTCGGAGAAGCACATGACCGAACCGACGATGATGCCCAGTCCGACCTGCCCGACGATTTTGAAGCGTCCGTTAAGTCCATCCTTGTTGTGGCGGAATACCTTGATGTAGTCGTCGAGAAATCCGATTGCGCCGCACCACAGCGTCGATACTATCAGCAACTGCACGTAGACGTTGTCGAGTTTGCCGAACAAAAGCATCGGAACCGTTATGGCGAGCAGAATCAGCACGCCGCCCATCGTCGGAGTGCCTCTCTTTTCGAGTTGTCCCTGCAAGCCGAGGTCGCGGACGGTTTCGCCTATTTGGTGGCGGCGCAGCGCACCGATGATGCGTTTGCCGAAGATGACGATGATGAGCAGCGCGAGGATATTGGCAATCGCCGCACGGAACGAAAGATACTGGAACATTCCGCTGCCCGGAATGTCGCAAACCGTGTCGAGGTATTTGAAAAGGTGGTAGAACATATTCTTTGTGCAATAAGTAATATAAGTGTTATAGGCAATATGGTTTTCGGGTAATCATAAGCGCAGCGGAGTGCCGGTTATCTGTTGAACTCGGCGAACAGGGCGGCGACGCATTCGCGGTCGTTGAAATGATGTTTTTCGGTGCCGATGATTTGGTAGTCCTCGTGTCCCTTGCCGGCGACAAGGATGATGTCGCCCGCATTCGAGAGCATCACTGCCGTTTTTATCGCTTCGGCGCGGTCGGTTATTTTCAGGTAGCGGCTGCCCGCTTCGATTCCCGCAATCATGTCGTCGAGAATCGCTTCGGGGTCTTCGGTTCGCGGATTGTCGGAGGTGAAGACAGCCAAATCGGCGTACTTGACCGCTATCGCAGCCATTTCGGGACGCTTGGTCTTGTCGCGGTCGCCGCCGCATCCGCATACGACCGTCAGTTTCCGCCCTTTCGTGCGGATTTCGTTCACCGTCCGAATCGCATTCTCCAAAGCGTCGGGCGTATGGGCGTAATCGACTATCGCCGTGGTGCCGTCTTTCGCCGCGATGAATTCGAATCGTCCGCAGACCGGATGCAGATTGCTGATTGCGAGCATCGTCCGTTCGCGGTCTGCTCCCAACAGCATTGCTGCGCCATAGACCGTCAGCAGGTTGTAGGCGTTGAAGCGACCGATAAAGCGGACCCACACGTCGCGGTCGTCGATGCGGAGATTCATGCCGTCGAAAAGCATTTCGATGATTTTGCAGCGGAAATCCGCCATCGAACGCAGCGAGAGGGTATATTTTTTCGCGCGGGTGTTCTGCAACATCACGCTGCCGTTGCGGTCGTCGATATTGACTAATGCGAAAGCCTCTTTCGGCAGTTCGTCGAAGAAGAGTTTTTTGGCGCGGACGTACTCGGCGAAGGTCTTGTGGTAGTCGAGGTGGTCGTGGGTGAGGTTGGTGAAAAGCGCGCCCGCGAACTCGATGCCGTGGATGCGCCGCTGGACTATGGCGTGCGACGAGCACTCCATGAAGCAGTATTCGCAGCCGCAATCGACCATCTCGCGCATCATGGCGTTGAGACGTATCGTGTCGGGAGTGGTGTGGGTCGAGGCGATTTCGCGTTCGTCGATTTTGTAGACGACGGTCGAGATGAGTCCCGCCTTGTGCCCCAATGCGCGGAAAAGGTCGTAGAGCAGCGTTGCAACGGTCGTTTTGCCGTTGGTGCCTGTTACGCCGACGACCTTCATGCGCCGGCTCGGATTGCCGTAGAAGTTGGCGGCTGCGGTCGCCATCGCTGTCGAGGAGTCGTCCACGACGATGAAGGTGCAGCCTTCGGGCGGATTGCCTTCGGGCAGCCGTTCGCACACGACAGCCGATGCCCCCGCACCGACGGCGGCGGCGATGTAGTCGTGCCCGTCGCTTTGCGTGCCGACCGTGGCGAAAAAGCAACTGCCGGCGGTCGCCGTTCGCGAATCATAGGTGAGCGAGCCGATTTCGACATCGGTCGAACCGACCGCCCTGCGGTATTCGATGCCTTGCAGCAGAGTCGAGAGAGTAGTCATTTCTGTAAATAGTTATAATAAGCAATATAAGTAAAATAAGTATTACGGGCAATATACGGGTTCGCTTATGCCGCCTCGCCTGCCTATATTCATTATTTTATCTTTTTTCATTTCAGTTTCAGCGTTACGTGATAGCCGCGCTTTATTTCCGTGCCGGCGGAGATGCTCTGTCCGATGACCTTGCCGCTGCCCGTGAACGAGACCTTCAATCCGCGGTTTTCGAGCATGAATATCGCGTCCGAAAGCCCCATGCCGATGACGTCGGGCATCGTGCCGCGGCTGTCGTCGAGCGTCGTTATGGCGACCGTCGAGTTCTGTTCGACATTCGTGCGTCCCCAGCCCGTGCGGTCGTCGTATGTCGTATTCGGCGAGAATCGCGATGCCACTTTGCGTATCTTCGCTATGTTGCCGCCCTTGATGTGCGTCGGATAGTGTTCGCCGTCGCTCTCCGCGACTTCGCCCTCCCAGTCGGTATCGCGGTTGTAGAGGAACGTGGCGATGCGCTTCTGGACAGGTCCCGCCAGCCCGGCTCCGTAGACGGTGCGTCCGCCGCCCCGCCGCTTGAATATAGCCGTCATGACGGTATAGCGCGGTTCGTCGGCAGGGAGATAGGTTACCATCGAGCCGAGGAAATAGCCGTCGGAGAATTTTATTCCTCCGGTCGCAACCTTTGCCGTACCCGTTTTCGCCCCGACGCGGAATGTCGATTTCTTTTCGCCGAAATATGCCGCTGCCGTACCTGTCAGCGCGACCTCTTCGAGACAATGGCGGACGGTGGAGAGTGTGCTGCGGCTGCAAATGTTCTCGATGAGGGTTTTGACAGGAAATTCCTCGACGATGCGGTCGCCGTCCATGATGCGTGAAACCAGACGCGGCGCGACCATGCGGCCTCCGTTGGCGACGGCATTGTAGAGCGTCAGGGTGTGGATTGGCGAGAGATATATTCCGTAGCCGTAGCCCATATTGACGAGTGTCGTGTGCGGATACCACCCTTTGTACTTGTCTTTTACGGGGTCGTAGAGTTGAGGTGTCAATTCGCCCAACGCTTCGAGCCCGACCGTGCGGTCGAGGTGGAGCGAACGCAGAAAATCGACATAACGCTGCGGTTCGTTCTCGTAGGTTTCGTATACCGCCTTCGTGAACCATACGTTCGCCGACTGTGCGAAAGCAGTCAGCATATCGATGTTGCCGCCGATGTCGTGCGAATCCTGTACGCGGACTTTGGTTTTGCCGATATATACCGGTTTGCCGTGCCCGGAGTCGTAGATGCGGTCGAGCGTGAAGCCCTTGTCCTCGATAAGGGCGAGCGAGGCGGCGAGTTTGAATGTAGAACCCGGTTCGAGCCGCGCTCCGAGTGCGTAGTTGCGCTTCTCGACGAACTCGCCCTTCGAGTTGCGTCCGAGATTTACCATGGCGAGTATGTCGCCCGTCGCGCACTCCATGACGATGCTCGTCCCCCAAATCGCCGCCTCGTCCTGCAACTGACGGCGCAATGCCTTGTCTGCCACATCCTGTACATCGACGTCGATAGTCGTAACCACGTCCAGTCCGTCCTCGGGCTCCTTGTAGTCGGCTCCGTCCACACGGCTGTAAAACCGCGGTGCGATACATTGCAGCCACTGGTAGCCGTCGTGTCCCCGCAACTGCTCGCGGTAAGCCTCCTCGATGCCGTAGGGGGTCTGCACGCCGATGCGCCCGATGGTGCGCAGGGCGAGTTCTTCGTGAGGGTACACGCGGGAGTCGTGCTTTTCGAGTTTGTAGACACGTCCGAGAGATTCGTTGAGGATGGGATAGGTTTTGAGCGTCTGCCACTCGTTGAAATCGATGTCGCGGAAAAGACGCGTGTAACTGTGGGTGCGGACGGTGTCGTAGACCTTGACGGTTTTATAGGCTTCGCCGCGCAGCATGTCGAACCACTGCGCGATGATTCCTTCCGACCGCTTTATCGTGCTGTCCCGTTCGCGGACGAGACGGAAACAGCGGTCGTGTTCGGCGGTCATGATGCGGCAGTAGTCCTTCGCGCTCTTGTCGCGGAAGTATGCAGCCAGCAGTTTCGAGAGCGAATCGGCATCTTCGAGGAAGCGTTCGCGGTTGTCGAAGCCCTCGCTGCCGAAGTCGAAGAAGACCGACCGGCGGAATATCGATGTCGCGAGCGGTTCGCCGTCGCGGGCGAGAATAGAGCCTCGGTGGGCTTGGAGCGAATCGACGAAAATCAGCGTCTTGCGCAGACTGTCGGCATTCTCCGCCGTTTCGCCGCTGAGGAACTGCACGTAGCCGATGCGCAGGAATACGAATATCGCAACGAGGGTGAAAAGAGCGTAAAGCATTTTCACCCGGTGCGATATCTCCGAAAGCATTCTTTTTTTCTGTTCCTCCATTTTGCCCTGTTATAAGTAATATGCGATACCGCTTCTATTTTATCACGTCGGACGGCGACTGGGGGTCGTGCAACTCTATGCCGCGCTGTTCGAGACGCTCGACGACAGCCGAATGCGAACACTGGCGGCAACGCTGCTCCTTGATGCGTATCGACCGTTCGTGCAGCAGTTCGACCTCGTATTCGAGTTTGTTGCAGCGCATCTCCAACCGCAGTGCGGCAAACAGCGTTACGATGCTCAAAAAGAACATCATCGCGATGTAGGATGCGTAGTTGTAGAACTTCGCCACATCTTCCTTAATCAGTATCTCTCCCGTCAGGAACAGCCTTATGACTGTCAGCCAGCGCGGTCTCGCCGACTTGCGCTCCTGCTCCGCCGCCGCAGCCCGCTTCTGCTCCTCGCGCCGGATGTCCTCGGCGATATCCTCGTCCGCTTCGCCGGAACTCGCACGCCGGTATTCGTCGCGAACCATGCGTCGTATCTCCTCGTCGCGTTCGCGTTTGCGAATCTCCTCGGGAGAGTCGGTAATGAACTCTATGTCGTCGTACCGGTTCATAAGTCTGTCGCTGTTTTGACTGCCGCACGGAGTTTCGCCGAACGGGAACGCGGATTGGCGGCGATTTCGTCGTCGTCCGGCACGGTCGCCCGGCGTGTTATCTGCTCGAACGGCGTGTGCGCACGACCGAAAAAATCCTTTTCGATTTTGCCCTCGAAATTGCCGCTGCGCATGAAATTCTTCACCAACCGGTCTTCGAGCGAGTGATACGAGATGACGACTAACCGTCCGCCGGGCTTCAATACTTTGAGACTCTGTTCCAAAGCCATTTTCAACGCCTCCATTTCGCCGTTCACCTCGATGCGCAGCGACTGGAAAAGTTTGGTCAGGAACTTCGCTTCGTCGCGTTTGGGCGTGCACGGAGCGACGGCAGCGACCAATCGGGACGTGGTCAGAATCGGTTCGACGGCTCGCGCACGGGCTATGCAGGCTGCGATTTTCCAAGTGGTTTCGAGTTCGCCGTACTGGGCGAATATGCGGGCGAGGTCCTCCTCGCTGCGGGTATTTACGATGTCGGCGGCGGTCGAACCTCCGCGCTGGTTCATGCGCATGTCGAGCGGTGCATCGCCGCGGAACGAGAACCCGCGCGGCAGAGCGTCGAAGTGGTGCGACGAGACGCCGAGGTCGGCGAGGATGCCGTCGGCCTGCGTTACGCCGCGCAGCCGCAATGCCGACCGCATGAAACGGAAATTGCTTTCGACGTAGGTGAATCGCGAATCGTCGGGAGCGTTCGCCATCGTGTCGCGGTCCTGATCGAAGCCGTAGAGCCGTCCTTCGCCGCCGAGTGCCGAGAGTATGCGGCGCGAGTGCCCGCCTCCGCCGAAAGTGAGATCGACGTAGCAGCCGTCGGGCTTTATATCGAGCAGTCCGACAGACTCTTCCAGCAGCACGGGAGTGTGGTATGACGACATGGCGGCAAACTTGAATTTAGTATTCGCAAAGTTATGTATTTTTCGGAGAATTGACGGGAGGATGTAGCGGAAAATTTTTCGGAAAGAGGGATGGTTCGGCCGGGGAGCGGGCTGGGAGGGCTGGGAAATAGGTATTATAGGTAGAATAGGTAATATAAGCCTCCTGCTATCCCAGTGCTCCCAGTCCTCCCAGTGCTCCCGGAAAAACCCGCACGTGCCGACCCCACCCCGCACGTGCCGACACAAAAAAATCGGCTTCCGACATTCGGAAACCGAATCTTCGCACGATGCGATGCGCCTGCTATTTCTCGGCAGGAGCAGCCTCGGGAGCAACCTCGGCAGCAGCGGCTTCGGTAGCAACAGCCTCGGCAGCCTTCTCGCAGCAGCAAGCGGCTTCGCCCTCTGCTTTCTCGCAGCACTCAGCGGCTTTTTCGCACTGCTCGCAATTTTCGCTGCATACCTTCTCCTCGGCAGCAGCATTCTTCTTGTTGCAGTTACCGCAGCAACCTACCATTGCAACGGCGGCGATCAGTACAACGAATGAAAAAATCTTCTTCATAGCGGTAATGTATTAAATGTCCGAACATATGTTCAACCGCAAAATTAGATGTTTATGCGACAAAATGCAAATTTTATAGCATTTTTCGTCTTGAAAGTCATTTATTGGAGCACGAGTTCGGATGCGGGGATGATTTCGCGCATCAGGAAGGCCTTCGGAAATGACGGTCGGAGATGCTCCATGAGGATTAGAGCCTCCTCCTGCGAGACGCAGTTGCCGACGGCGACCTTGAAGTAGGGGTTTTCGTAGGTAACGTAACTGCGTTCGTCGGGGTACATCGCCTCGAAACTGTCGCGGGCGGCGAGGGCTTCGGAACGGGCTGTCTGGGAGTTGCCCATGAAAATTACTATGCGGTAGCCGTTTACGCTCTTGCGGCTGCCGTATTCCGATTGAGCGACGATGTCGGCTGCGTCGCCGCACTCCTCGATGCGGACGGTATTGTATTCGGTGCGCAGCGAGTCGATGCGCACCGGTTCGGCGAGCCGGCGGCGGAATGTCGGGATGTCCTGTGCCGCGACGGAGGCGGAGCAGAGGAGGGAGAGGAGAAGGAGGGATAGCGAGTTTTTCATAAAATAAGCAATATAGGCGGAAAAAGTAATACAGGTAATATAAAACTTATACTGTCTGTCGATAGTCTATCTCTTGTAGCCGAGTTTGCGCATGAGGGTTTCGAGCGGAATGCGGTCGGCAGCGACAGGTCGGATAGCCCCCGCGACCTTCACATGCCCGTCGATAGAGACATCGATACCGCTGTAACTTCCTTTGCGGACAGCGTTCCAGAGGGCGTATGCCTGCAACGGGTTGGAGAGCGTGATATCGACCGGAACGTCTACGGAGACGCTTTCGCTCCGTTTCGGAATGACGACCTCGCCGGCAAGCCGGACGCGGGCGACCTTGCGGCCGTTGTAGCGCACCTCTGCCGTGCCGTCGGTCAGAATCGGGGTATAGCGGGTCATATTCTTGACGTGCAGCGTGATAATCCAGCCGTCGGCGAGGTTGCCCGAAACCTTTTCGAGCGATTCGACGCGCAGTTTTTCGGCGATGCGCTGCCGCATCGATTCCTTGTTGCAGCCGCATAGCGTCAGCAGAACGGCGATTGCGGCGATAAGGCGGAGAGAGAATTTCATTTTACAAAACAGATATTACGGATATTGGCGATATGATTTAAGGTCGGCGGGCGATGTAGATATGGGCGATGCCGAAACTCTGCGAATGGCTGCTGACATCGACGAAGCCTGCCGCTTCGAGCATCCTGACGAACTCCTCCGGTGCGGGGAATTTGTCCACCGAAGCGGGCAGATATTCGTATGCCGCGCGGTTGTGCGACACGGCACCGCCGATGACAGGCAGCAGACGGTGGGAGTAGAACCTGTAAAACCAGCCTATCAGCGGGTTCCGGGGATTCGAGAACTCCAATATGACGAGATGGCCGCCGCTCTTTATCGTGCGGAACAACTCCGACAGTCCGCGCTCGGGATGTTCGAAGTTGCGGATGCCGAACCCAATGGTCGCGGCATCGACGCTGCCTGCCTGCAAACCGATATTTTCGGCGTCGCACTCCGTGAGAGTGATGCGCTCGTCGAGACCGCGTCGCACGATTTTGCGGCGGGCCTCTTCGAGCATCTCGGGCGAGAGGTCTGCTCCGCAGACGGTGCATCCGCGAATGCGGCGCGCCATGTCGATTGCGAGGTCGCCGGTTCCCGTCGCCATGTCGAGAATGCGTCTGGCTCCGGTGCGCCGCACGATGCGGACGACGCGACGCCGCCACAGGCGGTCGATGTTCAACGACAGTACGTGGTTGAGCCGGTCGTAGGTCGGTGCGATGTCGTCGAACATCAGTTTGACGCTGTCGCGTTTTGAGGTAGGTTCCTGCATCTTTTCTGTCTTTTAAGTCGTTAAGGTCGGGTAAGGTCATTCGTATTTTATGGTGTCGGACGGGCGGATTCGCGAAACCGTCGTCGTAACCGTCGTCAGAAGCAGCAGTATCGCCGCCGCGAAAGCGATGTCTGTCGCCGCTATCCATCCTGCGTCGAGGTCGATGGGTACGGAGGCGACGTTGTAACCCTCGGCATCGAGTTTGACGATATGCGTATATCGTTGCAGCAGAGCCAGTCCTATGCCGACGATGTTGCCCCACAGCAACCCTCGCGCCACGAGCGTCGCGGCACGGCAGAGGAATATGCGGCGGATGCCGCCGTTGTCCATGCCGAGAGTTTTGAGTATGCCTATCATGCGCGCCCGCTCGAACACGAGTATGAGCAGTGCGGTAATCATGTTGAACAGCGCGACGACGAACATTATCGTTATGATGACCGCAGCGTTCACGTCGTGAGTGCCGAGCCAGTTGAAAATCTCGGAATGGAGCGTCCGTGCGCTGACAGCCGACAGATTGTCGTCGCTGTCGCAGAGTTCGAAAAGGTCGCGGTTGATAGCATCGGCGAGATGGTCGGCACGGTCGAAATCGTCGGTGCGGACTTCGTAACCCGTAATCATATTGTCGTCCCAGCCGTTGATTTTGCGAACGTTGCGAATGTCGGTCAGGAGCAGTGCCGCCTGCTCGTCGCCCAACCCCGTGTCGTAGATGCCGCAGACCTTGAAGAGTTCGCGACGGGGCGAACCGTCGTCCTCGATGAAGAGCAGTTCGACCCTCGCATCGGTGGCGATGCCGAGTGCATCGGCGCACGAACGGGAGATGAGAATCTCCTTGCGCCGGGACTCGTCGAACCGCGGAAGTGCGCCCTCCGCGAGGACATCGGCGAACAGCGCCGTCCCCTCGGGCGATTCGACGCCTTTCAGTACCATGCCCGTCATAGCCCTTGCGGAGCGTATCGCACCGCCGCGTACGGCGTATGCCCCGATGCGTGCGCTCCCGTCGGCAGAACGGATTATCTCGCGCACCTGTTCGCTGTCGGCGACGGGCAGGCTCTCGGATGCCCTCAATGCCCGCAGGTCGGCGACCGTAACGTCGGCGGCGAAACGCGATACGAGGATTCCCATTTCGCGGCGGAAACCGAATATCACGGCGACAGTGAGTATCATCACGGCGATGCTCACGGCAACGGCCGTCGCAGCGACATGCGTCATGACGTTTTGCGACGAGGTGCGGCTGGATATGAACAGTGAGAGGTTCATCGGGAATGGCGGAAGATAATGGGCGGCATAGGCAAAAAGCAATACAGGTTATAGGTAATATATGTTCTTATAATACTCGATACCGCCTAAATTGCCTGTCGGTTAATAGACTGTTTTGTCCGGTTTGGCGGTCCATGCGCGGAATGCCGCCTGCGCCCGGTCGCGCATGAAGTTCTCGCACGGTATCGAACGCTCCGAATAGTCGCGGGCAATCTCGTCGTAGATGAACGAATCGTCGAAATCGATTGCCTTGGCATCCTCTTTCGTGTTGCCGTAGCAGATGCGTGCGACGCCTGCCCAGTAGAGCGCGCTCAAACACATCGGGCACGGTTCGCACGACGAATAGACCGTGCACCCGGTCAGTTTGAAATCGCCGACGGAAGCGCATGCCGCACGGATTGCGTTCACTTCGGCGTGCGCCGTGGGGTCGTTGTCGGCGGTAACGCGGTTTACGCCGGTGGCGATTACTTCGCCGTCGCGGACTATGACTGCGCCGAACGGACCTCCGCCCTCGGCGACATTCCCGACCGAAAGGTCGATGGCCATCCGCATGAAACGTTCGTCGTCGGCAGTAAATGCGGTTCGTGCCGCCGCGGTATCGTCGCACGGACAGGTGCGACAGTCGTTCTGTTTTTCCATAACTCTCTATTTTCTCGGTTACAGGGGCGGATAACGGCAGGATTCGTGCCGTCGCAATATCCGCGTAAAAAATCCCCTTTCACGCAATCGGTCTTCGCGATATGCGCGAAATGGTTATTTTCGACAAATGTAAAAAATTTTTTGTTATTTTTGTTCCGTATTGCCATAAATATGGCAGGTGCATGAAATCGGTCTGCCGTGCCGGACGAATGCGGACGGAGCAGCAGGGCGGACGGTAACAGTGTGAAATTACAATAAAAAGATAAAAAAATCATGTCAATCGCAATGCTTGCCGCAGATTATGCGGGCGGAAACCAGATGATTTCCAACTTTACCACGTCGGAGGCGTTTTTTCTTATCATCATAATCGCCGTCGCCGGATATATCGTTCAGGCCCGGTTGCAGTCGGTGTTCGCAAAATACTCCGAAGTCGCGCTGCCCGACGGAATGACGGGTGCCGAGATAGCCGAACGAATGTTGCGCGAGAACAATATCCGCAACGTCAGGGTAACTCATGTCGCCGGTCATCTGACCGACCATTTCAATCCGCAGACCATGACCGTGAACCTTTCGGATTCGGTCTATTCGGGGCGCAGCGTGTCGGCTGCCGCCGTCGCATGCCACGAGTGCGGGCATGCCGTGCAGCACGCCCAAGGCTATGCTCCGCTGGCGATGCGTTCGGCTCTCGTGCCTGTGGTGAACTTCTCGTCGAGGGCTGCGATTTGGGTGATTATGCTCGGTCTGATAATGACAGCCTCGTCGAGCAGCGATTTGATATGCTGGATAGGAATCGGCATGATAGCCATGTCGGCTCTGTTCTCGATAATCACGCTGCCGGTCGAATACAACGCTTCGGAAAGGGCGTTGGAGTGGCTCGAACGCAGCCGCACGCTCTCGGGCGCGCAGTTGGACGGGGCGAAAGTGGCATTGAGATGGGCTGCCCGAACCTATCTCGTCGCGGCGTTGTCGGCGATAGCGTCGGTGCTCTATTATGTCGCGCTCGTGTCGAACAGACGCAGATAAGTTAATGCAGAGAGCGGTGAAGACGGGCTGAACGGACGAGACGGGCTGAACAGGCTGTCTGCAAAATGTCTGCTGTACCAGTATATCCTAAAACGACAATAACTATGTACACTTTCGATCACGGGCTGTTTCTCGCCCTCAATTTCGATGGCGGGAAGGTCGTCGATGCGATTATGGAGACCGTCTCCGGCACGGCGATGTGGATTCCGCTGTACCTTTTCATGCTGGCGGTCGTATGGCGCAAATACGGCTGGAAGAGCGCGGCGGGTTTCGTCGCATGTCTGCTGGTGGCGATGGGTCTTGCCGACATGCTGTGCGGAATATTCAAACACTCGGGGCTGCTGAAACATGTGTGGGAGAGTTTCCCGGCTCGTCCGCGTCCGATGTTCGCCCCGGAATTGCGGGGTCTCGTCCACGTGCCGTCGTATGCCCACGGACCTTACGGCACGGTGTCGGCTCACGCGGCTACGACGGCTGCCATGGCGGTTCTGTCGGCATGCGCGATTCGCAACCGCTGGTACACGGCGTTCATCGTCTTCGCAACGCTGCTCATATGCTATTCGCGAATATATCTCGCATGTCATTTCCCCGTTGATATCGCACTCGGGCTGGTTGTGGGTCTGGCCGCAGGCGGTGCGATGTATCTGTTGTGGAAAAAGTTGGACGAGGTGCTGAAAATTCGCGGGTAATGCGTATCTTTGCATCGCGAAAGCGATAAGGTCTTTAAGGCCGCGGCGGCAAAGCCGCCTTTAAGGTCCTTAAAGCCATTAAAGACTTTAAAGAATAGAAACAAGAAATAAATATGACAGAACAACTCAGCGAACAGGAACAATTGCGCCGCAGGTCGCTTGCGGCTTTGCGCGAACTCGGCATAGACCCCTATCCGGCGCAGAAGTTCGATGTTACCGCCACGGCGACCGACATCGCCGAACATTTCGATGCCGCTCCGGAGCGTTATGCCGACGTGGCGGTTGCGGGGCGAATCATGAGCCGCCGCATCATGGGCAGTGCGTCGTTCTTCGAACTGCAAGACCATACGGGTCGTATTCAGGTATATATCCGCCGCGACGACGTATGTCCGGAGGGAGACCCTACGATGTACAACACCGTATTCAAAAAACTGCTCGACATCGGCGATTTCGTCGGCGTCGAGGGTTATGTTTTCAGAACCAATACCGGTGAACTGTCGGTGCACTGCCGCAAGTTTACGGTGATTTCCAAGTCGATACGTCCGCTGCCGATAGTCAAGGAGAAAGACGGGCAGCAGTTCGACGCGCTCACCGACCCCGAGGTGCGCTATCGTCAGCGTTATGTCGATTTGGCTGTGAATCCGAAGGTTCGCGAGGTGTTCGTCAAGCGTGCGAAGATAATGGCGGCAATGCGAGAATTTTTCAATTCGAAAGGCTATTTGGAGGTCGAAACCCCGATTCTCCAACCTATTCCGGGCGGCGCGTCCGCCCGTCCGTTCATTACGCACCATAACGCGCTCGACATCGATTTCTATATGCGAATCGCTACCGAATTGTACCTCAAACGGCTGATTGTCGGAGGGTTCGACGGTGTGTACGAGTTCGGCAAGAATTTCCGCAACGAGGGAATGGACAGGACGCACAATCCGGAGTTCACCTGCATGGAGATATACGTGGCGTACAAGGATTACCGCTGGATGATGGAGTTCACCGAGCAGATGCTCGAAAAGGTGGCTGTCGCGGTGAACGGCACCACGGAACTCGAAATCGACGGTCGCACGATTTCGTTCAAGGCTCCTTTCCGCCGGCTGACGATGACGGATGCGATACGCGAGAAGACGGGTTACGACATTACGGGTCAGAGCGAGGAGCAGATTCGCGAGGCTTGCGTGCGCCTGAATGTCGAAATCGACGACACGATGGGCAAGGGCAAACTCATCGACGCCATATTCGGTCAGTACTGCGAGGGCGACTTGGTGCAGCCGACGTTCGTATGCGACTATCCTATCGAAATGTCGCCGTTGTGCAAGCGTCATCGCGACAACAGGGATTTGACCGAGCGTTTCGAGTTGTTCGTGAACGGCAAGGAGTTGTGCAACGCCTACTCGGAGTTGAACGACCCGATAGACCAGTTGGAGCGTTTTCAGGAGCAGATGCGGCTGTCGGAGAAGGGCGACGACGAGGCGATGATAATAGACATGGATTTCGTCCGCGCATTGGAGTACGGCATGCCGTCGTGCTCGGGAATGGGAATCGGCATCGACCGTCTGACGATGTTCATGACGGGGCAGACCTCGATTCAGGACGTGCTGTTCTTCCCGACGATGCGTCCGGAGAAGAAGGCCGTTGCCGATGCGGCGGAAAAGTATCTCGAAATCGGAGTGCCGGAGGAGTGGATACCGGTGATACAGAAAATGGGATACATTACGGTCGATTCGCTGCGCAAACTCTCGGCAGGCAGGTTCTTCAACGACCTGTGCGGATACAGCAAGAAGAACAAACTCGGGCTCAAAGCCCCGTCGATGGAGGACGTAAAACGCTGGTGCGAGGAGTAAAAAGAGAAACCTTAACGGCTTTAAAACCATTGAGGATTTTAAAGACCTTAATAAAAACAAAACATACACTATGAGAAAAAAGATTGTTGCGGGCAACTGGAAAATGAACACCCTTCCCGCAGAGGGCGTTGAGTTGGCAAAGAACGTCGCGGCAGGTCGCGGCGAGGTTTGCGAGTGCGTTAATTTCATCGTCTGCCCTCCGTTCACCCACCTTTCGCAGGTGATTGCGGCTGTCGAGGGTTCGGATATCGCGGTGGGCGCGCAGAACTGCGCTGCCGAGTCCAAGGGAGCATATACGGGCGAGGTGGCTGCTTCGATGATTGCCGCTCTCGGCTGCAAGTACGTGATTCTCGGACACTCGGAGCGTCGCCAGTACTACGGCGAGACGTCGGCTACGCTCAACAGGAAGATGGAGCAGGCTTATGCCAACAACCTCACTCCGATTTACTGCGTCGGCGAGAACCTCGAAGAGCGTGAGGCAGGACGCCATTTCGACGTCGTAAAGGCACAAATCGAGGAGGTGGTATTCAACCTCTCCGAGGAGCAGTTCAAGAATCTCGTTATCGCCTATGAGCCGGTTTGGGCTATCGGTACGGGCAAGACCGCTACCGCCGAGCAGGCACAGGAGATACACGCATATATCCGCGAGGTGCTTCGCTCGAAGTTCGGTGCCGCAGCCGAGGAGTGTCCGATTCTCTACGGAGGTTCGTGCAAGCCGGCGAATGCAGCCGAAATCTTCGCCAAGGAGGACGTGGACGGCGGTCTTATCGGCGGTGCCGCTTTGAAAGCCGGGGATTTCCTCGCTATCGGCAAAGGTTTCGCGAAATAATAAGGGTCAGCCGACGGCTATAAAGTCTTTAAGGTTTTCGAAGACCTTAAAGCGGGCAAAGCCCGCGCGATTTTAAAGACCTTAAATATTGGGCTGCTCTTTTCGGGGCAGCCCATTATCGAAACGATATGCAGGAACGTCATATAAACATCAACGATTTCGACTATGCGCTGCCCGACGAGCGGATTGCCAAATTCCCGCTCGAACGCCGCGACGAATCGAAACTGCTCGTCTATCGCGGCGGCGACATCGGGCAACGCCGGTTCAGAAATCTCGGCGATGTCGTGCCGGAACGCTCGTTTTTCGTGTTCAACAATACGAAAGTCGTGCGCGCACGGCTGGTCATGCACAAGGATTCGGGCGCAAGGGTCGAGGTTTTCTGTCTCGAACCCCATGCCCCCGCGGATTACGAACGCGCTTTCGCGGTTCGGGGGGAGTGCGAGTGGAGTTGCATAGTCGGCAACCTGAAAAAGTGGAAATCGGGGGAGGTCGCCATTCCCTTCGACCACGACGGGCGCAACTGCTCGCTGCGCGCCGAGATTACGGAGCGCGGAACACGCGAACACGTCGTGCGTTTCAGGTGGGATGCCGACATGACGTTCGGGCAGTTGCTCGAATATCTGGGTCGGATTCCGATTCCGCCTTACCTGAACCGTGAGAGCGAGGAAATCGACAATACGCGCTATCAGACGGTCTATTCCAAATTCGAGGGGTCGGTCGCCGCTCCTACGGCGGGGCTGCACTTTACGGACGAACTTATCGCTTCGCTGCGTGAGCGGGGGTTCGGATTCGGCGAGGTTACGCTGCATGTCGGGGCCGGAACTTTCCTGCCCGTGAAGGCGGAGGATGCGGCGCAGCACCCGATGCACACCGAGCATTTCGACGTTACGCTCGATACGTTGAGGGCGTTGCTCGCCAATTACGGCAGAATCGTCGCTGTCGGAACGACCTCGGTGCGGACGTTGGAGTCGCTGCCGGCTCTCGCATGGCGAATCCGCTGCGGCAGGGCTTTCGACTGCGATGTCGTGGGGCAGTGGGAGCCGTACGACATTCCCGATGATTTCACGGGCGAAGATGCGCTGCGCGAACTTGTCGGTTACATGGAGGCGCACGGGCTTGAACGGTTGAAAGCGGCTACACGGATTATGATTACGCCGCTCGGCTTCCGGTTCCGCATAGTCGGGAGTATCGTTACCAATTTTCATCAGCCGAAATCGACGCTGCTGTTGCTCGTGTCGGCATTCGTGGGCGACGACTGGCGGCGAATATACGATTACGCGCTGGCGAACGGATTCAGATTCCTTTCATACGGCGATTCGTCGGTGCTGATGAGGGCATAGTGCGGTTCACAGAAAAGACCTTAATGACCTTAAAGCCTTTAAGGACGTTATTGTACAGCGGAGTTTCGCTACGCACAAAATAAGCGGCTGTCCAGACGGACAGCCGCTCCCCACAAATTAACCCTCATTATGCCTCCTTTGAGAGAATCTCCGCCAAATATACGTCCAGATAGAGTAAATCGGCATCGTCGCAAATTACTTGCGTCATCAAAAGATCTTCATCGGAAACATCTCTTAGACTTTGCTTGTCGATATTTTCCATAGGCGACCTGTTATTAATCTCGTTTTCTCAATCATAACGGAACGCCTCGCGGTTTATTGTGCCTGAATCAGCATAAAACCAAATTCTTTTCCCGTATCATCTTGCGCAGGTTGATCAACGCGTAACGCATGCGTCCGAGTGCGGTGTTTATGCTGACATTGGTCTGTTCGGCGATTTCCTTGAAACTCAACCCCGAAAAGTAACGCAGCATCACGACCTCGCGCTGTTCGTCGGGCAACATATCGACCAGCGTGCGGACATCCGCTTCAATCTGGTCGGCAATCATGCGGTCTTCGATGTTTTTCTCCGCGAAGCGGAGCGTGCCCAGAACATTGTAGCCTGCGTTCGACTCGTTCACCTGCCTGTTCTGCTTCTGCGCCCGGAAGTAGTCTATCACCTGGTTGTGCGCGATGCGCATAATCCATGAAAGAAACTTTCCGTTGTCCGAGTATCGACCCTCGTCGATAACGCGAACCGCCTTGATTAAGGTTTCCTGCAAGATGTCGTCAGCGACATCATTATCCTTGACCATCATTCGTATATAATCGCGAACGCGGCGGTTGTGTCGCTCTATAAGTCGGGAAATCGCGCTCCGGTCGCCTTGCTTGTAACTGTTAAGCAGAGCCTGATCGCTTTTTACCTGTACGTTCATACTCTTTTTCCTTTCTTTTACGGTTAATAAAGAGTAGAGTTTTTCTTATAGGCAAATCAGTTTTTAGTGTTAATATTCGGGTAATATTGCCGCGAACGGCAACCTTTACGGGTGCAAGATAAGCACATTTCGTCGAATTTCCAAATCCTTCCGGCTCGGTCGTCCGTCGCCACGGCTCTCCGTTACCCGCCGTTTACGATGCAATATCCGTGCCGCAGTGTGTTCCGTACGGGTTTTATGCCGCCCGTTCCGCCGATTGCAGCCAGACGGTGAACCGCCCTTTTTAGGGGGCGAAATGTCGGGGGGGGGAGACAATATAGGCAATATAGGCAATATAGGTAATATAGGTAATATAGAATGCTACCTATAATACTTATATTACCTATATTACTTAGGCTTGTCGGTCGCGGTTAGTAACTCCGAGCGAAGAGTACGCGGCGGTGCGACGGTTTGCCGGTGAAGACGCAGACGCCCTCTTCCTCCTCGGCATCGAGCGGAATGCAGCGGATAGTCGCTTTCGTCGCCTCCTTGATTGCGACCTCGGTTTCGACCGTGCCGTCCCAGTGCGCGGATATGAAGCCGCCCTTGTTGTTGAGCACATCGATGAATTCGTCCCATGTATCGACCTTGGTAATCATCGAATTGCGGAAAGCGAGAGCCTTTTGGAAGATGTTGTGCTGTATCTCGTCCATCAACGCTGCCACACGGTCTGTCAGACCCTCCTGCGGAACGGTCTCCTTGGTGAGCGTGTCGCGGCGGGCGAGTTCGATTGTGCCGTTTTCGATGTCGCGCTGACCGAGAGCCAGACGAACCGGAACGCCTTTGAGTTCGTATTCTGCGAACTTGAAGCCGGCACGGACATTGTCGCGGTCATCGACCTTGACGCGCAGCCCCTTGGCACGCAGACTGCCGGCAATGGCGTCGAGGCGGGCGCGTGCGGCTGCCAGTTGCTCCGCACCCTTGTATATAGGAACGAGAACGACCTGAACCGGTGCGAGTTTCGGCGGCAGAACGAGTCCGTTGTTGTCGGAGTGCGCCATGATTAGCGCGCCCATAAGACGTGTCGAAACGCCCCACGACGTAGCCCATACGTATTCGAGTTTGCCCTCGCGGTTGGCGAACCTGACGTCGAACGCCTTGGCGAAATTCTGACCGAGGAAGTGCGACGTGCCGCTCTGCAAAGCCTTGCCGTCCTGCATCAGGGCCTCGATGGTGAGAGTGTCTTCGGCTCCGGCGAAACGCTCGTTGGGCGACTTGTGCCCTACGATGACCGGAACGCACATCCACTCCTCGACGAACTTTTTGTAGACATTCACCATTTTCGTTGCCTCCTCGATGGCCTCCTCGCGGGTTTCGTGGGCGGTGTGCCCCTCCTGCCAGAGGAATTCTGCCGTACGCAGGAACAGTCGCGTGCGCATCTCCCAGCGGACGACGTTTGCCCACTGGTTGCACAGGATAGGCAGGTCGCGGTAGGAGTTTATCCAGTTCTTGTAGGTGTTCCAGATTATCGTTTCGGATGTCGGACGCACGATAAGTTCCTCTTCGAGACGGGCGTCGGGGTCTACGACGATACCCTTGCCGTTAGGGTCGTTTTTCAGCCGGTAATGGGTAACCACGGCGCACTCCTTGGCGAAGCCCTCGACGTGGTGAGCCTCCTTGGAGAAGAACGATTTAGGGATGAAGAGCGGGAAATAGGCGTTCTGATGTCCTGTCTCCTTGAACATTCCGTCGAGCACTTCGTGCATCTTTTCCCAGATTGCATAGCCGTAAGGCTTGATGACCATACAGCCTCTGACTGCCGAGGTTTCGGCAAGACCCGACTTGACCACCAGTTCGTTGTACCACTGCGAATAGTTGTCGTCGGCTTTGGTTAAGTCTTTGAGTTCTACTGCCATATATTTCGTTTTTGCTATTATTGCGTTTGTCGTGCTCGGGCGTGCGAAAAAAAACCTTTGCATGCAGAGTGCAAAGGTAAATAAAATTTTGGGAAAGAGTTGGGCAGGATAGGTAAAATAAGTAATATAAGTAAAATAGGCAGAATAAGTAATATAGGTAAAATAAAACATATAATGCCTATTCTACCTATATTACCTATAATCCGCAACTTCCTAAAACCTGAATCCGAGCGTCAGTATGGCCGAGTGGCGGTCGAGCGTCGTACGGTAGATCGGGCTCGATTCCTCCTCGAAATCGTTGTAATAGTAGAATGTCGCGTAATCGGTCAATCGGTCGTGGCGATACTGGTAGGCGAGGTCGAGGAACACCGTCTTGGAGAGCGTGAATCCTATGCCTGCGCCGACATAGTCGGTGCGGTAAATGACGGGCGACGAGAAGATTGTCGATGAGTCTTTCAGTGCCGACGCCCACAGCCCGTAGCCTGCACGCAGAGCGATTTGAGGAATGATGCGAACCTCTGCACCGACGCGCAGCGTGTTGGAACCCTTGAAGTTGTCGCGGGCGAAATTGTCGTATAGCCCCTTGCCGTAAGGCGACTGCTTCACGCGGATGCCGTTGTACCAGTCGCGTTCGTAATCGACCGAAATCACTGCATATTGCCCGATGGTATAGGATGCGCCGAAGAGCATTCGCGACGGCGAAACGTACTCCCAACTGTAACTGCCGTCATCGACGAGCAGAGCCGTACTCTCGGAGAGCGGCGGATCGAGGTAGCCCTCGCCGTCGAGCGTGTAGCCGTCGGGGTTGGCACCGATGGACTTGACGTCGGAGGTCATGCCGCCGCGGTACTTGTAGGTCATCGAATAGTAGGTCGGCGTGTGGAATGCGAATCCGAGGCGCAGACCGTCGATAGGTCGATAGACGACGCCGATTTTGAAATTTACGCCCGCACCGCTGATTTTGGACGACTGGTCATAGTTGAAATAGTCCATGCGGTAGGCGAGCGACGGTTCGCTCGAATACCGGTAGTTCTCGCCGTAGTAGATGTTGCGCTGCATCGATATGCTTTGGATGCCGAGCGATGCGCCGACATAGACTTTGTTGTTGATGTTCATGCCGAGCGAAATGACGTACTCGCCGGCGGAACCTTTGCTCTCGACGGTGGAGAACTGTCCGACTTCGGCATTCGGGGCTATCATGTCGCGGTTCCATGTTCCCGAAGCGTCGGAAACAAGCCCCGTGAAGTAGCCGAGCGATGCGCCCCAGAGCGACGGATCGACGTCGCCCCAGTTGAAACGGTCGCCTTTGAGGTAGCCGGAATCCAGACCGCTGCGGCGCAACTGGCGGGCGAATGCGTCGGCGATGGACGACGACTGACCGGTGGATGCGAGCGAATAGCGGTAGTTGAAATCGGCGAGGCGGTTGTAGCCGAAACCGATATTGATTGCGGTAATGCCTTTCGCGCTCTCGCGCAGTTTCAGTACGAAACCGAGATTGCCGACCGAGAAGCGGCTGCCGTTGCTCTTCTCGAACGGCGAAGCGGATGTTTTGCTGCGGCTGAACGACATCATCGGCGTGAACGAGATTTCGTTGTGGCGGTACATGCCCAGTCCGGCGGGATTGACGGACATCGACGTCATGTCGGCTCCGAGCGAGGTGAATGCGCCTGCCATTGCCGCCGAACGTGCCGTGCCGAAGTTGAACTGGGTTTGCGACATGTTGAACAGGTCCATTGCCGAAACCGAGTGCGGATCGATTACTGCGCCGCCCGTGTCGTAGGATGCGCTTTGGGCGGATGCTGCGCCTGCGAAGAGCGATACCGCCGATATGCAAAGAAGTATGCGTTTCATGATTATTGTTTGATTAAAATCTTTAAGGTCTTTAAAGTCCTTAATGGTTTTCTTCTACCTTCTTCGTTGTCCTCCGCCATGGCTCATGCCCGACGAGTTGCCGCCGCCGGAGTAACCGCCCGAATAGCCGCCCGAATAGCCGCGGTTGTAGGACGGCGTGTCGTTGCCCGGACGATACGAGTTGTTGTTGCGATTGTTGTCGTAATGGTTGCTGCGGCTGTCCGACTGTCCGCGGTATTGTCCCGAATTCTGCGTCCCGCGGTTGCGCGAATTTCCGCTGCCGCGGTATATGCCGCTGCCTGTCGTAGTGCCTCCGCGGCGCACCGTGCCGTTGTTAGGACGGAACGACGGATTGCCCGAGTGGGACGGCGTGCGGTAGGTCGGACGGTGTACGACGTTGCCGCCCGGGCGGTTGTGGTGATGCCAGCCGTCGCCGTGGTGCGGCGGGTGGTAGTGGTGCGGCGGACGGTGCGGATAGCCCCAGCCGAAACCGAATCCGAAGCCCCACCAAGGGTCGTAGTGTATGCCCCAGTTCCAGTCGTACCACGAGTAGCGCGGGTAGCCCCACCATGCGTAGTTGTACGGCGAAGCCCAGCCGTTGTACCATCCGTAGGACGGTATGGCGACGGATGCGCCCCAAGTGCCGAACATCGAGGTGATGTATTTGGGCTCGACCCATACCTGATTGCCCGACACCATTACGTTGTAGAATGCCGGGTCGTATGCCGTGGCGTAATTGAATGCGTCGTTGTAGCGCAGCATGTAGTAACTCGACGGCATGCGGTACGACGGCGATTCGAAACCGTAGAGCCGGCGAGCATACGCGCTTTCGTAGGTGTCGGCAAGTACGGCGTCGTAAGGGTTTACGGATGCGTTGTATTCGACATAGTCGCCCGATACGGCGGCATCGGCTTTCGCTTCGGCAATCATGGCATCCCATTGTGCCTGACGTGCTTCCGCCTGAGCCTTCGCCAGTTCGGCTTCGGCTTTCTGACGGCGGGCTATTTCGGTCTTGTCGTGTATGGCGTAGAGGTCGTCGCTGTACGATGACGTTCTGAATGCCGACGCACAACCCGTGGCAAGGGCTGCCGCCTGCAAGATAACCGCTGCAATTAAAATCCGCTTCATGATAGAAAAGTTTTTTGAGGAAACCGTCCTGCCGCCGCATCGGATCGGTGCGAAAGCCGGAAAATTTCCGAGTTATCCGTTTGTTTTGTAACGAAAAATCGTGCCTAAATCGTATGATCCGATATGCAAATGTAATAAATAAGTATGAAATACGGGAGCACGTGCCGGCGATACGGCAAAAAAATGCGGTCAATCCGCTTTTTTTGCCGTTGAAATGTCGGATGATAAAAAAGAATTCGTATATTTGCACGCTGAAACGGAAGGAGAGATGCCGGAGTGGTCGATCGGGCCGCACTCGAAATGCGGTGTACGGGTAACTGTACCGGGGGTTCGAATCCCTCTCTCTCCGCAACATTCGCGGCAGGCGACAGATTTTTATCTGTCGTTTTTTTGTGCCCGTGTCTCCCGGAAATAAATTTCCGTCGCCCCGTTCGCAAAAAAACTCGTCGCTTCGCTCCGCCTGCCGCCTTTTGCCGAATCGGGGATTGCTTGCAAATATGGGGTTGCCGGACGAAAAGATATTTATTTTCAAAGGTCGTCCGGCGATGGCTTCGCCATTCGAATCCCTCTCTCTCCGCAACATTCGCGGCAGGCGACAGATTTTTATCTGTCGTTTTTTTGTGCCCGTGTCTTTCGGAACCGAAAAAAAGCCCGAATCGTCTGCCGGAAGGGTCGATTCGTGCGGGCGGTGTGCGGAATTCGGTTTATTTGCGTATATTTACGGAAAATATTCGCGAAATATGGAAAACAATCGTGTCGCCGCGCTGTTCGGCATTCGTTATCCCGTTATTTCGGGCGGAATGGTCTGGTGCAGCGGGTGGAGGCTTGCCGCAGCCGTCAGCGAAGCCGGCGGGCTGGGGCTTATCGGTTCGGGGTCGATGACGCCCGAATTGTTGCGCGAGCATATCCGAAAGTGCCGCAATGCCACCGACAAACCGTTCGGAGTGAATGTCCCGTTGATGTACAGGTATGCGGAGCAGATAATGCACGTCATTGCCGACGAGGGAGTTCCGGTCGTGTTCACCTCCGCCGGGAATCCGAAAACATGGACGGATTTTCTGCACGGTGCAGGCTGCAAGGTCGTCCATGTGGTGTCGAGCAGCCGGTTCGCGCTTAAAAGTCGGGATGCCGGCGTGGATGCCGTCGTTGCCGAGGGCTTCGAGGCGGGCGGACACAACGGTCGCGAGGAGACTGCGACCATGGTGCTCGTACCGCAGGTGCGCAGTGCGATAGATATTCCGTTGATTGCAGCGGGCGGCATCGCTACCGGAGCGGGAGTGGCTGCGGCATTCGCTCTCGGTGCCGAAGGAGTGCAGATGGGCACCCGTTTCGCACTGACACGGGAGAGTTCGGCGAGCGACGGGTTCAAACGTCTTTGCACAGGGCTCGATGAGGGCGGCACGATGCTGGCGTTGAAAAAGTTGAGTCCGACGCGTCTCGTGAAGAACGGTTTCTTCGAGCGGGTTGCGGAAGCCGAAAGCCGCGGTGCGACAGCCGACGAATTGAGCGAACTGCTCGGACGCGGTCGGTCGAGGCTCGGAATCTTCGAGGGCGACCTGTCGGAGGGGGAACTCGAAATCGGTCAGATAGCCTCGTTCATCCGCGACCTGCCGAGTGCCGGCGAAGTGGTCGAGAGAATCGTCGGCGAATACGAAGAAACAGTCAAAACGCTGAAAAACAATCTGTAAAACTTATATCCCAATGAAGAAAACTCTGCTTCTCGCCGCATTGGTCGTCATGATTTCGTGCGTCGTGCCGCCTGTTGCGGCGAAAAACTGCAAATACGAAAAAGGTCTCGGCTCCTACACCGTGCGTGCCGGCGGGCTGGAACGGTCGTTCTACCTCTATCTGCCCGAGAATCTGCCCGAGAATGCCCCGCTCGTGCTCGTGCTGCACGGCTATGGCGGACGGGCGAACCCCGAACGCTACGGATTCAATGCCGTCGCCGATGCCGGCGGGTTCGCCGTGTGCTACCCGCAGGGAGTGAAAGACGGACGCGGAAAGACCTGCTGGAATGTCGGTTACCCGTGCCAGCACGACATGAAGACCGACGATGTCGATTTTCTGTGCCGTCTGGTACGACATCTGCAAAAGGAGTGCGGATTGAGCCGCCGCGACACTTTCTGCACGGGCATGTCGAACGGAGGCGAGATGTGTTACATGCTCGCATATCTGAAACCCGACGTTTTCGCTGCGGTCGCTCCCGTTTCGGGGCTGACGCTCGAATGGATGTATCGCAAGTTCAAGGCGCGCAAGGGCGTGCCGCTCTTCGAGATACACGGCACGGAGGACAGAACGTCGGAGTGGACGGGCGACCCGACGAACAAGGGCGGCTGGGGCGAGTATATCGCCGTCCCGCTCGCGGTCGGCTACTGGGTTGCGGCGAACGGATGCACGCACGAAATTACGGAGGAGATTCCGGTGAAGAACCCGTCGAACGGACACCGTGCCATAGCGCACCGATTCGTCGGCGGAACGGACGGTAACGAGGTGTGGCTGTACGAGATAGTGAACGGCAAGCATTCGTGGGGCGAAAAGGATATCGATACGGCTGCCGAGGTGTGGAGATTTTTCAGCCGTTACGTCGGCAGGGGGAGACGGTGATTGCGGTCGCGATGACGTTTTTTATTTAATTCGGAATATTTTAGTAAATTTGCGGTATGAATTCAAAAATATGTTGATATGAGAAAATTCGGAGGATTGATAGCCGTGCTGCTCGTCGTGGCTGCCGCGGTGTTCGTATATTTCAGATTCTACTTCGTCTTCGGCGAAGGCGTCAAGAGCGGCGAACTGAACTATGTCGTTTACAAAGGCGTGGTATTCAAGACTTTCGAGGGCAAGTTGATACAGTCGGGCATCCGCTCCAAGGCTGCCGGTTCGATTCAGTCGTACGAGTTCGAATTCTCGGTCGATAACCCCGAACTCGCCCGCGAACTGATGTTGCAGGGCGGCAAGACGGTCGAATTGCACTACAAGGAGTATTTCGGTGCGCTGCCATGGCGGGGATTCACGAAGTTCATCGTGGACAGTATCGTCAATTCGCGGCCTTCGACCGAGAAACTGCCTCCGGTGCAGCCCGCCGTCGTCGAATCCGCTCCCGTCGAAGGGTCGGAGATTTAGGGAAGGCAAAAACGCGGCTTCGCAATTCGCGAAGCCGTGTTTTTTTAGTGCGCTCTATTCCACGACAGAGGATTTGTAGAGTTCGAGGCGTCGCTCGCAGCATATCCTTACGATGGCACCCAGACGCGCAACCTCGTTCATGTATCTCGCGAGATTGTCCGGATTTATCGGAAAAGACATGTCGGACAGTGCCTTGCTGTCGAATTTTTCCAAATGCGGCAGCGTGTTTTTCCGTCCGATATTGTCGCTGTCGAACAGCAGCATGAGTTCGGTCGATAATGTCCGCATACGCTCGTGCATGACGACCGGATTTTCGCAGTCGAACGCCTCGTTGTGGTAGACGAAATACAAAACCTTGTAGTAGATTTTCGCCGCCTGTGCCGACGAATACGCCGACCAGCGAATCTCCGTCGTGCTTGTCGGCGAGCCGACCGATGCGGCTTTTATGAACATGTCGGCTATCGGCATGAACGTGTCGAAATAGGTTTTGGTATCGCGATATACCGCCGAAAAGTTGCACGCACGTTTCGGACGGCGGAAAGGGTATCGCTCTTTGCAGTAAATCAGTTCTCCCTCTGCGTGGGCGAAATAGAGGTGCGGCATGACGGCAGGTTGAATATCGTCTATCCGGCATACATATATGTTCATATACGTTATGTCCCTGTGCTTGTAGGGCAGTCTTTGGCGTAATCCGCGTTTGACGTCCGCCCAGTTGCAGGCGGGAACATCCCGCACCGCCACTATCAGGTCGTAGCACAACGCCTCGCTGTGGGGAGTGCCGCCCGACAAGGTGCCGAACAGCAGTATGTATTCGGGGTCGAGCAATCCGTTTTTTCGGGTAAGATACTCGACGATGCGGTTCAACTCGTTCCGGTCGTATCGGGTCGTGGTTTGCGGATTGTCCGCGGCGGTCGGCAGTTGTGCGGCGACAACCTGCGATTGTTCGTATTGAGTGGTTTCCATGTTTTTTTCGTTGTCGTTAGTTTTTCGGATAAGGTTTAAAAAAGTCCTTAAAGACCTTAAAGTCATCAAGGTCGGGGCTGATGGTCGCCC
>CAYRSF010000024.1:0-41110 GCA_964427035.1 uncultured Alistipes sp.
CAGTTACTGCGCAGAAAGACCTGCTTTATGCCGAAAATAACAACGTTGATTTAGCAAAGAAGCAACTTAACGACAAAGTAACTTTTAACTTCAAACACGCTCTCTCGCGTATCGGCTTTACCGTACAGGGCGCAATAGACAGGGTGGCACCCGGCGGTACGATCGATACCAATACGACCATTACCGTAAAAAAAGTCATGCTTTCCGGTGCAACACATACATATTCCAACGGTAATGCAACGGTATCCGATACCCCTGCATTCTACCAAAACGGAGTTCTGAATCCTCTTACCGGTGAATGGAAATCAAAAAGTGATGCCAACTTGTTGTTTACTTTGTTGCCAGCAAATTTCGTCAAAGGAACGGAAGTCGTTCTTTTAGGAAATCAAGACAGTGCAACGCCATTGAACAATGAAGAATCTTATCTGATGATTATTCCTCAGGACTTTACCGCTACTGACATGTATGTGTACATCGAGTATACGGTAACGACTGCGGATACGAACGTAACCGGCGGCAAATCGGAGATAACCAACTATATCTCGACCAAGGCTCCGATTAACTTCGAGGCAGGCAAGGCTTATACGATCAATCTCGTTTTGGGCATGAATTCGGTCGATATCGCGGCCGAAATCGCCGATTGGGGTAAAGAGAACAAACAGGTAGATCTTCCGAAGAACGAAGAAACACCGGCAACACCGGCTGCGTAACGACGATGTATAATCAGGTTGAAATATGACTTCGGAAACAATTAGCCGAACCTGTCTTCAACACTGAATCGGCACAGCCATCACTCTGACCGTGCGGGGCTGATTACCCCGCACGGTTGCAAGTTAAAAGCAATAAGCGTAAGTCGTTGTATGATAATACGTAAATATAGACTCCCGGTTGAAGCGCTTTGCATCGCTGCAATGCTCTGGTCGTCGGCTTGTTCCAAACAGCCGGATGACTGTCCCCTGCTGCTGTCCGACGAAGAGATAGCATTCCGTTTGTCGGAGTGGACACCGATGGAGCAATCGCGCGCCGACATATACAGAGACGGAAACGATTTGCTGAATCCCGGTGATGGCGGAGGAAACTTTACGCTTTATGCCCATGTGGACGGCACCGACCGCACTTATATCGGCGGTGCCCGCGTATGGTATTTCGAAGACCCGCAGGTTCAGAGTTGGATATTCCTTGACGGCAACGAATCCCCCATTAAATACTATTGGCCCAATTCGGACAAACTGAATTTCTTCGCTTTCATGCCCGATTCCCGATACGACGGCAAAGACGGGTACAAGTCGAAACCGACTCACGTAAACATAGGGGCTTACAGCGAAGCCAAGGGGCAGACTTTTTCGTGCAGCCTGCCCGCCGATACGGTCCGTTACGATACCGAAATGCAGGAGTTCATTTACGCCTACGAAGAGCCGAGAACCAAAGACACCGTGAGATTGCATTTCAAGCATCCGTTCGCCACAATCAACTTCAAAGTGGCGGGAGATTCTTACCGAATGACGATTAAAGATATCGTATTCAGCAAGATATTTCTGACAGGAGAGTTCTCGACCGCCGAATCCGCGTGGACGGCTACGGGCGAAGCGCGGGATTATGCGATAGGAATCGATAAACGAATCCCCAATGACGTGAACTACAATACGCTTTTCGACAAAGACAGTCCGTTTTTGGTCATGCCGCAAAAGTTGGACGGCGTGAAACTTATGCTGAATGCATCTCGCGATAAAGATAATGATATAAAAGGCTCCTTTGATTTGAGCGGCACGGAATGGCTGCCCGGGAAGCAATACGTCTATACCATCAAGGTGGGCGACAACAATTCGGAGATATATTTCAATGTCGAAGTCGCGGGCGACTGGATTGCGGGAGGTGAAAACAATATAGATGTCGAGTAAAATGAAAAATATATTTTATGCAATTTGCGGGCTGGGGCTTGTTTTCTTCTCTTGTCAAAAGGGAGAAACTGTCGTCCGCAACGATTCGCCCCGAAGCATCTATTTGCAGGCTGCGGTGGAAAACAGGTTCGTAACCCGAGCACCGTACCATTTGTCGGAACCCGATCAGGACAATCCGCTGAAAGTGGCAGTGTGGGCATCGACGACAGCAAACGCATTCGATGATTTGGGCGAAAACGGAACCGGAGCCGACAAGAAAGTCGCTTTGCATACATCGGCGAATTTCACCAACAGCAAGGAACAGTTGCTTAATGATGCCGTGTATCCCGATGATCCGGAAACGAGCGTATATTTCGTGGGAATGCACCCTGAAAACGGATGGGCGACCCCGGCGACAGGCGATACGGCAGGCAAAACAGCGACCAAAACTTTCAACGGCTGCGAGGATGTGATGTTCGCCCCTCAAATATCGGGGAAATATGCCCAGAATACAGGCGCGGAGACATGGCCTACATTTCAATTCCGTCATCTGCTTACTTGGTTGATAGTGAGTATAAAAGCCGACGGTCAGGCAGTTT
The DNA here is from genome assembly GCA_964427035.1 of uncultured Alistipes sp. Classification (GTDB taxonomy): domain Bacteria; phylum Bacteroidota; class Bacteroidia; order Bacteroidales; family Rikenellaceae; genus Alistipes. The sequence goes on from CAYRSF010000024.1 coordinate 2,477, forward strand.
CGGACGCTTGGGGAAGGCTCAAAAGCCTTAAAATAAGGAGCAAGAATGGCGTAACCGTCGATTTGGGCAGGGACTACGAGCGAAATTGCGTTTCGTTCTCCGGAGATGCTGAATTCGATTTTTATAGAACGGGAACCGACAGGGCGTTCGTGAACAAAGACGACGAAAGTACGTGGTATACTTTGCCTGTCGATAAAGCGGAGGAGGTGGCATACGTGCTTTGCGAGCCGGTTGCGGCTACCGCAAAGGATCCGGAATCACAAGGCGATGTCAGAACCACGGAATACACATTGACTGTCGAAACCGAAAATCGCAAGGTCGAGGTTCCGGTCGATTTGATGACGGATGCCGCATCCTATTTCGACGGAGATACGATGAGACATCGATTCGTCTTGAATCTGAATTTCAAGATGGGCAGCAACATTGCGGTAACCGCTGCGATAACCGACTGGGCAATGGGCGGTTTGGGCAGCGGAGAATTGGACCCTAACATTTAACGGTTATGAAGAATTTCAAGTTCGCATATATAGGTTTCGCCTTGATGGCGATGGCGGCATGTTCGGAAAACGGCACGGGCGAAATCGGCGGCAGCGTCGATATACGATTGGGGGCAGCCGTCGGAGGCATTCAAGCCGGCAGCCGTATCGTCGCCGACCCGTATCTCGGCACCGTGCCCAAACAGTTCGAGTCGGCGGTATGGTTCAGCAATACGGCAGGCGTTTATGAACACAATCCGTCGGCAACGACATGTCTGCCGTGCCGCACCGCCGTTACATTCAGGAGTACGCAGTTGGAATATGTCTATTACACCGCCGAAAATCTCCCCGCGAAAAATCTCCAATACCCAACCGACGATTCGAAAGTCTATTGCGTCGGGTTCTATCCCAACGACGGAGACTGGACGACAAGCGACAACACGAATGTTTCGCATCCTATCGACGGGCGCGACGATTTGATGTTCGCCAAAGAAATCGACGGAACGTGGAACCGGCATTTCGATACGCTGCGGTACGAACATATGCTTACGTGGGTGAAAATAGCGGTCTGCGCGACATCCCACGATACGGCGAATGCGTGGGGCAGAATAGAGAAGATAAACGTAACGAACAGCAAATCGAACATAAATATCGATTTGCAAACCGGGAGTTGTTCGTATGGAGGGGAGCCGAAAACGATAGAGACGATGAATGCCGACACCCCGATTCCGCTTCATACGACGATGCACGAGGTCGGTTCGGTGCTGTGCAGCCCCGAAACGGAGTACACGCTGATGATAAAAACGGAGAACAACGCGGAGCCTAAAACGATAACATTGGATTTGAGATCGATGTCTGCGGACGGCGATACGCTTACGGACATTGCCGAACCGGGTCAGGCCCGGGGGAAATGTTTCGTGCTTTCGCTCTATTTCAAGCCGTACAATGTCATAGACGCCGTGTGCGTGCTGAATGCGTGGAACAATGAAAATGAAGATATTTATTTAACGGCAGAATAGTTATGAATATATACCCCGACCATATCGAACGATCGAGCCTTTGGGCGGCTGCCGCAGCGATTGTCGCTTTTGCAGGCTGTACCGCCGATGCGGATATATTCGAAATCAACACCCGTCCGTCCGACTGTGTGGTATTTACCGCTTCGGTCGTGTCGGAGGAGACGCCGTCCGTCAGCCGCAGTACGGCTTCGCACGTGGAGATTGAAGCGGCGGAATGGGCATTGCCGGCGATGTCCGACAGGGACGCAACCCGAGGTGCGCTCACTACCCTGCTCAGCGGCGAAGCGGGCGTCATCGGTTTTACATATAATCAAGGCGAGGACAAAACGCCTCTCAATGCGGTAAATAACAATATAGGATTTACATTCAACGGCGACGAACTTGCAGCCAGCGGCGACCCGATACGCTGGAATACTATCGGTAAGGACAGTATGCTTGTTTACGCCTATGCGCCCAAAACGGCGGACGGACTTACGGCGGATTCCCGTTATGCTCCTGCACTCGCCTACACGGTGCCGGACGCTATTGCCGACCATAAGGATATCGTCGTCTCGAAGTGGAAAAGCCCGAATGAAAGTTACAAGAATAAAACGATACATCTTACTTTCGACCATGCTCTAACCGCTGTCTGCTTCAAAGTCGGATTCGCATGCACGGTGAAGTCCGTGAAGATTTCGGGCGTACATAACAGCGGAACATACAGTTTTACGGATGACGAATGGACGTGCGCCGGCACCCCGACGGCAGAATATACTGTCGATTTCGGCGAAACCGGCAAAATTTTCACGGCGGATGATATAAACAAAAGGAACAACCTGCTGACCGACGGCGAGAATACGATGATTCTTATACCTCAAACTTTGCCCGAAAACGCGAAAATAACTTTGGTATGCACCGATCAGGTATTGACCGCACCGATTGGCGGCAAGGTCTGGGTCCCGGGCAAACTGGTTACCTATACGCTTCATAGCGGACGCGCTCCGGAAACGGTTTATTTCGATTTGGCATTAGCCGATGTCATCATTAACGGAACCTCGTATTCGGGCAAAATCCATAAGGACGGCGCGACGGTCGATGTAACCGGCGAACACAAGCCGGGCAACCGTTATTATGTCTATCAATCGACCCCGGACAATATAGATGAGATATGGAAAGACGGCGTCTTCACCTCTCCTCCGTATGGGGAGGTGAAAGGTCCCGACGGTCGTCCGTGGCGGGATTTTATTACCAACAATACCAATGTAGAATCGGTCATCGAGAATTGGGATATAAACCATGAGACGCTTGTAGAAGCGGCAGGACGCAGCAGGACGAATCACCGTATAGACATAACCGGCAATGTTACTTGCGGATTGACAATCGACAATATCTATTCCGTCTATCAAGACAGTAATCCGACACATCGTACGACAGCAGGAATCGCGTTTAAGCCGAAAGGATACGACCCCAATGTAAAAGATGCGAAAGTAACTATCGATATGGTAGGCGACAACCGGGTGGGAGCGGTGCATTACGCGAATCTGGGCGACAACGGCAACGAAATCATCTTTGAAGGGACCGGTTCGCTGACTGTGGCGGATGTTGATGGAAAAATGCAGCAGGGATCTTCTAACCCTAATTCCATAGTCGGTATCGATAAGGATGATGAATACGGTTACTGGTCCAACCATTGGAGTTCTGCCATTGGCGGCAATGATTCCGATAAGCCCGAAGAGGAGAATAGTTATGGAATTGTCATCAACAGCGGAATCATCTTCGCCGGCACCACCAAAGCCGAAAACTGCACTGCCCTCGGCGGCGGCGGTAACGTATACGGAGGGGTTACCATCAACGGCGGTACGGTAACGGCTGTCGCCACCACCACGGGTACGGCTATCGGCGGCGGAATCGGATACGGCAGTCCGGGAGGCATTGCCGATGTAATCATTACGGGCGGCAATGTCTACGCCTACAATCATGCAAACAGATGGAAATGCCCGAGTTCCGCAATCGGCGGCGGCGGTTCGATAAACAGTACGGCGTATGGGGTAAGCACCGTGAATATTTCCGGCGGATATATCTATGCCGAATCCGCATTGGGACCCGGTATCGGTGCCGGTAGCAGTTATACGAAAGCAGGCGGCGATATCGACGTTAATATTACGGGCGGGGTGGTTATCGCAAGAACATTGGCGTCCGGAAGCGCGAGCATAGGCGGCGGCACGGGATTTTCGAAAGGCGGAACTTCTTCCGGGTTTAACGGAGGATATGCTGAAATCACGATCAGCGGCAATCCCATTATCCGGACCGGCTCCATCGGCGGCGGCGGAACCGGAGATAAGAATGGTTACAAGGGAAATGCGACTATCGACATATCGGGAGGCGACATACAGGCCCAGTTCATATTGGCAGCCGGAACGGGTGCGGGGCAGGTACCGTCCTTTACGATGACCGGCGGTATGATTCGCAACAGCAATGCGAGAAGCGATACGACAGATAATGAATATTTGTACATGGAGCATAATGGCGGCGCAATATATCTGGAAAACGGCAATATCGATATAAGCGGCGGCACGATAAAGAATTGTACGGCAGATTGCGGCGGTGCCGTTTATATCGAGGGCATCTCCGATTCTTCTTCTTTCAATATGACCGGCGGCACGATTCAGGGCAATACCTCCAATTCCGATGGCGGTGCCATATATATGAAAGGCGGGCATGTAACGATATCCGGAGGAATAATAGATGACAATATCGCCAGCGGCGGCAATGGAGGCGGTATTTTCATACAGGGCGGCAGTTTGAAAATGCCGGCAGGCGGTACAGCGCAGATTCATGGCAATTCGGCCGAAGCGAAAAGTGTCGGCGGCAACACCGTCGGCGGCAGTGGAGGTGCGGTATATATCCATTCCGATGAGAACGATGTAACAGCCGTTATCGAATCGGGTACGATAATCTCCAATACATCGGACCGTAATGGCGGCGGCATATGCGTGGATATGGAAAATTCCGATTATACGGCGGAGGTCGCCATCGGGACGATCGGCGGTGCCGAAGATACCCCCGACATCTCCCGAAACCACACTTTAATACAGGGCGGAGGACTTTATGCCAGCGGCGCGAATGCCCATATTGCAATCAACAGCGGAACGATTATGGATAATACCGTTTCGCAATACGTTTACAACCAGAATGTGGCGAATGAACTGGGTACAGTAACCTTGAACGGCGGCAATGTAACGCACAATAAGGTTACGTTCTATTCCAACGGCGGGCAGGAAACCGAGCCGCATATTCAGAAAATCGTTACATCGACGAACAGTACGCTTGTCGCGCCGGTGTTCCGCCGCACTGGTTACAGCATTGTGGGATGGAATACCAAACCGAGCGGTAAGGGCGACAGTTACAGCGACGGTCAAACGATGAATATCAACACGGACATCATCCTCTATGCGCAATGGGCGATTGCAGTAACTAAATAGCAGGTATTCCGCAAAATACGAAGACGCCTTATATATCGAATATATAAGGCGTCTTCGTATCGATTCCCCGACAATCGCTTCGGACTTTCGAGCGGGAAACGGGACTCGAACCCGCGACCCTCGGCTTGGGAAGCCGATGTTCTACCACTGAACTACTCCCGCATTCGTAATATGTTTTTCGCATCGATTGCGAACCGCTCGATCGTATGCAGGTCCTTTGTCCTCAGCCCTTCTTCTCTGCCTTCTTCTCGACCCGTCTGCCCGCTTCTCTACCCTTCTTCTCTGCCCGCTTCTCTACCTGTCTGCCTGCTTCTCGACCCTGCGGCTTTGCGCAACGAGCGTTTCAAAGTGAAACTCCGGCTGCGGCATTTGTGAAAACCGCTGCATTCAACGACCGTTGCGGGTGCAAAGTTAAACAAATTTTTCGGTTATTGCTCATCGGTCAGTGCCGAAGATTCGATATTTTGCGAAAATTTTTCGTCTGTGCGGGCGATGCCGGCACGACATCGCGCATCGACGGTGCTCCCCGAATCGTTGCAGCCGGTGCGCAGCATGAGATTGTTGCAAATCCCTGCCCGACCCCGAGGCGGTTCGTTTAATCCATTTTCAATACCGCGAGGAATGCCGATTGCGGCACCTGCACAGAACCGATTTGGCGCATTCGTTTCTTTCCCGCTTTCTGCTTTTCGAGAAGTTTGCGCTTGCGCGAGATGTCGCCGCCATAGCATTTGGCGGTAACGTCCTTTCGCACCGCCTTGACCGTTTCGCGGGCGATGATTTTGGACCCGATAGCAGCCTGAATGGCGATGTCGAATTGCTGCCGCGGAATGAGTTCTTTCAGTTTCTCGCACATCTTGCGCCCGAAATCGTAGGCATGGTCGGCGTAAATAAGCGATGACAACGCATCCACAGGCTCGCCGTTGAGCAGAATGTCGAGTTTGGCGAGTTTGCTCTGTTCGTACCCTGTACGGTGATAGTCGAACGAGGCGTAACCCTTCGATATGCTTTTGAGTTTATCGTAGAAATCGAATACGATTTCCGAAAGCGGCATTTCGAAATTGACCTCTACGCGGTCCTGCGTAATGTAGGTCTGGTTTTTCATGATGCCGCGCTTGTCGATGCATAATTTCAGCACGTTGCCCAGAAAATCGGTCTTGGTGATGATTTGCGCGAGAATATACGGCTCTTCGATTTTGGCTATTCGCGTTATTTCGGGCAGCCCCGACGGATTGTGCACCTCGACCGTTTCGCCCGAAGTGGTGGTTATTCGGTACGAAACGTTCGGTACGGTCGTTATGACGTCCATATCGAATTCGCGGTACAGCCGCTCCTGTATGATTTCCATGTGAAGCAGTCCGAGGAATCCGCAGCGGAAACCGAAGCCGAGGGCGAGCGAACTCTCGGGCTCGAATGTCAGCGAGGCATCGTTGAGTTGCAGTTTTTCGAGCGAAGCGCGCAAGTCCTCGTATTGGTCGGCTTCGACCGGATAGACTCCGGCGAATACCATTGGCTTTACATCCTCGAATCCGGCAATAGCCTCCTTGCACGGTGTCGCAACGGAGGTGATGGTGTCGCCGACCTTCACATCCCGCGAGTTTTTGATTCCTGAACATATGTAGCCTACATCTCCGGCGCATATTTCGTCCCGCGGCGAAAGTTTGAGTTTGAGCACTCCTACCTCGTCGGCGTCGTATTCGCTGCCGGTGTTGAAGAATTTCACCATCTCGCCTTTGCGTATTCTGCCGTTGAAAACACGGAAATATACGATGATGCCGCGGAAAGGATTGAATACGGAATCGAAAATCAATGCCTGCAACGGTGCGTTCTCGTCGCCTTTCGGAGCGGGAATGCGGTTTACTATCGTTTCGAGAACCTCCTCTACTCCTGCGCCAGTTTTGCCCGATGCGCATAGTATGTCGTCGTGAGGGCAGCCGAGCAAATCGGCAACCTGATCCTTCACTTCGTCCACCATTGCCGACTCCATGTCGATTTTGTTCAGTACGGGGATGATTTCCAAATCGTTGCCTAATGCCAAATATAGATTCGATATGGTTTGCGCCTGAATGCCCTGCGTGGCATCGACTACGAGCAATGCGCCTTCACACGAGGCGATGGCCCGCGAAACCTCGTACGAAAAATCGACGTGTCCCGGAGTGTCGATAAGGTTGAGTATGTATTTTTCGCCGTTTCGGGCGGTGTATTCCATCTGAATGGCATGGCTTTTTATGGTGATGCCCTTTTCGCGCTCCAAATCCATGTCGTCCAATACTTGCGCCTGCATTTCGCGTTGATTGAGCGTATGGGTCGTTTCGAGCAGTCGATCGGCAAGCGTGGATTTGCCGTGGTCGATATGCGCTATGATGCAGAAATTCCTTATATTTTTCATGATGCCGCGAAGATAGTAAAAAAAACGTAAATACGGAATATGCCGTATCGCGTCGGCGGAAACTATATGCTAAAAAGCGAGCAAATCGGCGATTACGAAGACTGCGAGAGTGATGCTCGCCAATCCGTTCAACGTTCCGAATGCTATGCCTATGTTTTTCTGTCTCGACGGCGTTACGAGGATATGCTCCAATGCTATTATCGCGCAGAAAATCGCCACTCCAATCCAGAGAATCGGGCTTTGCGGGCAATATGCGGCGAATGCAATGAGAGAAACGATACTGACGAGGTGCAGTGCGATACTTATGTAGAGCGATACGGCTGTCGAGAATTTCGCGGGTATCGAATGCAGGTTGTTCGCCCGGTCGAAATCGGCATCCTGCAACGCATAGATTATGTCGAATCCTCCGCACCATGTCATAACGAGCAGCGACAATATGCATGGCGCGATTGCCAGCGTTCCGGTCGCTGCGATGTATGCTCCTGCGGGTGCTATGCCGAGCGACAGCCCCAGCACAAGATGAGCAAGTGCCGTAAAGCGTTTGCAATAACTGTAAAACATTATAACAGCCAATGCAACAGGCGATAGCAGTGCGGTAAGCGAATTTATGCTTGAAGCGGTGGCAACGAAAAGAACAGCGTTCGCGACGACGAAAATCAATGCCCCTCCCGGCGAGATTTTTCCTGCCGGAATTTCGCGCCCGGCAGTTCTCGGATTTTTCCCGTCGATGCGTCTGTCCGCCCAGCGGTTGAAGCCCATGGCGACATTGCGGGCGAATACCATGCACAATACGACCTGCACCAGCAGCAGCCATGAAAATTCGGCGTCGGTCGTCGTTATGGCGAACGTGAATGCGATAAGCGCGAACGGCAATGCGAAAACGGTGTGGGCGAACTTTACGAGCCCGAAATAATCTTTGATACTGCTCATGGCGAATAATGAAATCCCCGCAAAAATAGTCATTAATTGCAAATAACAAAAGGCATTCCATCGAGGAAATGCCTTTTATGCGCGTTGTATATCCGGTTCTCTATTCCGTGAACTCGATGATTTGTCCGGTTGCGACCACTCTGATTTGATTGTAGAACGGTTTGAATCCGGAGTCGTATTTCTTTGTATTTATATTGACAATTGTTTGCGCTCCTGAAAGATTGGCGTTTTTGTACATTTCGGATACGGCATTGGCCTCTATCGCCTTTTTGGAGCAACCTCCAATGCCGAGAATTTTGGTCGCCAGCGACTCTCCGTATGCCTGACCGACGACACGAAAATTCTTTTGCGTGAGAACGACTTGCGTTTGCGACTGATGCAGATTTGCAGCCAGATACTTCGATTCGCTGCATCCTGCAAATGCAGTTGCAATGGCGATTATCGCCATCGATTCGATTACTTTCTTCATTTCGAATAAGTATTGTTCTGCCGTTACGACCCCTTTGGGCAGGGTTAATAAATAATAAATAAAATAGAAAGTGTGGAGCCGAAATTCGTTTATCTGTTAGAAGGTTGTGGTAGAACCCAAGCAAAAATAAACGACGCGATACCCCACACCTGAATAGATATGGGGCATTTGAGTACAAAGACTGCACTTCCGTCCATAATCTAAACAAGAAATGAGCGTTGTTCGTCTATCCTTTTGCTTTTGAAAACTACCACATTTTCTAACAAGGATAAGTGCGAAAAACACTTTCTCAAAAATATGTCCGACGATTTTCGAAATCGTCAAGACAAAGGTATGAAAGATTTTTCGTTGAGCAACACTCACTGCGCAAATTCCCGAAAATATTTCGAAATACCCGGCATTTTACGGATTTAGTTTTGCGCTTTGTTCCAAAATTCCTAATTTTGCAGATTGTAGAAAAACGAACAAACAAAAACTCTGAAATATGAATATTTCTTTCAACTGGTTGAAGAATTATGTCGATACCGACCTTTCGGCGGAACAGGTCGCGACCATACTTACCGATATAGGTCTTGAAGTGGAAGGCTTCGAGAAGGTGGAAACCATACGCGGCGGACTTGCGGGTGTCGTGGTCGGCGAGGTGAAAACATGCGTAGACCATCCGGATTCGGACCACCTGCATATTACGACGGTGGATGTCGGTGCTGCGGAACTGTTGCAAATCGTATGCGGCGCACCGAACTGCCGAGCCGGACTTAAAGTGATGTGCGCGACGATAGGCAGCGTACTCTACCCTAACGGCGGCGACGAGGAGTTCAAAATAAAGCGCAGCAAAATTCGCGGTGTTGAGTCGTTCGGAATGCTTTGCGCCGAAGATGAACTCGGCATAGGTCGCAGCCATGCGGGAATCATCGAACTGCCGGACGATGCTGTCGCAGGCACTCCGGCGAAAGAGTATTACCACATACAGGACGACTGCCTTATCGCGATAGGACTTACGCCGAACCGTGTGGATGCTGCATCGCATATCGGTGTCGCCCGCGATTTGGTCGCCTATCTGCGCAGCCGAGGAGAGAACGCAACGCTGAAACTGCCGGACGTAAGCGGTTTCGCGATAGACAATCACAATCTCGAAATCGGCGTTCGCGTCGAGAATACGGCTGCATGTCCGCGATATGCCGGCATAACGGTAACCGGTTGCAAAATCGCTCCGTCGCCGGAGTGGATGCAGAATTATCTGCGTGCGGCAGGCATCAATCCGAAGAACAATCTGGTGGACATCACCAATTTCATCCTTTTCGAACTCGGACAGCCGCTGCATGCATTCGATGCTGCGAAAATCGAAGGCGGCGAAATCGTCGTGAAGTGTTGCGAAGCCGGAACTCCGTTCGTTACGCTCGACGGCACTGAGCGCAAACTCGACGGCGAAGACCTTATGATATGCTCGGCGACGAAACCTATGTGCATCGCCGGAGTCTTCGGCGGTCTCGATTCGGGAATCTCCGACACGACGACCGACGTATTCATCGAGAGCGCGTATTTCAATCCGGTTTCGGTGCGCAAGACGGCGAAACGCTTCGGTCTCAATACCGACGCTTCGTTCCGTTTCGAGCGTGGAATCGACCCGAACATTCAGGTTTACGCGCTCAAACGAGCCGCGATGCTGTTCAAGGAACTCGCTGGGGGCAAGATTTCGAGCGAGATAATCGATGTATGCGCCGCTCCTGCCGAAGATTTCCGCTTCGATTTCTCGATAGCCCGTGCAAATGCCTTAATCGGCAAGGAGATTCCGGTCGAAACGATTCGTGTCATCCTCGCGGCACTCGACGTGAAAATCGAGAGCGAGAAAGAGGGCATTCTGTCGGTCGCAGTTCCGCCGTATCGCGTCGATGTACAGCGCGAGGCGGATTTGGTGGAGGAGATATTGCGAATCTACGGATATAACAATGTAGAGATTCCATCCCATGTGAATTCTACCCTTTCGTATGTCCGGAAGCCCGATCGCGTACGTCTGACTAATATGGTTTCGGATTTCCTTACGGCGCGGGGATTCACCGAGATAATGTCGAATTCGCTGACGAAGGGGGCGTATTACGAAAATCTGAAATCGTACAAGTCCGAGAACTGCGTACGGATTCTCAATCCGTTGAGTGCCGATTTGAACGTCATGCGCCAGACGCTTCTGTTCAATACGATGGAGGCTGTACAACTCAACGCCAACCACCGGAACGGCGATTTGATGATATACGAATTCGGCAACTGCTATTTCTATAATGCAGCGAATGCATCCGGGGAGAAAGGTTCGCTTGGGGCATACGGCGAAAATTACAGACTGGCGATAGCCGTAACCGGTACGGTCGTTCCGCAGTCGTGGAATGCGAAGCCGCAAACGGCGTCGTTCTATACGCTCCGTGCGACTGTCGAGCAGATACTGAAACGATTCGGACTCGACATCTATTCGCTCAAATGCGAATCTTCCGACAGCGATCTGTTCGGCGATGCAGTCGAAATCGGGATTAACGACAAGCCGCTTGTCAGAATGGGACAGGTCAGCGGCAGAATTTGCAGGGCTTTCGATTTGAAGCAGGATGTATTTTTCGCGGAAATCGATTTCGACCTGCTGATGAAGGCTACGCGCAAACATAAGATTACGGTCGAGGAGTTGTCGAAATATCCGGAGGTGAAACGCGATTTGGCACTGTTGCTCGACAAGACGGTTTCGTTCTCGCAGTTGCGCGACATCGCATTCGCAACCGAACGCAAACTGTTGAAGAGCGTCGCTCTGTTCGACGTTTACGAAGGCGACAAACTGCCTGCCGGCAAGAAATCGTACGCATTGAGTTTCATTCTCGAAGACAAGAACCAGACGCTGAACGACAGAACTATCGAACACGTAATGTCGTCGTTGCAGTCGGCTTTCGAGAAGCAGACCGGAGCGCAGATAAGATAATTGCTTAAAACCGCTGCATAAGAAAGTCCCGACCGGATAAGTCGGGACTTTCTTTTTAAGACCCTTAACGACCCTAATGACCTTAAAGACTTTAAAGTCGTTAATGAGGGTGTGCAAAAAGTGCCACTTTTTGCACCGTTACCATAGTTTTCGCTTCGGCTACTTTATCCTTAACGACTGTATTACGACATTGTCTTCGGCATCGCTGTTGCCGTCGGCGACGATTCGCACCGATTTTACAGGCATTTCAGGACGGATAATCGCTCCGCCGTTATGGAGTTCGGCTGCGCGGACGAACGTTTCGCCGTCATGACTTATCTCGACATGTCCGGCAAGGAACAGACAGCGGTACAGATGAATGTGCCCCGTCTGCGCCTTGATTTCGCGACATGCGACCGGCTCGGCGAAATCGTACCGTATCCAGTCGCCGCGGTGTGCCGCCCGTGTGGTGCGCGCTATACTGTTGGTGTATTTTGCAGCGTTGCCTATCGGATTTTTCTCGCTGCAAGGCATGGACGACGTAACGGTCGTCGCAGGTCTCTTTTCGGCGTAATACTCTTTGCTGCCGATGTCGCGGCTGCGGGCTGTGCCGTATTCGCTGTGGAAAACCGTCCGCGTCGGATCGGTGCATGCGAACGGACGGCTGTACCGGAACGTTTCGCCCGTGCGTTCATCCGTGTAATGAAGCGTCGAACCGTCATCTACGGAGGCTTTCATCATGCCGTCTGTGTATTCCACTTTCGGCGTGGACAGCCGGAACGATATGCCCATAGCCTGCATGCGGTCGTAATGCGAACCTTTCAACGCTGCATAAAACTCGCCCCAATCGCGTTTGTCGTTCGACCATGCCACCTCCGAGAATGAACACAGACGGGGGAACAGCATGTAATCGAGATAGTCGCATTTCTCGGGCGAATGCGCGATATATATTTCGCTGAAAAACGAGGCTTCGAGACCTGCCACGTGCTTGCGTTGCGCATCGGTGAAGCCGTACTTGTCCAAATCGAACGACAAGACCTTTTCGGCATCGAAAATCGCCGCCCAGTTGTGTCCCGCCTCGCCGTCGGACTGCTTCATGTCGAAATAGAAATATTCGCCCGGCATCACGATGGTCGGATACCCTTTTCCGGAAGATTTCTTGCAGTGTTCGATGCTCTGCCAGCCATGCACCCTCGATGCAAGCGGCAATCCCCCGCCTTCTATCGCTTCGTTCCATACGGCGGGCTTTTTGCCGTAACGTGCGAGAATTTCGGTTGTGCGGGCGATGAAATAATCTTCGATTTGCTTTTCGTCCGCCAAGCCCTTTTCGCGTTTCAACCGCTGACAGTCCGGACATTTGCGCCATTGCGCCATGTTCACTTCATCGCCGCCGATATGAACGTATTCCGACGTGAATATTCCGCTCAATTCGCGGATGATGTCGTCGATTATCGCATAGTTGCTCTCCTTCGCCGCACACCAAACGTTGCGGATGTCGAGCCCGTTGGATTTCGACGTGTCGGGCGTATATCCGCACAGGATGTCGTGTCGAATCGCGCCGAGAGCTTTGCTGTGTCCCGGCATGTCGATTTCCGGAATGACTTCGATGTTGCGGACGCGGGCATACTCCACAATGTCGCGCAACTCGGTACGGGTGTAGTATCCGCCCCACTTTTCGTCGAATTTGTCGTATCGCGGATGTACTGGCGAATCGCCTCCGCGGAATCCTCCGATTTGGGCGAATTCAGGATGCGATTTCAATTCGATTCGCCAGCCCTCGTCATCGGTAAGATGAAAATGCAGTTTGTTGATTTTGTGATATGCCAACAGGTCTATATAACGTTTGACTTTATATGCCGGAATCCATGTGCGGGCGACATCGAGCGAGAATCCGCGATAGTCGAATCGCGGTCTGTCGGTTATCGAAACGCACTCTGCCGTCAATGGCAGCCGGCAGTGCTTGGAGTATATTTCGGGCGGCAGCATTTGCAGGAAAGTCTGTATTCCGTTGAATACTCCGCCGTAGTCGCCGCCGGTTATCGTGATGCCGTCGGTTCGGATGTCGAGCGAATACTCTTCCGCAGCCATAGTCGCGTCGGTACGCAGAACTATCGAACGCGTTCCGTTCCGTTCAACCGAATATCTGCTCAACGGGACATATTCGAGCAGATATGCCGCGGCATCGCGCAACCGGTATTCGTAGACGAGCGAAGTCGCACCGTCGATGACGAACGAGCCGGCAAACTCCGTTCGCGCTGTCGGTCCGGGGATTATTTCCGTTGCGGATGGCGTTTGTGCGAATGCTGTTTGCGAAACGAAAATAAGGATGAATAACAGTTTGAATTTCATTTTTAGATTCAGGTTTTATTTTTACAAAGATAAATAAAATAGTATATTTGCAACGAATTATCGTTTTATATTTTATGAACAGAAAATTGGAGGCGACCGCTCGCCTGTTGGAGGTTATGGACACGCTCCGCGAACAGTGCCCGTGGGACAGAGAGCAGACATTCCATTCATTGAGAAACAATACGATAGAAGAAACTTTCGAACTCGCGGACGCTATTACCGACGAGAATATGGAAGGAATCAAAGAGGAGTTGGGCGATTTGTTGATGCATGTCGCGTTTTACTCCAAACTCGGCGACGAAGTCGGAGCATTCGATTTCGCCGATGTCGCCAACGGAGTGTGCGACAAACTGATTTATCGCCATCCGCATGTTTACGGCGATGTCCTCGCCGATTCGCCTGAGGAGGTTAAACAAAACTGGGAGGCATTGAAATTGCGTAAAAAGGCTCGCAAGAGCGGAGTCCTCGGCGGAGTGCCGCGCAGCCTGCCTTCGATGGTAAAGGCTTATCGCGTAAGCGAGAAAGCGGCTGCGGCAGGTTTCGACTGGCAGAAAAAGGAGGATGTCTGGGATAAGGTCAGAGAGGAGATTGCGGAGGTCGAAACGGAGATGGCTTCCGGCGACAGGGAGCGTTTGGAGGGCGAAATGGGCGATTTGTTTTTCGCTCTCGTGAATGCGAGCCGACTGTACGGAATCGACCCTGAAAATGCATTGGAACGCACCAACAAGAAATTCATTCGCCGATTCAATCATATCGAGAAACGGGTTGCCGAAAAGAACAGAATGATAAGCGATGTTCCGCCCGAAGAACTCGAAGAGTATTGGCAGGAGGCGAAAAAGGAGGAGGAATCCGTATGAAACGCGCGCTGTTACACGCCGTTCTGTTGCTGACCTGCATGCTGTCGGCAGGTTGCGTCGGTCGCTCTGCGTCGGATAACGCCGAGGCTGAACCGTTGCCCGCAGGTGCAGTGCCTTTCGGGTACAATCGGGGACATATCTATTTCGATGCCAGGCTGTGCGATTCGCTTCCTGCCCGACTGATTTTCGATTCGGGGGCTGTGGGATTGCACGTGGATTCGCTGTGGCTCGTCCGTTCCGGATTGCAACTCCGGCGACTCGGGCGTGCACACCTTCGTGGCGCAGGAGAGCGGGGACAGGAAGTGTCGCTCGTGCTCGATACCCTATCGTTCGGGGTCGATACGCTTCGTTTGGAGAGTTGTATGACACCGGTGTTCGACTTGAAGTCGTTGCTGGGGCGTCAGGCTGACGGAATATTCGGAGTGGATTATCTGAGCCGATTTGCCGAGTCGTGCGTACTGTTCGATTTGCGTCAGGGATATTTGCAGGCAGTCAATCCCGACACGCTTGCAGAAGCCGGATTCCGGCGGATTCCTGCCGTGAAGCAGGGCGACAACCTGCTGGTCGAAGCGAGCGTGCAGTTCGATGACAAGCGGGTTGTTACTGGGCGGTTTCTGCTCGATACTGGATGCGGCACGACATTGATTGTCAATGCACCGGCAGCCCGCAAGGCCGATTTTGCCGGTTATGCGGGACGTAAAGTCCGCTATACGACGGATGCGGGTGGCGTCGGCGGCGATTCTAAAAGCGAAATGTGCCGGGTTGCGGCAGTGGAGTTCGGCGGTCGGACTTTCGCATCGGTTCCGGTTTCAGTTTCGTGCGACGTAAGCGGATATCTCGCCCGTGAGGATGTCGCAGGGGTGATTGGAAATCCGCTCCTCGAACGCTTCGTTTTCGCAATCGACTTCGCTGCGCCGGCTCTGTGGCTGCATCCGGTCGAGACGTGCGACGAGCGGTTTTCATGCGAGACGGCAGGCTTCACGGCAATAGACCGTACGGACATATGCGACGGCTGGGTCGTAACGGGTCTTTTCGACGGAATCGCCCCCGCAGGGTTGCGGACGGGCGACACGGTTGTCGGCTGGGACGGCATGCCGCTGGTCGATGGATGGATGCAGAAGCCCGGGCATCATCGGATTGAGGTGGTGCGCGACGTGGAAAATATGAATTACGAATACGAAATAGAAATCAAAGAGATATTATAAAGGTTATGGCTGTAATCCGAAAAATTCGCGGGCATGAACCCGCTGTGGGTGAAAACACGTTCGTGGCGGAGACCGCCGTACTTATCGGCGACGTAACCGTCGGAAAGGATTGCTCGATATGGTACAACACCGTGTTGCGCGGCGATGTGAATACGATAACCGTCGGCGACCGCACCAATATTCAGGACGGAACGGTGATTCATACGCTTTATGACGGCTCGAAACACCCTTCGCAGACGCATATCGGCAGCGATGTATCGATAGGGCACAATGCCACTATTCATGGTGCCATTATCGAGGACAACTGCCTTATCGGCATGGGTGCGACGATTCTCGACAATGCGGTAGTCGCTTCCGGCTGCATCGTCGCCGCCAATGCGCTCGTACTGTCGAATTCCAAACTCGAACCGAATTCGGTATATGCGGGCATCCCGGCGAAAAAGGTGAAGGACGTTACACCCGAACAGCGCGAAGAGGTCATCGGCAGAATCGCACGCGACTACCGCATGTACGCTTCGTGGTATGAAGAGGATAACAATTGAAACTAATGAAGATAAACCGCGATTCGTCGATAATCGCCTATGTGCTTGTTGCGGCTATCATCTGTCTGGTAGTCAATTTCTCGTATCTGTTGCTGCTGCTCGTCGTGAATCAGGACGACGGCTATTCGCGCAATACCGCTCAGAAACGGGGAGTCAATCTCGTAATGCAGGATGAAGCAGGACGGCTTTCGCTCAGTATCGACGGATTCGGATATATCGTTACCGACAGCGGCGACAGTATATATGTAGACAGAGGTTCGGCTCGCAGGCTCGGCTTGAAAAACGGCGACATGCTGGAAATCGAGGCGTCCAACCAGCCCCGTTATGAAGGTGCGCACCTTATAATGAAAAAGGTGATAACGCGCAACGGCGAGCCGTTCGATTACGGGGCGATTTACAACGGCACGTCGCGATTCGCCGAGACGATGTATCAGATTCTGTACTATTTCGCCATATCGTTCGTCCTGCTGCTCGTGATGAACATGCGCCACAGACGCTCCGACTGGGGAACGTTCATCAAACGAGGCATATTGTGTACGGCGATAACGATGGCCGCCTATTTCTTCGCTCCGGTAACGCTGCGTTTTTCGGGAGAGACGATGTTCGTTTACAAAAGCCCGCATGTAATCGATTTCGTCGTGATGATGAAGTGTATTTTCATGCTGGTAGTCGTACTGCTATATTCGCAGATTTACGTATTGATATATCAGCGGCAGCAGGTCGTACTCGAAAACGAACAACTCAAAAACGAGAATCTTACGACACGTTACAATATGCTCGTAAGTCAGATAAATCCGCATTTCTTCTTCAATTCTCTCAATTCGCTGTCGATGCTCGTCAGAGAGAAGGACGAAAAGAGGGCATTGGAATATATCGAGCAGTTATCCTACACGTTCCGGTATATCACGCAGAACGGAAGCGGCAATACGCTGGTTACCGTACGCGACGAACTCAAATTCGCCGAGTCGTATTGCTATCTGTTCAAGATACGATACGCCGACAAGATATTTTTCGATATAAGTATCGACGAAGAGTACATGAACTGGCAGATTCCGGCACTCTCGCTGCAACCGCTTATCGGGAATGCGGTAAAGCATAATGCCATCACCAACAAGAATCCGTTCAAGGTCCGTATTTATGCGTCCGACGGCTATTTGATAGTCGCCAACGAACGCCGGCCGATGCTCGAACCGCAGATAGGTACGGGTACGGGACTTAAAAATCTCAACAGCCGCTATAAACTGATTCTCGACCGGGACATCGAGGTCGTATCCGGCGAAAAGGAGTTCGCAGTGAAACTGCCGTTGCATAAAATATCCGTTTAAACCGTTATGAAAGTATTGATTATAGAGGACGAAACAGCCGCCGCGCAGAATCTTTGCACGATATTGCGGCAGATCGACGCGGAGATAGAGATCATAGATACTATCGACACCGTAACCGACAGTATCGAATGGTTCGAGAACAATCCCGCGCCCGATTTGGTATTCATGGATATACACCTTTCCGACGGCGAGTCTTTCCGTATTTTCGACAAGGTCGCAATCGATTCTCCGATAGTATTCACTACCGCATACGACCGGTATGCACTGGATGCGTTCAAGGTGAACAGCATCGACTATCTGCTCAAACCCATCAACGAACGGGAGGTCATGCGTGCACTCAACAAATGGCGGATGCTGACGAGTATCGACCGGAACGAATACAGTGCCAGAGTTCAGGATATGGCGCAACAGAGACGCTCGGGGAAGCAGGTATTCCTCGTGCGGTTCAGAGACAGGATAATTCCGCTGGGCAGCGACGACATAGCGTTCTTCTATACGTCGAACGAGCGTGTGTCGGCATATACTTTCGGCGGCGAACACTATCCGGTGGAACACACTTTGGAGAGTCTGTCGGGCATTTTGCCTGCCGACATATTTTTCAGGGCGAACCGTCAGTTCGTAGTTTCCAGAAAGGCGGTCAAGGATATCGCCGTATGGTTCGGCAGCCGGCTGCTGCTCAATCTGACGGTCGATACGCCCGAAAAAATCATAATTTCAAAAGCCCGTGTGTCGGAGTTCAAGTCGTGGCTTACCGATTCGCCGTTGCAATAGGTCGGTTCACCGTGTAATTTAGGCGTTTCGCGGACTGCGAAAGGGAATGGGCGCATATAATTGTTATTTTTGCAAAGCCTTTGAAAATCGGAGACCGATTCCAAGGTTTTTATATCGCAAAACGGAAATATTGTAAATGATGAAGCGAATTTTTTTGTTTCTGCTGCTGGCGGCGATTGCCGTTTCTTCGTATGCGCAACAAAAAGGAAAGGTGTCGTTCTCGCTTGCCGATGGAAAGACCAAAGCGGGAATAATGGGTGCCGTCATAGAGATATACCCTACCGCCTCTCCCGACAATAAAAAATACTATACGTCGGGAGCGAACGGTGTCGTCGAAATTTCGGGTCTTCAATATGGTGCGTATACATTTGTCGCATCGTTTCTGGGATACGAAGAGGCGAAAAAAGAGTTCAAACTGTCGTCGCCTGCGTACAATCTCGGCACAGTGCCGATGACGGAAAGCGCCACTAAAATAGAAACCGTGGTCAAGGCGGTGAAATCCCTGCGGGCATCGCAGAACGGCGATACGTTGAGTTACAATGCCGGCGCGTTCAAGGTGTCGAACGACGCCGATGTCGAGGGGCTGTTGAAGAAGATGCCGGGCATCACCATAAGCAACGGTTCGGTCGAAGCGCAGGGCGAAACCATTCAGAAAATATTCGTGGACGGCAAGGAATTTTTCGGCGAAGACGTCAATACCGCCATAAAGTCGCTGCCTGCCGAAGCGGTAGACCGCATCGAAGTATTCAACAAGTTGAGCGATCAGGCGGAGTTTTCAGGGATGGACGACGGCGAGGGCTACAAGGCGTTGAATATCGTTACCAAAACGAATATGCGTCAGGGGCAGTTCGGCAAGGTGTATGCCGGTTACGGCTACCAGCCCGAAACGGACGAGATTACGTCGCATCATAAATATATGGTCGGCGGCAACGTGAATATTTTCAACGACGACAGCCGAATCTCTTTCATCGGATTGTTCAACAACATCAATCAGCAGAATTTCTCGTTCGAGGATATTCTCGGTGTAAGCGGTGCTGCCGGAGGCGGTGGCGGACGCCGCCGCGGTGTAGGCGAATATATGGTGCGCCAGCAGGACGGAGTAGCACTCGTGAATTCGATAGGTCTGAACTATTCGGATACGTGGGGGCGCAGGAAGAACGTCAAGTTTCAGGGCAGTTATTTCTTCAACAACACATATACGAAAAATCTTTCGACCAACGATACGTGGTACGAAGACCCTTCGCCGGTCGATACGCTCCATACCGAAGGAAGATCGAAGATTACGAATAATAATCACCGGCTTAATGCCAGACTGGACTGGAAAATTTCGCGCAACCAGTCGCTCATGTCGCGCACCGGATTCAGTTATCAGGGTTACGACCCTACCAGAACCACTCTCGGCTACCAATACGGGCAGAGCGGACTGCTGTATCAGGACGACTATTCGACCAATGATTATTACGGGGTGAATTTTACGGAATTTCTTCAATATCGTGCGAAATTCGGCAAACCGGGGCGCACGCTGACGGTGGACGGACGCTTCAACTATCGCGACAACCACAGCAAACGGCACACCGCGTCCAATCAGGCTCCGTCGATATCGGATGCCGATCCGAACTACGATGGCTATCTGAACCTCATCCGGACAGAGGACTGGGCGGCGGTAAAGGGAATTGCCGGCTTGTACGATCCGTTGTACCAGTACGTTCATGCTCCTACCAAAGTGTTCAATATCCGCGGCAGTTTCGTGTACAACGAACCCGTCGCACAGAACATGCAGTTGAGTTTACAGTACCGGTTCTCCTACGACGATCAGGACAAACGTCAGAATGCGTTTTATACGAATGAGAATTTCGATATTGCCGAGCCGAACGAACAGATGACAAATTCATACCGGAGCGGATATTGGACGCACCGAATCGGACCGGGTTTCAGATACTCGAAGAACAGGAATACGGTCGTGGCGAATGTCTATTATCAGCGTTCATCGCTCGACGGCAGCGTGATAGGCGGGCAGAAGGACGACATAAAGAAGTCGTTCAACGATGTTACCTATTTCGCGATGCTCAACTATGCGTTCAACAAGGAGAACACCATACGCATGTTTTTCCGGTCGAATACGAGCAATCCGTCGGTTACCCAGTTGCAAAGTATTTTCGATGTATCGACGCCGCAATATTTGAGCATAGGCAACAAGAATCTGAACCCGTCGTTCTCGCACAGAATCAATTTCCACTATATACACTCGAATATAGAAAAGGGGCGCACGTTCATGTGGATGTTCATGATGCAGCACCAGCAGAGATACATATCGACTTCCACGTGGTACAATCCGAAAGGCTTCGATTTGCCGGAAACATTCGGCGGAATCGATATCCCGAAAAAGGAAAACGGCGAACCGTATGCTCCGCAGCGAATCACCTCGTACGAAAATATGAACGGATACTGGTATCTGCGCACTCATGTAAGTCTCGGTTTGCCGCTGTCATTCATGAAATGCAACCTCAACCTGATGGCGGGTGTGAATTACAGTGTAATCCCGTCTGCGATATATCAGACCCCCGAATCCGGCAATATACTGCAAAACATGATCGATCATAAATTTACGACGAATCATGCCAACAATATAGGCTACGATGCCTCCGTAACGTTGGGCAGCAATATTTCGGAAAACATCGACTTCACCCTTTCGTGGAACGGAACGTACAATCAGGCTTGGAATACCGCCGCTACCAACAAGGGCAAGAACAACTATTTCAACCATACTGCATCGGGAACCTTGAAATGGGTATTCTGGAAAGGGTTTACGTTTACGGCAAGTTGCTCGTTTGTACAATATATCGGATTCACGACCGATTACAACGAAAGTTACGTATTGTGCAACCTCTATCTCGGCAAAAAACTGTTCCGCAACAACCGCGGCGAGATACAGATAGGAGTAAACGATGTCGCAAATCAGAATACGGCGTTTACCCGCAATACCGGTTCGGGATATACACAGAATTTGACCAACAGCGTTATCGGTCGTTATGTCTGCATACAGTTCGTCTATAACCTGCGTCATTTCGGCAAACGCGGTTCGAAGGATACGAAAGATTACGACATTCAGGAGTCGAAAGGCAATGTCGGAATGAGCCGCAGCAACACAGGAATGCGGTTCGGACCTCCTCCGGGCGGCAGAAGATAACGATTCGGATTATCGATAACGACGGAAAGATTCATTCGCGGGTCTTTCCGTTTTATCGTTTATGCATGCAATTTGTCGTTGTTCGCATTAACCGTAAATAATCGATAAGATGAAAAGCATCAAAGGAACAAAAACCGAGGAAAATCTGCTCAAAGCATTCGCGGGTGAAAGTCAGGCTCGCAACCGTTATACTTTTTTCGCCGAAACGGCGAAGAAGGAGGGATACGAGCAGATTGCGGCGACATTCGCTGAAACCGCCGAACAGGAGAAGGAGCATGCGAAGATTTTTTTCAAATTGCTTGCAGGCGGAAAGGCCGCGATTTCGGAGGCGACATATCCGGCAGGCGTGATATCGAATACTGCGGACAATCTTTTGGCAGCCGCCGAAGGCGAACGCGAGGAGTGGGACGTGCTGTACCCCACTTTTGCCGGTGTCGCCGAGCAGGAGGGATTTCCGGAGGTCGCTGCGGCATTCAGACAAATAACGAAAGTAGAGGTCGAACACGAACAGCGTTACCTGAAACTGTTGGGGCGCATGACCGGCGGAGATTTTTTTCACCGCGAAAATGAAATATGGTGGCAGTGTCGAAACTGCGGTTTTGTCTGCAAGGCGAAAGATGCACCCAAAATCTGCCCTGCCTGCCGGCATCCGCAAGCATTCTTCGAGCCGCGCAAAGAGAATTATTAGGACTTTTTCGATTGCCCGCGGACAAGCCGAGCCTGTTAGGGTTGTGCCGAGGTAAAAAAAGGCGCATGAAAATGGACGAAAAAAGAGCGACCTGTACGGTCGCTCTTCCACGCAATCTTACAAAACTATAAAACAATTTACCTAAAAGTTAGTTGCGATACTGTACGACTTTGCGGGCCTCTTTGGCGATACGGTCGTCTATGCGATAGAGTTTTTCGATTTGCACAGGCTCGATAATCTCCGCGAATATATAGAGATAACGCTGTTTCAAGGATGATGTGTTGATAGTATTCGATAATCTCGAAGCGATTACTTTCAGTGCATTATCGTTGGTTATCTCATCCTTTTTCGTGCGTGCGATTTTGTTGTCTACCACACGTGCCATCTCCCTGCGATACTCGCGATAAACGGGTTCGAATTTGGCAGCCTGCTCATCGGTAAGTTTCAGTTCGTCCTTCAACATGCCGATACGGGTCTGCATCAACTGCTCGCGCTTTGCCTTGTCGGCTTCCGATTGTTGTTTTTGAGGCTGTGCGAATGCATTCTGAACGAACATCACGGCAATAATCGTAATAACGATCGACATCATTTTTTTCATGGTCTTTAATAATTTGATTTAATAATAGGTTGAAAAGTTAATTAAAGTGAATTCATATCTTCGGGATACTCTACGGCATCGCTCGATATTTCGTATATCAGTTCATCGGACGCGTTCTCCATTTGTGCGATATAATCGTCTAATTCGATGCGATTCCCGAATTCCGAATATGCGAAAATACAGACGGCGAGACATGCAGCC
Organism: uncultured Alistipes sp.; assembly: GCA_964427035.1. Lineage (GTDB taxonomy): Bacteria > Bacteroidota > Bacteroidia > Bacteroidales > Rikenellaceae > Alistipes. The sequence continues at coordinate 25,870 of CAYRSF010000024.1, forward strand.
GCTGCGGCTATCGAAACCGTCCAGTGCGATATTTTTTTATCGGTGCGCATACCTCCGTTATGCATTCTGATTGCCTCACGGTTCGCAGCCTTCGATTTTTCGAAGAATCCGTCAGGTATTCGATATGGCATCTGTTTCATAATCATAGTTCTATTATGGTTACCTCTTTCTTTATTTTTTGTACCGCGTAGTGGTAATTGGTTTTTAGCGTCGAAACGCTTTGTCCTGTTATTCGGGCGATTTGTTCGAAAGGCATCTCGTCGTAGTACCGCATGTTGAATACGAGTTTCTGCTTCATCGGCAATGCGACTACCGCGCGTTGCAGTTTGACGGATATTTCATCTGCCGACGGCGATATTTCGCCCTCGAAATCTGCCGACAACCGTTCTCTCAAAGTGTCCGTCGAAGTGAAGAATCCCCATTTCCGCTTTCGATTCAGATGCTTGATACACAGATTGGTCGCGATTTTATATAGCCAACCGGTCAAAGAACCTTCGCTGTCGCCCCGAAAACCGTATGCATTGGAGAATGCCGTTACGAAAGTATCCTGCAACAAGTCCTCGGCATCTTCGTGCAATACGACGATTCGCCTGATATGCCAATACAGCCTTTCGCTGTACCGGTCGATTATCGCATCGAATGCCCGTGTCAAATCGCCATGCGATTTGATAGAATCCAATATTTCGGATATGCTTTCGGTACTCACCATCGTTTGCAAACGGTCTCGATAAAATAGATACGGTATATGGCAAAAGGTTAAAACGGAATGCCGAAAATTATTGCGGGATGATTATTTCGTCGATGTCCGCCATGAATCTTTCGTATGCCGAAAGTTGTCGCGCATCCATTTCGAGCGTGTCGCCCGCACTGCGCGGAACAGCGGCATAATCGGGCAGGCGAACCCATACCGGAATGAAATCGGATGAAAAGGAGATGTCGTCTATCTGCTTGACGATTTCTATCTCCGCCATGATTCCCCCGTCGCAGTACCGGTCTCTCTGATTGGATATGAAATTGCCGAGAGAATAGAATGTTATCGACGTATCCGAACATTCGCACGGCTGTACCACATGCGGATGCGACCCGACAACTATCGGAACCCCGTTGGCATGTAAAAATTCCGCTATTTCGCGTTGCGAGCGGCTGTTTCTGCGCGAATACTCTTCGCCCCAGTGCATGAATGCCACTATGCAGTCGGCATCGGAAGCGCGTTCGATGTCGTTGCGAATGGCTGCCGTATCGATTCGGTTTACGATTATTCCGTCGCCGGCAGTCATTCCGTTGGTTCCGTACGTATAATTGAGCAATGCGATGCGCATGCCTCTGCGATCGATGAACAGCGGATTGTTGATGCGGTAATCGGCACTGTCGGCGAATACGCCGGTATGGGCGATGCCACGTTCTTCGAGATGGCGCAGTGTCCGCCGCACGCCGTCCGCGCCGTAGTCCAGCGAGTGGTTGTTGGCGAGCACTACGGCATCCGTTCCGACGGTTTTGAGCGCATCGGCGATGCCGGCCGGCGAACGGAAGCGGGGATAGCCGGTATACGGTCCGCTGTCGGAGAGGGTCGTTTCGAGATTGGCGATGACGATGTCGGCGGTTTCCAGAATCGGTGCTACATACTTGAACGAATCATCGAAATCATAGCCGTTATCTCTTCGTGCCCTCGTGATTTGCGGCGTGTGAACCATGACGTCCCCGATAAACGCGAGTTTGAGTTTTTGCCGCATGTCGGGCGCAGGTCTTTCGTCGTATGGCGACGAAAGGATACCCCGCATGACAACTGCTGCGACGAACGACACTGCGACGATTGCGAATATCTTTACCGGACGGGAGCGCATCTGAATACTCTATTTTTTATCTCCGCGTTTCGGGAACCACCCTTTTGCAACACGCTTGCGCTGCTCGAAAAGTTCGCCGATACTCCAAAACGACGACGCTCCCCAGACAGCCAGCAAAGTAGACCACATGACATCCTCGACGAACAGCGAACCAGTTGCTGCGGCTATTCCCATGACCAGAAATACCCACCAGCATTTTACGCCGAAATAATACTCGCCTTTTATTACGAGCGGATGGAATATTCCGATGACGATGAATGTCGCCACGCCGATTACGATACCTGTGAAGTGTAGATGCATACGCGTTATTTTTTGCAAATATAAGCAAAAAAGGGCGATTCGTCGAAATCGCCCTTGTGGTTTACCCGTTTTCTGCCGTTAGAAGTTGTACTGCATCATGAAATTGACGCGTTGTGCGTGATGTTTCAGCATGTTCATGTTCTTGCGGCTCGACCAAAGATATTCGGCGGCGATTTGGAAACGGCGGGTTATGTTGCAGAAAATGTTGCCGAAAATATATTGCCCCATGCGGTATTCGTCGGCAGAATAGAATCCGTTATGCTTGCAAACCGTTACTGCCGAATATCCTCCCGTGATGGCGACGTTGCGCCAAAGGTTGATTTGAGCGGCAGCCTGCCAGCCGTACATAGGCATCGTCTGTACCGAAGTCGGGCGCATGGGATTCGGCGTGAAGTCGAGACCCGAACCTGTCAAATCCTGAATATAAGGGGTGATTCCTTTGCCGTAAACACCGTTGAAGAAGATTTGGAACGCTCTGCCGAAATGGATGTTGCCGCTCGCCTGAACTCCCCAGCCGAAGAGCGCGATATTGCTGTTGGTGGCATTGTTGTGCAGATACATGTCGCGAAATACGGCCGATGCACGAATATGGCTATGGCGATTCTTGCCCCAAGCGAACTGCAAGTAAACCGGAATATCGGGAACTCGCTGCGGGATTGGATTGAGAGTTGTTCCGTAAGTTCCCGAAACATGCGGCATCTCGGCTGCAATACCGAATTGCATGTGGTCGCGAGCGAACGACACTTCATAGCGGAGCATCGTGGCGAAATTGAAATTGTAGGCGTTGGGACCTTCGAAATCGATGGTGCGCGGAGCCGCAGTCAAGTCGCAGAATGTGGTTACGTCGCGACCTATGGTCAATCCGAGGAACGAGACGTATCCCGAACGCAGACGCGGAGTATAACTTCCCTGACGACCGCCGCGGAAGTCGGCATCGAAGAATATCACTACCCTGCCGAGGCAGCGGCTGTTGGCGATTCCCCGCAAGTAGATGCGCGATGTGGTCGCATCCATTTCGAGTCTCTGCTTGGAGGCATAATTCCGGACCATCGGGATGTCGTAAGGGACTACATCCATGTTGTCGATAATGCTGTTGAAACCGTATGCCAGCCGGAGATTGACATAGCCTCCGACAGCGAACGAAAACGTATTGCGGCTGTTTGCGAAAATTACGCTCGGTGCGGATACCTGCTGGAATCCTGCACGGGTGGTCTCGCGATGATCCTGCATCGCGCTGCGTACTGCGATGTTTTTCTGCTCGACGAGTCTTTGCTGAGCGAGCATCGGATCGTAATTCGGATTATTGCGATAGATCGTATCGGTCTCCCTTACCGATATGATATAAACCGCCGGTTCATCGCTGTTGCGATTTCGCGAATTGTGACGACGTTGTGCCGATGCTCCGACCGACAGTGAGGTCACCAAGAATAAGAGTAGAAATTTTTTCATAAACAAACTTTTTTGTTTCGTTGAATGTTTTGTTGTAAACTTACCTCCGCATGAAAATACAAGTTGTATGCCACAAGGAATCGCGGCCGGCGTCGTAATCGAGCGATAATAAGTATATTCGGCTGCCTCTTATATACTGCCGCCCGGCAAAATGCAAATAAATTTGCTTTTGCACTCGACTTATTCGTAATTTGGCTTCGCCCAATATACTGCCGCTCGGCAAAATGCAAATAAATTTGCTTTTGCACTCGACTTATTCGTATATTTGCCGTCATGATAACGTTTGTACTCATCCTCGTAGCAATATCCGTCGTATTGCTCGATTATTCGTTTTATCGGCGTGTCATATCCGGTTGGAGAAGTTTTCCGGCACGCATAGCCGCGATAGCGTTTTTGGCGGCGACCGACGCCCTTCCGATATTGTCGATATCGATATTCAAATACATTTTGTCGGACAACCCGCAGCATGTCATGGAAACGGGCATGTGGACGAATACTTTTTATTTTTTCGCGATTCTGCCGAGAATCGCGTTTTATGCGGGATTTTTTACGATAAAGAACAGGAGAATCGGCATTTCGGTCGGTTCTGCGCTTTCCGTAATCATACTTTCGATTTTGTCTGTCAGTGTGCTGCATACGCGCAAAAACATTGTCGTCGAGGAGTGCGAATTGAAGTACGCTGCGCTTCCCGGCGCATTCGACGGTTACAGAATCGCGTTCTTCTCCGACATGCATATCGGGGCGATGATCGATGCCGAAAAAGAGACGAAGAACGTCGTGGACAAAATCAACGGATTGCATCCCGACCTCGTGATTTTCGGCGGAGACCTGACCAATATCCGTCATTCCGAGTTGTCGTGCCGAATCAGGCGGATTTTGGGCGGCATCGATGCCCCGGACGGAGTTCTTGCGGTAATGGGGAACCACGATACGGGCATTTATATCAAAGATACGCTTGCGCTTCCGAGAGCGGAAAACATGCGTCTTGTCGAAGGCGCGATGAGGGATATGTGCTGGACGCCGTTAAGGGATAGCACGATATATGTAAGACGGAACGATGTTTCGATTTCGATAACGGGACTCGACTTTACGGACGCTTTGCTCGAATACCGTCATTCGTTTTCGGTGTCCGAAGATTATGATGCGAGACCGGTATATGCCGATGTTCCCGATTCGATATTCAACATAACGGTATCCCACCTGCCGCAACTTTGGCGGGACATAACTGATGCAAATCACGGAAACCTGACTTTGGCAGGACATGTGCATGCGACCCAGACAAAGTTTGAATGCGGAGGCATAAGATTCTCTCCCGCAATGCTTATGTACAGGGAGTGGAGCGGCTTGTATGACGACGGAGAACACAAGTTGTACATAAATGACGGTATCGGAAATGTCGGTTTTTATATGCGAATAGGTGCGCGACCCGAAATTACGCTTTTAAAATTATGCAAATAATTGCTTTTTGCTATAAATTTGCGTGCTTAAAATATGACGACTGATAATTAAGACATTAATATAGTGATGAGAAAAGTTGTATTGACATTGGTCGCATTCGCTTCGGTCGCAGTCTGTTCCGCTCAAACGACGGGCGGCACCCTTACCTTGGAGGATGCGGTGAATCTGACGCTGGAAAGCAATCCGACATTGAAGGCATTGGAGTATGAAGAAAAAGCCGCCAAACGCGAACGGCAGGCGGCAATCGGACTTTTTATGCCGAAGATAAGCGTAAAAGGCGCATATTCATATCTCGGAAAGGATGTGGATATAAGTTTCAACGATCTTAAAGGCGGGGTTTCAGCCGCTGCCGGAGAGTTGATGAAAAATCCCAACCTCGGAGCCATTCTCCAAAACCCGTCTCTCGGTCCGTTAGTCCAGCCGCTGCTTTCGGATATGCAGATCGGTTTGAATACGCTGCTCGGACTCGATTGGGCATATACTCTACAAAAACAGAGTTTCGGATTTATCGGCGGCGACGTTACGATGCCGATATTCATGGGCGGCAAAATAGTCGCAGCGAACAAAGCGGCAAAAATCAATGAAAAGACGGTTCTCGAACAGGGTGCGCAACAACGTAACGCACTGTTGTCCGAAGTCGTGGAACGATATTTCGGATACGCGTTGGCATTGAATGTCGTCGATGTTCGCCGTCAGGCAGTTGCAGGTGTCGAACAGCATTTGAGAGATATCCGGTCGCTCGAAAAGAACGGAATGGTCGCACAGACCGAACGGCTGTATGTAGAATACAAACTCGCCGAGGCTCAACGCGAACTGAACGATTCGGAATTGCAGGCCGAAACCGTAGGCAGCGCATTGTGCAATACTCTCGGAACGGATTCTGCGGCGACCCCTGTTACCGCAATGTTCGTGATGGACGCCATCGAGAATCTCGATTATTATCAGCGTGTGGCGGAAGACAACAATCCGCTTCTGAACCAAGTGGATTTGAAACGGCAGTTGGCTAAACAGAACGTCAATGTGCATCGTGCCGATTTTTTCCCGCAGATAGTGGCGATGGGCGGAGGAACGTTCTATAACTATCAGGTTACCGGCATGCTTCCCCGCTGGGCTGTCGGCGTGGGATTCAATTTCAAGATTTTCGACGGACTGAACCGCGAATACAAATATTCGGCAGCCAAGAATACGATGCGCAGAGTGGAGGCATTGCAGACGAAAGCGGAAAAGGATATCGCGATTCTCATCGAGAGCATATACAACAAAATGATCAACTATCGCAACCGGATAACATCCATCGAATCGTCTATCGCATTCGCAGAGGAGTATCTGCGTGCCAAGAATGCGGCATATCTCGAAGGAATCGGGACATCTACCGATTTGATAGATGCCGAACTGAATCTCGCGAAGGTGAGAATCGAGCGCATGCAGGCGGCTTACAATTTCGATCTCTGCCTTGCCAAACTGCTCGAAGCGGCAGGAATCAGCGACGAGTTCATGACCTATTCCCGCAGCATCAATGCCCGTCAGATTACTTACGATAAACAATAATAACGCAGAAAGATATGAAAAAGGTAAACATTTTTGGAATTCTGATAGCCGTAGCGATTATCGTCGTCGCCGTTATCGCATTGGGCTGGTATCTGGTCAAGAGCGAACCGGTGCTGATTCAGGGGACTGTCGAATGCACGTCATACAGGGCATCTTCCAAGGTTCCGGGGCGAATAGAATCCATGAAGGCAGAACAGGGACAGCATGTTGAAAAGGGACAACTGCTTTACGTACTTTCTACTCCGGAACTCAACGCGAAACTCCAACAGGCGGAGGCGGTGCGCAGTGCAGCCAAAGCACTCGACGAAAAGGCTCTCGCGGGAGCCCGCGCGCCCCAGATAGAGGCGGCTCTCAACCTGTGGCAGAAGGCTCAGGCCGGCAAGGAACTCGCCCAAAAGACATATGAACGGGTTCAGAATCTTTACCGCGACGGAGTGGTTCCGGCGCAAAAACTCGACGAAGCGAAAGCGAATTACGATGCGATGACCGCCACCGAAAGCGCAGCGCATTCGCAGTACCGACTCGCCCTCGACGGTGCGAGCAGGGAGGATAAGGCTGCGGCTGCGGCACAGGTGCGTCAGGCTCAGGGCGCAGTAAACGAAGTCGAATCGTATATAGGCGATGCAATGGTATATTCGCCTGTAACGGGAGAGATTTCGGCTGTAATTTCGGAAGAGGGCGAACTCGTGGGAAGCGGTTATCCCGTCGTTACGATACTCGACATGACCGATACGTGGATTACGTTCAATATCAAGGAGACGATGCTCCCCAAAATAACGATGGGCAAAAGAATCGCGGCTTATATTCCGGCACTCGACAGGAATGTCGAACTCGAAGTCTCGTATATCGCCGTTCAGGCGGATTTCGCGACATGGAATGCGACCCGCACCCAAGGCGGATTCGACATTCGCACGTTCGCTGTCAAGATGAAGCCTGCGGACGGTGTGGAGAACCTGCGCCCGGGCATGAGCGCAATCGTAAATTGGAGTGAAATAGAATAGAAGACGATGCGTAAATTTTTCGGAGGTGCATACGACGTATTCATTCGCGAATGGAAACGAATATATCGGAACGGAACATACGCTTCGATGCTGTTCGTATTGCCGTTCGCCGCATTCCTGTTTTTCGCGCTCTTTTTCGAGAAAGGCGTGGCCGACAACCTGCCGATAGCAGTACTGGACGAGGATCATACGGAGTTGTCGCGCACGCTCGTTTCGATGGTCGATGAGACGCCGTCGGCATTTGTCGCATACGAAATTCAGGATATGGCGGAGGGCGAGAGGCTGATTCGCGAAGGCGAGGTGTACGCCGTATTGCAGATTCCGTCGCGATTCGAAAAGAGCGTGATGGGCAACGGGCAGACGCACGTCGAACTATACAACTCGGGAACCAACATATCCGTAAATTCGCTGCTTGCAAAGGATATCCAGACCGCCGTTACTTCGTTTACGGTCGGTATAGAGTTGCAGATTCTGCAAAGCCGGGGTCTTACTGCGGCACAGGCAATGGCTCAGGCGATGCCGATAAGGTTTACCAAACATGTATTGTTCAATCCGTACATCAACTACGGATACTATGTGGCACCTTGCTTCATGGCGATGATGTTGATGATATTCACGATACTGTCGTCGATATACGCTGCCGGAACGGAACTCAAATACGGGACTGCGAAAGAGTGGCTCGATACCGGAAGGGGGTCGATATGGGCGGCTCTGCTCGGCAAAATGCTGCCGATAACCATCGTAATGACTATCGTCGCCGTAGCGATGTTCGTCGTCGTTTTCAATATCATGGGCGCGCCGATGAACGGAAGTGCGGTTATGCTCGGCGTATCGACGCTGGTATTCATCATAAGTTACCAGTGCATAGGCATAGCGGTGCTCACGATAACGTCGAATATGCGTCTTGCACTGTCGTTCGGCGGTGGATACTCGGTATTGGCATTCACCTTTTCGGGGCTTACGTTCCCGACCATGGCGATGGCCGAAATCCTGCAATGGTTCAGTTGTCTGTTCCCGTTCACTTTCTACATGAAATCGTTCGTCGATCAGGCGTTGCGCGGCGCGCCGACAGGCGTTTCGATGCCCGACATCGCATATATGATGATATTCTGGATACTGCCCGTGCTGCTTATAAACCGGTTGAAGCGCGAGTGCAGCGACAGTAAATATTGGGGGAAATTGTAGTCATGAAAAAGTTGAAGGAGTACATATCGCTTTACCGCCGCGAAATCGCGTCGGTGATGCGCAGCGAATATCGGGAAATTTTTTCCGATCCCGGTGTCATGCTCGTGATAATTTTCGCCATATTCATATATTCGACGCTCTATTCATTCGGTTACAACAACGAGGTTCTGCGGAATGTCCCTATCGCCGTAATCGACAACAGCAAAACTCATTCGAGCCGTATGCTTGTCGAGTCGTTCGATGCGGGTCCCAATACGTACGTCGCATACGAAACTGCGGATATGGAGGAGGCGAAGAAACTGTTTTTCGAACATAAGGTCTACGGAGTTGTATACATTCCCAATGACTACGAAAAACAACTCGTCGGCGGACTCCAAGCCAACGTGTCGATATACTGCGATGCGAGTTATTTTCTGATGTACCGTCAGGTTTTTCAGGAGATTGTGGCATCGGTCTCGACTGCGGGGGCGATGGTCGAATTCCAGCGTCTTATAGCAAAGGGAATCGATGCTCCGCAGGCAAAAGCAGTAACGCAGCCTGTCATATACCAGTCGCACAACCTGTTCAATCCGTATTTGGGCTACGGGTCGTTCATCATGCCTGCCATTATTCTGGTGATTTTGCAGCAAACGGCATTGATAGGAATCGGAATGAGCGGCGGAACATGGCGTGAATACAATCTGTACCAGAAATTGATTCCGGTCGGCAGGGAGCGGCTTTCGACGGTGCCGATAGTATTGGGCAAAGCGTTCGCCTATCTGTCGATTTATGCCGTTACGATGACTTACGTACTGACGATACATTATCATATTTTCAAGTATCCGATGAATGGCGCGATACTCGATTGTGCCGCCGTGGCGATACCCTACATGCTCGCCTGCGTATTCATGGGCATCGCGGTATCGTCGCTGTTCGCCCGCCGCGAAAATTCGCTGCTGTGTCTGCTGTGGACCTCGATTCCGATATTGCTTTTGAGCGGCGCATCGCTGCCGAAAGAGTCGTTCCCGGAATGGATGTACGCATTCGGAAAGATATTCCCGAGCAGCAGTGCCGTGAGTGCATACATCCGAGTACAAAGCATGGGAGCCAAGTTCGATGACGTGCTGCCTGAAATCGCCACCCTGTGGCGTTTGGTGTTCATATACGGAGGTCTGTCCGTAATAGGCATCCATTTGGTGCTTAATCAGGATCTCGCGCGCCGCACTCGCGAAAAATTGCGCATGCAGCGCAAACGGGTCGGAGACAAAATCATGAAAACTATCGGTAAATAGATTGTCATTCGCCTGTATCGAGGCTGTCCTGCATTGCGGACAGCCTCGATTGGTTTTGCCGCACGGAGTATCGATGTTTTATCGGCAGGGATTTTATTATTTACCGGAATTTACGTAAATTCGCACCAAATCGAAAACGATGAGCAAAAAGAGTAACGATCAGGGACGCGCATACGAATTCATCTGTCTGCTTGCGCTTAAAGATGAAATCTCGAAAATTCGCCATGCCGACATAGTCGAAAACAGCAGTTATCATGCTGCGGAACGTGCGTGGAATACGCTGTCGAGCAGTATGCAGGCAACATATAAAACGAGTTCTTATGTAGCAGTCGCCAAGATTTTCGAGTTGGAACCTCGTATAATAGAGAAGGGCGACGACTTCGTAGAGTTGCTAATCCAGACCGATATCCAAGGGCAGAGCGGCGATGTACGCGATATTCTGATTATCCGCCGCAACATTCGGTGGGAAATCGGATTGAGCCTTAAACATAATCATACTGCCGTAAAACACAGCCGATTGAGTGAACATCTCGATTTCGGCAGAGTGTGGTACGGCATCCCTTGTTCGCAGGATTATTGGAACGAGGTCAGACCGGTGTTCGATTATCTCTCTGACGAAAAAAGCCGACACACAAAGTTCAGAGAGTTGCCAGACAAAGAAAACGACGTGTACATCCCGTTGCTCAAAGCATTTATGAACGAAATCGGTCGTCAATACGGTACCCATAAAAGCATACCGGGCAAACTCGTGGAATACCTGTTGGGCAAATACGATTTCTACAAAATAATCAGTATGGATTGGGCGCGGACCACTCAAATTCAATCCTATAATCTTCACGGAACGCTCAACCAAAACAGCGGGTCGCGACAGGCATCCATCCATATTCCTACGGCAAATCTTCCGACTCGTATCGTAAAACTTGATTTCGTCCCCGACAAAACGAATACGATAGAACTATACATGGACGGCGGATGGCAGTTTTCGTTCAGAATACACAATGCCGAAACATATGTCAATCCGTCGCTGAAATTCGATGTTAGAATAGTCGGTATGCCTACTGCAATAATATGTATAAATTGTCATTGGAATGATAACGAATAAACTGATAAGTCTTTTTTCGGGAGCCGGCGGTTTGGATCTGGGCTTTCACGAAGCAGGGTTCAGGACGGTTATCGCCAATGAATGGGATGCGAAAATCTGCCCGACTTTCCGTGCGAATTTTCCGGATGTCGATTTAATAGAGGGCGATATCCGGGATATACCGTCATCCGCATTTCCTGACAATGTCGCAGGAATAATCGGCGGACCTCCATGCCAGTCTTGGAGCGAAGCCGGTTCGTTGAAGGGTATCGACGACGTCCGGGGACAACTGTTTTACGAATATATTCGTATCCTGCGCGACAAACAACCGCTGTTTTTTGTCGCAGAGAACGTATCGGGCATGCTTGCGAAGCGTCATTCAAACGCAGTAAGCGGATTTGTGCGATTATTCGATGAAGCCGGATACGATGTCAATTTGAAGATGCTTAATGCCAATGATTATGACGTGCCCGAAGACCGCGACAGAGTCTTTTACATAGGATTCAGAAAAGATTTGGATATCCGCGGTTTCGAATATCCCGCACCGCAGAAGCACAAGCCGACGCTGCGGGAAAGTATTTGGGACTTGAAGGATACGGCGATTCCCGCGCTCGAAAAGAACAAGACGAACGGCTCGAACTGCAAAGCCCCGAATCACGAATATTTCACCGGAGCCTTTTCGCCGATTTTCATGTCCCGCAATCGCGTAAGGTCATGGGACGAACCGGGATTCACCGTTCAGGCGAGCGGTCGTCAATGCCAGTTGCATCCGCAAGCCCCGAAAATGATCAAAGTCGCAAAGGACGTGCAAAAATTCGCCGAAGGCAGCGAGCATCTCTACCGTCGCATGACTGTTCGCGAAGTCGCCCGCATACAGAGTTTTCCGGACGATTTCAAATTCATATACGACGATTTGAACTACGGCTACAAGATGATCGGCAATGCCGTTCCCGTCAATCTCGCCTATCATGTCGCCTTGCAGATAAAGAATACTTTGTCGGGGATAAAACTATAAATAAAGATTAAGTCTCGGGCAATGCAATGCCCGAGACTTAATCTTTCGCGCACTTTCGTTCGCACGACCTGTATCACCATGCACTCTCCGGGGGGGGGCTGCGGCGACTTGTCGCAAAGCCGATAATGTCGAAAAACTTGTTCTACACTCCATTTTTTACTATATTTGCGAATTATTGGGAAAGAAAATCGAATATGGCAGACGAAAAAATCATCTTTTCAATGGTCGGCGTTTCAAAAACGTTCACCAATCAGAAAAAAGTCTTAAACAATATATACCTGTCGTTCTTTTACGGCGCGAAGATCGGAATCATCGGTCTTAACGGCTCGGGTAAATCCACACTGATGAAGATTATCGCGGGTATCGACAAGAACTTTCAGGGCGAGGTCGTGTTTTCACCCGGTTACACGGTCGGTTATCTCGAACAGGAGCCGCGGTTGGACGATACGAAGACGGTAAAGGAGGTCGTCGAGGAGGGCTGTGCCGAAACGGTCGCCCTGTTGAAAGAGTACGAGGAGATAAACATGAAGTTGTGCGAACCGATGGACGATGCCGAAATGAACCGTCTCATCGAGCGTCAGGGCGAACTTTACGAGAAAATCGACCGTGTGAACGGTTGGGAACTCGACAGCGTGCTCGAACGTGCGATGGATGCCCTGCGCTGTCCGGATGCCGACCAGAGAGTGGCGGTTTTGTCTGGCGGTGAACGCCGCCGGGTGGCATTGTGCCGACTGCTGCTGCAACAGCCGGACGTGCTGTTGCTCGACGAGCCGACCAACCACCTCGACGCCGAGAGCATCGATTGGCTCGAACAACACCTGCAACAATACAAGGGTACGGTTATAGCCGTTACGCACGACCGGTATTTCCTCGACAAGGTCGCCGGCTGGATTCTCGAACTCGATCGCGGTGAGGGCATCCCGTGGAAAGGCAACTATTCGGGCTGGCTCGAACAGAAAACCAAGCGGATGGCTTTGGAGGAGAAACAGGAGAGCAAACGCCGCAAGACTCTCGAACGCGAATTGGAATGGGTGAACATGTCGCCTGCCGGACGACATGCGAAGAGCAAGGCGCGTTTGTCCGCATACGACAAGATGCTCAATGAGGATGCGAAGCAAAAGGAGGAGAAACTCGAAATATACATCCCTAACGGTCCGCGTTTGGGCGATGTGGTCATCGAAGCGAACGACGTGTCGAAGGCGTTCGGCGACCGTGTGCTGTACGAACATCTCGATTTCAAACTTCCGCCTGCCGGCATCGTCGGCGTTATCGGTCCCAACGGAACGGGGAAGACTACCCTTTTCAGAATGATAATGGGGTTGGAAAAGCCGACGAGCGGAACATTTACCGTCGGACAGACCGTAAAACTCGCGTACGTGGACCAGCAGCACAAATCCATCGATCCGGAGAAGACCGTATACGAGGTGATTTCGCAGAACAGCGACTTCGTAACCCTCGGCAGCCGTCAGGTGCCTGCCCGTGCGTATGTCGCAAGATTCAACTTTACCGGAGCGGATCAGGAGAAAAAGTGCGGAATGCTGTCGGGCGGCGAGCGCAACCGGCTGCACCTTGCAATGGCGCTGAAAGAAGAAGGCAATGTAATTCTGCTCGACGAACCGACGAACGATATTGATGTGAATACCCTGCGCGCGCTCGAAGAGGGTCTCGAAAACTTCGCGGGATGTGCTGTGGTAATTTCGCACGACCGCTGGTTTCTCGACCGCGTGGCGACGCATATACTTTCGTTCGAGGGCGATTCCAAGGCAGTGTTCTATGAAGGCTCTTATTCGGAGTACGAAACATGGAAGCGCAATCAGGGCATCGACACTACCCCGCACCGTGTCAAATATCGCAAACTTATGGAGTAATCAAACATATCTATAACAATGGCAGTTCAAAAACCATCGATACCGAAAGGCACGCGCGATTTCTCCCCGGCAGAGATGATGCGCCGCCAGTACATATTCAATACCATCGGCGGGGTGTTCCGCACCTACGGCTTTTCACCGCTTGAAACGCCTGCAATGGAGACTCTTTCAACCCTGCTCGGCAAGTACGGCGACGAGGGCGACAAGTTGCTTTTCAAGATTCTGAATTCCGGCGACTATGCGTCGGGACTCGACAGCGAGGCATTGCGCTCGGCGTCGAAAATCTGCGAAAAGGGATTGCGTTACGACCTGACAGTGCCGTTCGCCCGCTATGTCGTGCAGCATCAGAACGAAATCGCGTTCCCGTTCAAGCGTTACCAAATCCAGCCGGTATGGCGTGCAGACCGCCCGCAGAAGGGGCGTTATCGCGAATTTTACCAGTGCGATGCAGATGTCATCGGTTCGCGGTCGTTACTAAACGAGGTAGAACTTATCGAGATTGTCGAAAAGGTGTTCCGCAAACTCGGGATTAACGTAACGCTCAAAGTAAACAATCGTAAAATATTGTATGGCATTGCCGAGATAATGGGGCATGCCGACAAGATGATAGACATAACCGTTGCGATAGACAAACTCGAAAAAATAGGTTTGGATAACGTGAAAGCGGAGTTGCGCGAACGGGGAATAGAGGACGAAGCGATAGCCAAACTTCAACCGATACTCGAATTGTCGGGCTCGACGAACGACAAAATCGAAAAGTTGGGTTCGATACTTGCCGATTCGCCCGCCGGACTTCTCGGCATCGAGGAGATGCGGACGATATTCGGATACGTCGAAAGACTCGGCATCGGTCTGCCCGTCGAACTGGATTTGTCGCTGGCACGCGGATTGAATTACTACACCGGCGCGATATTCGAGGTCAAGGCGAACGATTTCGCTATCGGTTCGATATGCGGCGGCGGACGCTACGACAATCTTACGGGAATCTTCGGAATGCCGGACGTGTCGGGTGTCGGCATATCGTTCGGTGCAGACCGCATATACGATGTTATGGTCGGGCTGAATCTCTTTCCGGATGATGTCGATTTCGCGACGAAAGTATTGTTCGTGAACTTGGGCGCGGACGAGGAGGCGGCATCGCTTAACGCGCTGAAAAAGGTGCGCGATGCGGGCATCCCGGCCGAAATATACCCCGAAGCGGGCAAGATGAAGAAGCAGATGGAG
>CAYRSF010000025.1:0-25632 GCA_964427035.1 uncultured Alistipes sp.
GCATCGTCATCGGCGGGTCTGAATCGTGCATAATAGTGGGTAACGTTTATCGCCGGCAGTGAAGACGGAGTAGCACCCTCCGCAATCAGACTGTCGCGGGCGATTTGCATATTGGCGACCGAGTAGGGATTGTCGAGTTTCTCGCCGAGGACGATTGTCGAATCCGTGAATTTGTACAACCCGATAGGATTTTTTTCAATGCGTGTCCCGTCGGTTTCGTGTTGTTCCTGTATCGACAGCGACATGATAGTATCATCTTTCGTACAGCCTGCGACTGCGACGATATAGCAAAGAAAAAACAATAATCTTGCTTTCATATTTATGAGAGCTTTAAGGTTTGCGATTATAAAGATATGGCTAATTTTCCCGAAAAACAAATGAATGCCGAACCATTTCGCTTTTTTTCATGTATTATCCCGCTTCGTCGCCACCGAAATCCGTCCGTTCCGCCGGTCCGGATTGCCGTCGGACTACACGTACGCCGCAACACTTGAAGTCAGTAAAATTTTTTCGGAAAAGTCAAAAAGATATTTATCTTTTTCCTACCTTTGTAGAAATTGCGGAACGTAGTCGCCGCACACGGAGACTGCGGGTTTAAAAGATTGAAATTTAGAGAAGAATATAAATTATGGGATTGTTTTCACTGACTCAGGAGTTGGCTATCGACCTCGGTACGGCGAATACGCTGATAGTGCACAACGACAAAGTCGTCGCCGACGAACCGTCGATAGTGGCGGTGGATGTGCTGTCGGGCAAATGTATCGCCGTGGGCAAGGAGGCGAAGATGATGGAGGATCGAACTAATCCTAACATACGCACTATCCGGCCTCTCAAAAGCGGCGTTATTGCCGATTTCAGCGCTACGGAGTTGATGCTGCGCGGAATGATAAGCAAGATAAAGACCTCGGGATCGCTCTTCTCTCCGTCGCTAAAAATGGTGATTTGCATTCCGTCGGGCTCCACGAATGTCGAAATACGTGCGGTGCGCGATTCAGCCGAACATGCCGGTGCGCGCGAGGTAACGATGATATTCGAACCTATGGCGGCCGCTCTCGGCGCAGGTCTCGATGTCGAGGCTCCGGAGGGCAATATGATTATCGACATCGGCGGCGGTACGTCCGAAATCGCCTGCATCTCGCTCGGCGGCATCGTCTGCTCCGAGTCTATCGATGTCGCGGGCGACGTGTTTACGGACGATATCCAGAATTACGTGCGCCAGCAGCACAATATACGTATAGGCGTGCGCACTGCCGAAGCAATCAAATGCAGCATCGGCGCGGCAGTATCGGAGTTGGACGAGGAGTTGGAGGATTTCGTCATCACGGGTCCGAGCATCCTCACCGCTCTGCCCCAAACCGTGTCGCTCAATTATAACGAAATATCGTATGCCCTCGAAAAATCGCTCGTCAAACTCGATGCGGCGTTGATGAAGGTGCTCGAAAGCATGCCGCCGGAGTTGTATTCCGACGTCTATCGCAACGGCGTATATCTCGCAGGCGGCGGTGCGCTCATCAAGGGGCTCGACAAGCGTCTGTCGGAGAAGACCGGCATACCTTTCCATATCGCCGAAGACCCGTTGCGAGCAATCGTTCGCGGAACCAACATGGCGTTGAAGAACATCAACCGCTTTTCGTTCCTGATGAGGGGATAGGGCATCGGGTTCCGCAACATCCGCCTATAAGGCGTGTCGCGGGGCATGCCGCATAAAGACGAAATCCCGCGCAATGCAATGTACAGGCTTTTGTATTTCATAAAAAAAACCTATGTGGCGATAATCTTCATCTTGTTGGAGATTGTCGCCATACGTGCTTATGCCTACTCTACGCCGTACACGCAGTCGCGGCTGCTCGCATTATCGAACAGCATCGTCGGAAGCATCCACGATATGTTGGGCGAGACGGGGCACTATTTTTCGCTGCGCAGGGAGAATATAAGGCTTACAGAACGTATCGCCGAACTCGAAAACCGTCTCGATGCCTGCCGCGAATATCTGCCGCATGACCATGATACGCTGGCTGCGGCGGTGCATGCCTATGAATATATAGCGGCCCGCGTGGTGTCGAACTCCGTGAACCGCCCGCAAAATTTCATCACGCTGAACAAGGGGTTCAACGACGGCGTGTCGATAGACATGGCGGTGATTTCGCCCGAGGGATTCGCGGTGGGTTACGTGGTGAACTGCTCCGAAAACTATTCGGTCGCGATTACGCTGCTCAATACCGAATTCCGGACGAGCGGCAAACTCGCATCGGACGATACTCCCGGTTCGGTGCATTGGCACGGCGGCGATCCGACGCTCGTGGACTTCGACGAGGTGTCGAAATATGCGGCTGTGGAGTGCGGCGAGGTGGTTACGACGACCGGATTCTCGCACTATTTTCCGCCGAATCTGACTATCGGTACGGTGGAGAGTTTCGAGTTGAACAAGGCGCAGACGACTTACAACGTCCGTGTGCGGCTGGCTGCCGACATGTCCCGGCTCGGCAACGTGCTGCTCGTGAACAATACGGCGGCGGGCGAAATCCGTGCATTGGAGAGTGCGCCGCTCAAAACCGCCGGCGGGACGGAAACCGATTCGGAATAGAACGAAATGAACAACAGAGGCGCATACATATTGCTTTTCGCGGTCGTGGCGATGTTGCAGATTTTCCTGCTCAACAACATCACGATAAGCGCACGCTTCGCCCCCATGGTCTATATCGTGTGCCTGATAATGCTGCCGCTCGAAATCTCGCAGATGGGCATCCTGCTCGTCGGGCTGCTGCTGGGGCTTTTGATGGACTTTACGATGGGGGTGAACGGACTGAACGTCATCGCGACGCTGCCCGCAGCCTTTTTCCGCCGTCCGATACTCCATTTCGTGGCAGGTTTTTCGGACCTTGCCAAGGCGGAAGGCATTCCGTCGCCCGAACGGCTGGGCGTACATCGCTTTCATCGCTATGTCGCGGCTATGGTCGTTCTCCATTCGGTGCTCTTTTTCGGATTCGAGAGGCTGTCGTTCGACAACTTCGGATTTTTCCTCACGCGGCTGCTGTACAGCACGGCTGCATCGCTCGCTCTCGTCTATCTGCTGATATTCGTTTTCATGCCTAAACTGTCGCCCAGATTATGATGCTCGACAACGAACAGCGTTCCGCACGCACCGTCGTGCTGCGGGCGATAGTCATCATAATTTTCGGTGCGATTGTGCTGCGGTTAGGCTACATCCAACTGTTCGACGGTCGATATGACGAACTCGCACGCAACAATTTCCTGCGCTACGAGGTGAAATATCCTCCGCGCGGAGAGGTGTTCGACCGCAACGGCGAGTATCTGGTGCAGAGCAAGGAGTGCTACGACCTTATGGTCGTCTATCGCGACCTGCCGAAGACGGGATTCGACACGGCGCGTCTGTGCCGCATAACCGGAATGACGCGGCGCAGGTTCGATAATGCCATGCGCAATGCCCGCGCCCGCGGGCGTGTCGGCACGCAGGTAACCAAATTCCTCTTCTCCGAAGAGAAACTGCAACTCGACGAGATGAATATCGCCGGCTTCTATACCGTGCCGCGTACCGTCCGTCAGTATCCGCGCAAAATCGGCGGCAACCTTTTGGGCAGTGTCGGCGAGGTGTCGCCCGACATGCTGCGCCGCTATCCCGACTACAACGTGGGCGACTATATCGGCACCGAAGGCGTCGAGGCTGCTTACGAACCGGTGCTGCGGGGCGAAAAGGGGTTGATTCTTCGCGATATTTACGCTCGCGGCGGTTCGCGCGACTCGGTTCTGAAAAATGCCGTGCGCGGAAAATCGATAGTGTGCACTATCGATGCCCGGCTGCAACAGTTCGCCGAAGAACTTATGGCGGGAAAGGTCGGCGCGGTCGTGGCGATAGAGCCCGCGACGGGCGAAATCCTCGTCATGGCATCTTCGCCGACGTTCGATCCGGACGAACTCGTCGGCAGAGAGCGCGGCAACAACTACATGAAAGAGTTGAACAACAAGCGTCATCCGCTGTTCAACCGTTCGGTCAAGTCGAAATATCCTCCCGGCTCCACGTTCAAACTCGTGAACGGGCTTATCGGCATGCAGGAAGGGGTGCTCACTACGCATAACATCTATCCGTGCAATCACGGTTACGATTACGGCCGCATCCATGTCGGCTGCCATCACCACTCGTCGCCGCTCGGGCTGCACAATGCAATAGCCACTTCGTGCAACGCCTATTTCTGCTATGTGTTCCGCAACATTCTCGAAAACCGGCGTTACGATTCGTTGAAGGATGCCTATGACGTGTGGCGCGAGTATGTTTTGAGTTTCGGTTTCGGCAGCAAACTCGGTTCGGATTTTCTGGGAGAGGGTGCCGGATATGTCCCGACGCGCGAGTTCTACGACAAACGCTACCGCCGTTCGTGGAATGCGCTGACGGTGCTTTCGCTGTCGATAGGTCAGGGCGAGTTGGGCTGTACGCCGTTGCAGATGGCGAACCTCGCCGCGACGGTCGCCAATCGCGGGTACTACTATATCCCGCATATCGTGCGCAGCATCGAGGGACGCGATTCGCTCGATGCGCGATTCTACGAACGGCACTATACCAAGGTCGATACGAAGCATTTCAATGCGATAGTCGAAGGCATGTGGAGGGGAGTGAATGTGGACGGCACGGGTCGTCTGGCATATCTGAAAGATTTGGACGTATGCGGCAAGACCGGTACGGCGCAGAATCCCCGCGGAGCCGACCACTCGACGTTCATTTCGTTCGCTCCGCGCAACAATCCGAAAATAGCGATAGCCGTCTATGTCGAGCACGGCGGATTCGGTGCGGAGGCGGCTGTGCCTATCGCATCGCTTGTCGAGGAGATGTATCTGACGGGGGAGGTGAAGCGTCCCGAATTGGTCGAGTACGTGAAGAACAAACATATAAACTATTCGATGTATGGCAAGTAACCGCAACGGCATATCGATGTTCTCGGGCGTAGACCGTTTCGCGGTGTTGTTGTACGTGCTTTTGACGCTCGTCGGGTTCGCCGCCATTTTCTCGGCGTCGTGGGACGAAACGAGCGAAAACGTGTTCTCCATGTCGCACAACTACATGAAACAGTTGGCATGGATCGGCGTGGCATGGGGCGTCGGGCTCGTCGTACTGCTGCTCGACGGCAGCATCTGGCACAAGTTCGCATACTATGCCTATGCAGCCGGTATCGTCGCTCTGGTCGCGACGCTGTTTTTCGGTCGCGAGGTGAACGGAGCGAAAGCATGGTTCCAAATCGGAGGAATGCGAATCCAGCCGATGGAGTTCGCCAAAATCGCCATTGCACTCGCCACTGCCCGACTTATGAGCGAATATTCGTTCTCGATATCCAAGGCGGGCGACCTGTTCCGCATCGCCGCACTGATTCTGCTGCCGTTGGGCATAGTGATGTTGCAGAACGATACAGGTTCGGGCATCGTACTCGGTTCGTTCCTCTTCGTCCTGTATCGCGAGGGGCTGAACAAGTGGATATGCATCCCGCTGCTGTTCATCGTTACGCTGTTCATCGTGTCGTTCCTGATTTCGCCCACGACGCTGCTTATCGCGCTTATCGCTGTGTTCACGCTGTCGGAGGCGATGATGAACCGACGCTGGAAAGACTGTATGCAGTATGCCGCCGGACTCTTCCTCGTCAGCATCGCCATACAACTCGTGCTCGATGCCTTGCTTCCGAACGGATTCGATTACTATAAAAGCCTGCTTATCGCGACGCTGCTGTCGCTGCTGGCCGTACTGTGGTACGCCTACCGCAACAATCTGCGCAACATCTATGTTTCGGTCGCCATATTCTTCCTGTCGATGATATTTCTGCCGACCTCGAATTTCATCTTCGAGTCGGTTCTGCGCGACCATCAGCAGAAACGAATACTCAGTTTCCTCGGCATCGTAAGCGACCCGACGGGGCAGGACTACAATGTCAATCAGTCGAAAATCGCTATCGGTTCGGGCGGAGTTTTCGGCAAGGGTTTCCTGCAAGGCACGCAGATTCGCTACAATTTCGTGCCTGAAAAACATACCGATTTCATATTCTGCACTATCGGCGAGGAGACCGGCTTCCTCGGCGCAATCGTCGTTCTGACGCTCCTCGCGCTGCTTATTCTGCGACTGATGCGCATGGGCGACCGTCAGCAGGAGGCTTTCGGACGTGTTTACTGCTACTGCGTTGCTGCGATACTGCTGTTCCATACGTTCGTCAATGTCGGCATGACGATAGGGCTGATGCCGGTCATGGGCATTCCGCTGCCGTTCATCAGTTACGGAGGTTCGTCGCTCGTGGCATTCTCTATTATGGTATTCATCGCCTTTGCGCTCGACTCCTCGACCCGCAAGGGGTTGCCGACATACGGCGAAATCCGGTAGAGCCTTTCCGCAAAAGTCTTTAAAGACCTTAACGTCTTTAAAGTCCTTAAATAGCAGTGCCGGCTCTTTTGGGAAGCCGGCACCGGTTTGATATAAGGTATGAGCAATCAATATGCGTGGTCGTCGTTGGCGGTCTGCTGCGAAATCTTGTGTTTGTTCACCTCGCGCCATACGTACCAGATGTAGGCGAGTACGAACGGCACGAGCAACGAAACGACGGTCATCGTTTTGAGCGTGAACAGTCCCGACGAACTGTTGCCGATAGTCAGACTGCTCTGCGTATCGGCGAGCGACGGATAGTATGCCGTGCCGTTGAAACCGAGCGTCAGCAACAGCATCCAGACCGTAACGACCGTACCGATGCCGCCGAACCAAATCGCCTTGCGGTTCGAGCGGAAATAGCCGATAACGACGCTTGCGAGCACCGATACCACTCCTGCAAGCAGCAGTGCGGTTACGGCAGGCATCGCGAGCATGTTATTCAGGTATTTATACGGCTCGACGGTTATCGTCCCGTCCGCTCCGACAGCCCAGCCGTCGGAGAGCAGTATGGCGAGCAGGAACGCGACGAAGAAAATAACGAACGGTATGGCGTTTATCAACATCGCCTTTCGCGAACGGTTGAACAGCGTACGGTCGTCTATGTCGTTCATGAAATACTGCGCCGCGAGCATTCTCGACAGAAATACGAGCGCAAGCCCCAGACATACGTTGCGCATGTCGGCGAGTGCTTCGAGTCCGTACCATGGCGAAACCCATTGCGAAATCGCCGACCCGCCGCCGATTATCGACAGATTGGCGCGATTGACCGTAAACTCCGCGCCGGTAAACATCGTTCCTACCGCCGTGCCTATCAGAAGCGGGGCTCCGATGCCGTTCACGACGAGCAGAATATTGTAGAAACGCTCGCCGAAGATGTTGTTCGGCTTGCGGCGGAATTCGTATGCGACAGCCTGAATCACCATGATGAGCAGAATCAGCATCCATACATAGAATGCCCCGCCGAAACTCGTCGAGTAGAACAGCGGGAATGCGGCGAAGAATGCCCCGCCGAAGGTTACGAGCGTCGTGAAGGTGAGTTCCCATTTGCGACCCGTCGAATTGACTATCATCGTCCGCTCCGCCGAGGTGCGTCCGAGTTCGTAGAGCATTCCCTGTCCGCCCTGAACGAACAGCAGGAATACGAGCAGCGATGCCAGAAGGGCGATTACCGCCCACCAGTAGTGTTGAAGAAATACGAGAGTATCCATAGCCTATTCGTTTTTGAATCCGATTTTAATCTGACGTAACATAATCATTATTTCGACCGCCAGCATGACGGTAAACATCGTGGCGAAGATGAAGAACGTAACTGCCACCGACGTCGTGTCGAGTTTCGATACGGCAGCCACGGTAGGCAGCAAATCCTGAACCGTCCAAGGCTGACGACCTACCTCGCAGACAATCCAGCCTGCCCACGAACAGATGTAGGCGAGCGGCAGTGCGAGAATCATCAGCGCGTGCATCCATTTCATGCCCTCGAAACGTTCGCGGCGGCGTTGCAGAATCCATACGGCGACAAATATCACGAGGAACAGCGAGCCGATGCCGACCATCGCGCGGAACGAATAGAACGTCAGTGCAATCGGCGGTACAGCCTCTTTCGGCGAAGCGAGGTATCCGTAGCCGAAATAGCGGAAGTTCTCGGCGAGGAACGTCTTGCCCTCCTCCGTGTTCGGATCGAACTTGGCGGCAATCTCCTGTGCGGCCGCCTTGTCGCCGCGGTCGAGAGTGTCGTGGTAGAGTTTCAGCACGGCTATCGCTTCGCGTCCGCGTTCGATTTTCTCGCCGGTCGGGAGGATTCCGCGTTCGGCATTGCCGTTGATAAGGTCGTTGATGCCGGCGACATAGCCGTCGAAATCGTGAGTTCCCATGACGGAGAGCAGTTTCGGAATCTCGAACTTGAAATGGAATGCATCGTCGTCATTCGTCCGTTCGCTCTCGGGGCGCAGGACGCCGAATACGACGAGCGGTGCGCCCTCGCTGCCGTCGTAGAGCGCTTCCATCGCCGCGAGTTTCATCGGCTGATGTTTGGTAACGAGCACTGCCGAACCGTCGCCGGTATAGATGCAGACCAAAAGCGACAGCGTGCCGAATGCGGCGGCGATTTTCGTGCTGCGCAACGCCTCCTCGGTGTGGCGGCGTCGCAGCAGGTACCAGCCCGAAACGGCGAGTACGAATGCCGCTCCGGTTACGAATCCCGATGTTACGGAGTGTACGAATTTGTTGAGCGCGAAAGGCGACAGAGCGACATCCCAAAACGAGACCATCTCGTTGCGCGCCATGTCGATATTGAATTCGGTGCCGACCGGATACTCCATCCATGCGTTGGCGATGAGAATCCACAGTGCCGAGAGATTGACGCTTATGGCAACGAGCCATGTCGAGGCGAGGTGAAACCGTTTCGACACCTTGTCCCAGCCGAAGAGCATAACGCCGACGAACGTCGCCTCCATGAAAAATGCCATGATGCCCTCTATTGCCAGCGGAGCACCGAATATGTCGCCGACGAAGTAGGAGTAGTTCGACCAGTTGGTGCCGAACTCGAATTCGAGAATCAGTCCCGTCGCGACACCGACGGCGAAATTGATTCCGAACAAACGCATCCAGAATTTGGATATGTGCCGCCACTTTTCGTCGCCCGTTCGATAGTAGAGCGTCTCCATGACGGCGCAAAGGACGGCGAGACCTAACGTGAGCGGAACGAATATCCAATGGAACATCGCCGTCATCGCGAATTGGGCTCGCGACCAGTCGGTTAATTGTAAAAGTTCGCTGAAATCCATAAGTCGTTATATGTTTTAAGGTTGGTTGATTTCGACAGGAGCGGTAAGGTTTTCGACCACCGTTTTCGCCCGCTGCTCGTCCGAATCGAGCCGTCCGAGCAGGTTCGGAAAGAACAGAACCTTGATGATGGCGAACATGACGAACAGTTTCACCGCGATAAGCAGTATCATTACGCGGGTGAGCGGCGATGTGCGGAACGCATCGACATACATGCCGCCGAGACGGACGATGAACGGTTCTCTTTTCATATCGGGGTGCGAATAAAAGTCGCAAAAATCGCAAAAGTTGCGTATATCGTCGCTGCTGCCGCCGAATGCCGTTACCGGCGGTTGTCGCGATTGTAATAGTCGATGTCGAGAATCTCTACATCGTAGTTGAGCAACTGGTTCGGGGCGATGCCCAGTTCCTCGTTCCCTGCGGTGTCGTATGCGGTTTTCGACGGCAGCCAAGCATCGAACTTCCCGCCGTCGCCGGCGATTTTCACGACCTCCTGCAACCCGTTTATCAAATCGCGATAGGCTGCCCTCAACGTGTCGGATTCGCGAACGGTCCGTCCCGCATCGTCGCGAATCGTATAGGCGATGCGTACCGTGTCGCGGGATGTCATGGTCTGGATGCTTTGGTCGCCGAGCGTCTTTATCCTGTATGTAACGCCGCTCCGGGTGCGGACGTATGAACGGTCGCTCTTGCTCAAATCGGTGAGGAATCGCTCCTGATAAGCCTGCGCCTTCTCGTGGATGAAATAGGTCTTCTGCGCGAGATAGTAGTCGCGCGCCTCTTCGAGCGTCATTCGCTGCGAACCGGCGAATACGTCGCGAATCGCCCGGCACACGGCATCGGCATTGAGCGTCGAGTCCATGGCGAGCAGATTGTGCCCCACGTTCAGACCGATCACATATGACAGCGAATCGGCTTCTCCCGTCAGTTTGCCGCCGCCTTTTCCGCAACTGCCGAACATCGAGCCGAGTAACAGCACTGCGGCGATATAAATAGATATTTTTTTCATTGTCATGCGTTTTTCCGACTTTCGTAGTATCGCCCGACGTCGATTACGATACAAATGTAAAAAAAATAATTGCAATTCGCTCCCGATGTCGGCGACAGATAACTATATTTGTGAAGTTTTTTAAGTCTGTCGCACGACAGCGAAATATTTTGCGGATGAAAATCGTAGCAGACAAAGCGATTCCTTTTCTCGAAGACGTATTCGACGGCTTTGCCGATGTAGTGCGCATCGAGGGGTCGAAAATATTGCCCGATGACGTGCGCGACGCCGATGCATTGATTGTCCGTACCCGCACCGAATGCAATGCGGCGTTGCTCGACCGCTCGTCAGTGAAATTCATAGCGACGGCGACGATAGGATTCGACCATATCGACCTCGGCTATTGCCTCTCCCGCGGAATCGGAACGGCGACCGCAGCCGGATGCAATGCGAGAGGGGTGCTGCAATGGGTTGCGGCAACGCTCGCCGCACTCTCGGAACGGTTCGGATTCGCTCCGCACGAACGCACTCTGGGTATCGTCGGCGTAGGCAATGTTGGCCGGCTCGTCAAGGAGTATGCCGAATCGTGGGGATTCCGTGTCGTGTGCTGCGACCCTCCGCGAGAGGAGCGCGAGCATCTCGGATTCCTGCCGCTCGACGAGGTTCTTCACCGGGCAGACATACTTACGCTGCATGTTCCGCTGGATGCCGCAACACGTCATATGATGAATGCCCGAACGCTCGGCATGATGCGCAAGGGGGCGATAATCATCAATGCCTCCCGCGGCGGGGTAATCGATACGGATGCATTGCTGAACAGCGGATTCGACTGCGCGATAGACGTTTGGGAGCATGAACCCGACATCGACCGCCGATTGCTCGAAAAAGCGGTGATAGCCACTCCGCATATAGCGGGTTATTCGTTGCAGGGCAAGGCGAACGCGACGGCAATGGCTGTCGTGGCGATTGCCCGGCACTTCGGTTTGCCGTTGGAAGGGTGGTATCCGGCAGGGGTCGGGCGCACCGTGCCGCGACCGATTGCATGGCGGGAGTTGTGCGATTCGATAAGAAGCCGCTGCGACATAGCGGGCGACAGCGAATCGCTGCGCCGCAACCCCGACCGTTTCGAATCGCTGCGCAACTCTTATCGCTATCGCGAGGAATATTTTTAGGATACTTTTTGCGTATCCCCCGCTTATTCGTATCTTTGTATACGAAAAACCTGTAAAACCTTAAAGAGGATGAGAAAATTTATTTTGTCAATGTTCGTTGCGGCGGCGGCTTCGCTCGGCGTGTCGGCAACGACTCCCAACAAGATTGTAATCCCGAACATCGAGGGATACAAGACCTTGAAGGGAGATTTCCACATCCACACGGTGTTCTCGGATGCGACCGTATGGCCGACCACCCGTGTGCAAGAGGCTGTTTGGGAAGGGCTGGACGTAATCGCCATCACCGACCATGTAGACTCGCGTTTGCAAAAGCAAGTCAAGGCGGGTCTGTTCGATGCCGAAAAGTGCGACCGCGACCGGTCGTTCGAAATAGCGCGCAAGGCAGCCGGCAAGAAACTGCTCGTGATTCATGGAGGAGAAATCTCCCGCGGCATGCCTCCGGGACACTGGAACTGTCTGTTCGTAAGCGATTGCGACAAAATCTGCGAAGAAGCGGAGAAGTATGATGACGACGAAATGAAGGCTATGGAGCACGGTTTGAAAGAGGCTCACGCCCAAGGAGGATTCACGATGTGGAATCACCCGAACTGGGAGAAGCAGGCTCCGAACGAAACCGTTTGGTGGCCGGAACACACCAAACTCTGCAAAGAGGGATACATGCAGGGCATCGAAATCTACAACAAGTTCTGCGGGTACAGTCCTGAGGCTCACCAGTGGGCTTTGGACCGCAACATCACGATGTTCGGCAATTCGGATGCACACACGCCGTTCTTTCATATGATCGACTATCTGAACGGTCAGCACCGGCCTATCACCCTCGTTTTCGCAACCGAGAGAACCGAAGCCGCGGTTCGCGACGCATTGGACCACCAGCGTACGGCGGTATATGCAGAGGAGATGGTTTACGGTCGCGAGGACATGCTTCGTCCGCTGTTCGACGCATGCGTAAAGGTAAAGGGGGTCAAATTCAATAAGCGGGATATGACTTTCACGCTCGTGAACAAGTCGAGCATTCCGATTCGCCTGCTCAAAGCACCGGGTTCGGAAAAATTCTTCTATGTCCGCAACTACGAACTCCGTCCGTTCGAAACGATTTCGGTAAAGGTCAGACCGCTGATAAAGAATCATCAGTATCAGGATTTGAAAGACAAGCATATCGACGTCAATTTCTATGTCGATACGTTCCAAATCGGTCCTGACAAACCGCTGCCTGTAACGCTGCATTTCGACGCTCCGGAGGAGTAATCGGAAGGCATATTCCAAACCAACCGCGGCTGCGAATTTCGCAGCCGCGGATTTTTGCACCATTACCGGATTTTTCGGGGAGCGGCTGCAACCGTTATTTCGGGCAATGACGCAAAAACAATCGCTCATTAAACATAACCGCCGGTAAGGTATGGAAAACTTTGTTCGCGCGAAATGACAAAGACGATATTGTTATAAACAATATTTCAACAATTTATGGGAATCGCGGCGGGATGAACGCACAGTCGCGCCGACGATGCGCGACCCGAAAGAATGGTGTACCCTCGAGCAGAATCGAACTGCTATTTAAAGTTTAGGAAACTTCCGTTCTATCCGTTGAACTACAAGGGCTGAGCGTTATGTCTCGCAAAGATACGAAAAAATCCGTACTTTTGCACCGCAACATGACAATTTCAGCAACGGACCGATATGAAAAACATGGAAAACAAACTGATAGTATTCGACCTCGACGGTACGCTGCTCGACACGATAGGCGACCTTGCCGAGAGTTGCAATTTCATGCTCCGCAAGCGCGGTCTCGACGAGTACGGCTATGACGATTACCGTCATTTCGTCGGCAACGGCATAACACGCCTCGTCGAACGTGCTCTGCCCGAGGAGTTGCGCACGCCCGATTACATCGCGTCGGCACGGCGCGATTTTCTGGACTACTATATCGACCATATCGATTTGCACACCAAGCCTTACGACGGCATCCCCGAAGTGGTCGAAAAACTTTTCCGTGCCGGGTGGAAACTCGCCGTGGCATCGAACAAGTTCAACGACGGGACACGCAAACTCGCAGGCAGATTCTTCCCCGGCATCCGCTTCTCGGCTGTATACGGCAATCGCGACGGAGTGCCGTTGAAACCCGATGCGGCACTGCTGCGACAGATAATGGATGAGTGCGGAACATCGCCCGAAAAGTGCTGGATGATAGGAGATTCAGGTATCGACATGCAGACCGCGCACAATGCCGGTGCGCATTCGATAGGCGTAAGTTGGGGGTTCCGTTCACGCGAGGAACTCGTCGAAAACCGCGCCGAACATATCGCCGACCGCCCGGCAGACATTTTAAAGATTCTCGGGGCGAAAGGAGACGATAGCAAAAAACAAAGTCTTTAAAGTCCTTAACGACCTTAAAGACCCCGATGCCGCTGAGGACTTTTTCTCAGCAATACTGCTTCACCTCTTCGACCGTGATACGGTCGTCGCTCAAAACGATAAGACGCTCGATTACGTTGCGCAGTTCGCGTATATTGCCCGTCCACGGCATTTGCGACAGAGCATCTATCGCTTCGCGGTCTATCTTTTTGCAGTCGATTTTGTTTTCGGCGCATATCTTCCGTATGAAATGGTCGGCGAGCATCGGAATATCCTCCTTTCGTTCGCGCAGCGGCGGCACCTTTACGACGATGACACCTATGCGGTGGTAGAGGTCTTCGCGGAAATTGCCCTTGCGAATCTCCTCGCGCAAATCCTTGTTGGTCGCGGCTATCACACGGACATCGACATCTATGTCGCGGTCGCTGCCGACACGCGAAATTTTGCTCTCCTGCAACGCCCTCAACACTTTCGCCTGTGCCGACAGCGACATGTCGCCAATCTCGTCCATGAACAGCGTCCCGCCGTCAGCCTGCTCGAATTTACCCTTGCGCTGCTTGATAGCCGAGGTGAATGCACCCCTTTCGTGCCCGAAAAGTTCGCTCTCGATAAGTTCCGACGGGATGGCGGCGCAGTTCACCTCGACGAACGGAGCGGCGGCACGCGCACTCTTGCGGTGAAGCCATCGGGCAACGAGTTCCTTTCCGGTGCCGTTCTCGCCGGTAATAAGCACCCGCGCCTCCGAGGAAGCCACCTTATCTATGAGTCTCTGCACGCGCATGATGCTCTCCGACCCGCCCACAATGGGTTCGATGTCGCCCGAAGCGGCACCGCCGCGTCTGGGATGCTGCGCACGGCTGCGCTGAACCGGTTTCGCCTCGTCCGTATTGTCGTTCGACACGCTGCGCCGGACAGCCGCCAGCAGACGGTTCATGTCGATAGGTTTTGTAATGAAATCCTCCGCTCCGTGGCGCAGCGCATCGACGGCTGATTCTATGGTATTGTCGGCGGACATGACGATGAACGGCACCCCCATCGCGGAAATCCCGGTCGCATTGTCGGACAGAATTATATCGAACGGAATCTTTTTGCACATCTCCTCCGCGTTCGCGAGACTCTCCGCACCTTCGGTCGAATAACCCTCGAACTCCAACCGTTCGCGCAAATTATTTCGCACACTTTTTGATTGTTCCAAAATTAAAACCTTTGCCATAGTTGCTATTGTGAAAAAATTGTATACTTTTGCATCAAAGTTAGCGTTTTACTTCCGCAGATGCTAATCTGATGCAATTCGGCGCGGGAGTCGAATCTACACTCGAAATCGTTCCGCAACGGGTATCGGCGCGAACCTGTCGGAGTATCGAACCGACGCTTCGACACACCTGCCGATACGACCGGAAGCGGTTGCGAAACTTACAATATGAAAAAAAATTATAATTACACCAGACGCAAATTGTATTTGCCCGAATACGGACGCCACATTCAGGAAATGGTCGATTCGCTTCAATCCATCGCCGACAAAACCGAGCGTACACGTCAGGCGAAGGCGGTAATCGCCGTAATGGGCAATCTGAATCCGCTGTTGAGAGATACAGCGGATTTCACGCACAAACTTTGGGACCACCTGTTCATAATGTCTGACTTCCAGTTGGATGTAGACAGCCCTTATCCGCTGCCGACGCGCAAGGACGTGATGGTGAAACCGCGGAAAATGAACTACACGCAGTCGCATATTCCGTTCAAGCACTACGGCAAGTACGTAGGCTGCATGCTCAAACGACTGGGCATGGAGCAGGACCCGGCGACGGTATCGGCGGCAGTGGACAACATCGCCCGTTTCATGCGCACCAAGAGTTTCGAATACAATCAGGAGCACCCCAACAACGAGGTAATCATTAAAGATATAAAGCGGATGTCCGATTTTGCGATCGAACTCGACGAAGTCGCGCTCAATAATCTCCGAAGCGAGTACAAACAGCACCATTCCGCGTATTCGCAATCTTCGAAAAACGGAAAGAAACCCATAAAAAACGGAAAGAACATGCAGCGTCCGATGCAGAAAGGACGTCCGAAAGGAATCATGCGGCACAATACCGTAAAATAAATTGCCGTTTATAGGTATATTTTGCTATATTTGTATCCGTAATCGTAATATTTGAATATGAAGAGATCGTTTTTTGCAACGCTCGCCGTCGTCGCGATTTTGTGCGGATGCCGTTCGTCGAAAGTTCGTATTTCCGGCAAATTTCTCGGGCTGAACTCCGAAACGGTGTATCTCGAACAGATGTCCACGGTATCGGGTCAAACGATTGTCGATTCGGTCGTGCTCGCATCCGACGGCTCGTACCGGTTCGTCGTATCCGGCGTGCCTGCCACTCCGTCGATGTACAACATAGTCTACAACAACGAACGCATTCCGCTGCTCGTCTCGGGCGGCGAAAACATTACGGTCGGCTCTTTGGGCAGCGTACTGGCCAACTACACGGTCAGCGGTTCGAGCGAATCGGAACTGCTGCGCCGGTTCAACAAGGACTACATAGCAGGCGTACAGCGGCTGAACTCGATAATCGCCGACTATGCGCAGGCGGACGAGGAGGACAAACGCGAACTCGCCCGTTCGTACAACGAACAGTATCGCGCAGTGAAGCGCAACCAGATTTCGTTCATAGTCGAAAACAAGGAGAGCATAGCCTCCATATATGCACTGTATCAGCGGCTTCCCGGAGAACAGCACCTCGTCAATCCGGACAGCGACATGATATATTTCCGCACGGTAGCGGATGCGGTGCAGGAGACATATCCCGACTCGCCGTACCTGATTTCGCTGCGCAACGACGTAGCCCGCATGGAGGCGAGGGCATCGCTGTTCCAGTCGATTCAGGAGCGGTCGTATCCTGAACTCGAAGCCCCCGACATGTACGGCAACACGGTGAAACTGTCGTCGCTCGAAGGCAACGTCATTCTCGTCGATTTCTGGTCGGCGGAGATAGGCAACAGCAATGCGCTCAATGCCGATTTGAAAGAGATTTACCGCAAGTACGAGGACAAGGGATTCCGCGTCTATCAGGTATCGGTCGATACATCGAAGGCGGCATGGATCAAGGCGGTGCAGGAACAGCGGCTGCCATGGATTTCGGTCTGCGACTTCCGCGGCGAGGCGTCGCCGATGCTCGGAACATACAATGTAACGAAACTGCCGTCGAATTTTCTTATCGACCGCAACGGAACGATAGTAGGCAAGGATCTGTACAGCACCGCTCTCGAAAAGAGACTCGAAGAGTTGTTCGACTGATTCGGCAACCGACAGATACAATGTATTATTTCGCATCGGACATACACCTCGGAGCAGGCGACCGTGAAACCGCACGCAGAGTCGAGCGGCGATTCGTCGAATGGCTCGACGAGATAGAGAACGATGCGAAAGCGTTGTTTTTGGTAGGCGACACGTTCGATTTCTGGTTCGAATACGGTCGTGCGGTGCCGAAAGGATTCGTCCGCGTACTCGGCAAACTCGCACGGATGCACGATTGCGGAATACGGATAGCGATGTTCACCGGCAACCATGACATGTGGGTTACGGACTATCTGACGCGGGAGTGCGGAATCGAAATTTTCAAAAAACCGCAACTGTTCGAAATCGCCGGACAGCGCATCTTCGTCGCTCACGGCGACAACATGAATATCAAGGGAGAGCCGACGCTGCGCCTGATGAATGCGGTATTTCGTTCGCGGGTGGCGAGATTTCTCTTTTCGTGGCTCGTGCACCCCGACCTCGCACTGCGGTTCGGACAATGGTGGAGCGGACATTCGCGAAAGTCGCACGGCAAGGAGCGCGACACGAAATTCCTCGCCCCGCTTATCGAATACGCCGACCGGTACGCCTCGACGCACGAGGTGGACTGTTTCGTCTTCGGGCACATGCACATCATGGCGGACATAGCGGCTTCGAGACGCATATTGTTCATGGGCGACTGGACGACCGCACCGAACTGCCTGCGGCTCGACGACGACGGAACGATTACCCAAATAACACTCGACCGATTATGAAACAGTATCTCGACCTGCTTCGCCGCATCGACAGCGAGGGCATCGTAAAGAACGACCGTACGGGAACGGGCACCAAAAGCGTGTTCGGGCATCAGATGCGATTCGACCTCGAAGAGGGATTTCCTTTGCTGACGACGAAAAAGGTCTTTGTCAAAGGCATCATACACGAACTGCTGTGGTTTCTGCGCGGCGATACCAATATAAAATACCTCGTCGATAACGGCGTGCACATTTGGGACAACGATGCCTATCGCCACTACAACGAACTGTGCGTCCGCAACGGAGTATTGCCGGTCGAGATGGAAACTTTCCTGCGGGCTGCCCGGGAAGGCATCGACTCGCCGATAGAGGGTTACCGGTTCGGCGACCTGAACCGCGTTTACGGTGCCCAATGGCGGTCGTGGGCTTGCCCGGACGGCAGATGCATCGACCAAATCCGACAGGCGACGGACACGATAAAAAACAATCCCGATTCGCGGCGCATAATCGTTTCGGCATGGAACGCAGCCGACATCGAGGAGATGGCGCTGCCGCCGTGCCACGTTCTGTTCCAGTTTTACGTCGCCGGCGGACGGCTTTCGTGCCAACTCTACCAACGCAGTGCCGACACGTTCCTCGGCGTTCCGTTCAACATCGCTTCGTACGCGCTGCTTACGATGATGATTGCGCAAGAGTGCGGATTGCGGGCAGGCGAATTCATCCATACGCTCGGCGATACGCACATCTACCTCAATCATATGGAGCAGGTGCACGAGCAGTTGTCGCGCACGCCGCGCACACTGCCGGCGATGCGGCTGAATCCAGACGTGAAATCGGTATTCGACTTCCGGTACGAAGACTTCTCGCTCGAAGGCTACAATCCGTATCCGGCGATAAAGGCACCGATGTCGTTCTGACGGACGACACCTTAAAAACTTTATGGGCTTTAACGACTTACATTCATGTTGAGCATCATAGTCGCCGTTGCGGAAAACGGCATCATCGGAGACAACAACTCACTTTTGTGGCATATCCGCGAGGATATGCTGCGATTCAAGCGCATAACATCGGGACATCCGGTAATCATGGGGCGCAGGACTTTCGAATCGATAGGACGTCCGCTGCCGAACCGCACCAATGTGGTCGTTTCGCGTCAGGATATAGAGATAGACGGCTGCACCGTCGTACATTCTCTGGACGAAGCGATAGCATCTTTCCCGCGCGAGGAGGAACTTTTCGTTATCGGCGGAGCGCAGATTTATGCGCAGGCACTGCCGCTTGCCGACAAAATCTACCTCACTGTCGTGCATCGCGACTACGAGGGCGACACCTCGTTCCCGCAGTTGGACGAGAGCGACTGGACGGAGACCGCCCGTGAAGATTACGGGCACGGAGAAAAATTCGACGCTCCGTTCTCATTCGTCGATTACGTCAGAAAATAGGTATTTATACCTATTTCATATTTTTCAAGACAACGATAACTTTGCAAGTGCAAAGTTATCGTTGTTTATATGGGTAAATATTTCGATATGCTGATGAAGGATGTCCGTGTCCGCGAAGGGTTGAATGCCTGCATGAACTGCGGGGTATGCACGGGCGTATGTCCTGCGGCCGAATTCTATAATTACGACCCGCGCCAGATAGTCTGTACCGTGCAGACCCGCGACGACGAGGCGATAGAGGAGTTGCTGCGCAGCGAAACCATCTGGTTCTGCGGGCAGTGCATGTCGTGTCGCCCGCGTTGCCCGCGCGGCAACACACCCGGATATGTCATTCAGGGGCTGCGCAAACTGTCGCAGGAACTCGGTTTTTTCGTCGAAAGCGAAAAGGGACGGCAGCAACTCGCGCTCAAACGTCTTATCGGCGGCAACATAATGCGCACCGGTTACTGCATCGTGCCGAAACTGATAAATCCCGACATGCACTGCGAACAGGGCACCGTATGGCGGTGGATTTATGACAACGACGAGGAGATTTACTCGCAGTTCACCCCGGCATACCGCACCGAGGGGGCAGGCGCATTGCGCAAAATCGACGACGAATCGCTCGAAGAGATACACCGGATATTCGAAGTCTGCGGAGGCAAGGCGTTGTTCGACGACATCGAACGGTTTTCAGACGCCAAGGCCCGCGAAATGGGCTACGACGGTGCGACCGAAGAGTACATGATGGATACCTATACACGCAACACCATGGAAAACGAATAGAGTATGAAACGCAACAATTGGGAAGACTATCAGAAGGCTATCGCCGACGACAAATATTATTATGCGCGCAGTTGCATACGGCAGAACTTTTTCCCGGGCAGCGAAAAGGCGTTTCTGAACATCATGCGAAACGATTTGGGCAAAGATGTTTTCGACGATCCGATGCACACGTCGTGTACCGGCATCGGCTACCACTCCGATATCGTACCATACGACACGATAATGGCCGTGGTAGCCCGTCAGTTTTCGCTGATGAACGATGCGGGTTACGAGAATCTGATTTCGTCGTGCATCACCTCTTTCGGAATTTACACCGAGATTCTCGCGACGTGGGAGGAGTTTCCCGAGACCGAGGAGCGCACGCATGAGAACCTGCGGAAGGCGACGGGGCGCGAATTCGTAAAGCCCAAGAATATCGCCCACACCTCCGATATCGTATTCCATTTCCGCAAAGAGATTGCCGACCGGATGAAACGTCCGCTCGTGAATGCGAAAACCGGCGAGCCTCTGCGCGTGATCGAACATATCGGCTGCCACTACGCCAAGATTTTCCCCCGCAAGGGAATCGGCGGTTCGGAGTTTCCCTACGTATTGGCAGGGATGGTGGAGTCGTGGGGCGGCGAAGTGGTCGATTATCCCGAACGCCGGCACTGCTGCGGATTCGGATTCCGCAACTATCTCGTGCAGGCGAACCGCGGATACTCGATAGCCAATTCGCACAAGAAATTGGAGAGCATGGCTCCGTATCATCCCGACTTCATCGTTGCCAACTGCCCCGGCTGCTCGATGTTCCTCGACAAATGGCAGTACGCGATAGCCGAGATGGAGGGTACGACCTACGGTGCGAACGGAGGCGGAATACCCGTGCTGACCTACGAGGAGATGGCAGGACTGGTATTGGGCTACGACCCGTGGGAACTCGGGATGCAGATGCATCAGGTCGATGTCGAACCTCTGCTCGACAAGATGGGCATCGACTACGACCCGTCAGCCAAATATCTCGGTCGCAACGGGAAATACATAGGCAAACCCGACTCTGCGGTCGTGAATTGCAGTTCGCAGAGTACGGTATACGACATAAAATTGTGAAACAGGTTTTGATATGAAGAAACGAGTTGTCGTAATAGGCGGCGGAATCGCCGGAATGCAGACTGCCTTGCGACTGAAACAATCGGGCATCGACCCGTTGATAATAGAGCGGGACGAAGAGTTGGGCGGCAAAATCCGCAACTGGCACGTGCTGTTTCCGACTTTCACTCCTGCCGGTGAAGTGCTCGGCGAACTTAAAAACCGTGTCGCCGCAGCGGGTATCGAAGTGCGTTTGGGCGCACAGGCGGTGAAAATCGAACCGACATGCGTAACGCTCGCCTCGGGCGAGAGGGTAGAATGCGACGCCGCAGCATTGTGCAGCGGATTTACGCTGTTCGACGCCAAAATCAAGGAGGAGGACGGCTACGGCATATACGACAACGTATACACGTCCGCCGACCTCGAACGCATGTTCGCCGAAGGTCGCGTCGCAATGGCGGACGGCAGTGCGCCCCGCCGAATCGCTTTCCTGCACTGCGTGGGCTCGCGCGACGAAAAGGTCTGCCAGCGTCATTGCTCGAAAGTGTGCTGCATCACGGGAGTTAAGCAGGCGATAGAGTTGAAAAAGATGTTCCCGACAGCCGAAATATTCAATTTCTACATGGATATCCGCATGTTCGGTCCGGGTTACGAGGAGTTGTACCGCGAGGCGCAGCAGCGATACAACATCCATTTCGTCCGAGGCAGAATATCGGAAGCGAGTCCGATGATGGACAGCCGTGTACAGATAAAGGCGGAGGATACATTGACCGGTCGTCCGTTGAGGATGTCGGTGGACATGCTCGTTCTGCTCATCGGCATGCGCGCCAACGACGACAACGCATCGATAGCCGCATCGTCCGGTTTGACGCTCGCACCGAGCGGATTCATGCACAGTCGCGACATGTTCCTCGACAATGTGGCGAGCGAGCGCGACGGAATATTCCTCGCCGGCGCCGTTTCGTCGCCCAAGAGCATAGGCGAAACTCTCAACGAGGGGGTCGCGGCGGCAGCCCGCATAACCGAATATCTGAACAATGCGAAATAATATGGCGATATGGCTGCGATAAATTTCGGATACGGAATCAACAAACCGCGGTTGATAGACATCGACCGCAACAATCTGCGCAAGAGCGACGAGATTCTGCTCGAAATGCCCGAACTGCAAACCTGCATCGGCTGCGGAACGTGCACGGCGAGTTGCACGGCGGGCAATCTCACCGAGTTCAACTTCCGCAAGGTTCATACTCTGGTGCGCCGCGGTGAATATGCCGGCGCATACGAGGAGATGAACAAGTGCATGCTCTGCGGCAAATGCCGGCTGCTGTGCCCGCGCGGCATCAATACCCGCGGAGTAGTGATGATTATCAAACGCAAACTGGGAGACTTTTAATGATGACGTTTTTCGCACCGTTTACATTGCCGTTCATCATCGGGGCAGGCGTCATGTTCGTCGTCCTGCTCTGGAAATACATTTCGTGGCTAATCGATTTGCCGCAAAACGACAAGCGGCTGATTCTTCACGGCATACCGACCGCCGCTACATTGCGTTCGATATGGGAGACAATCCGCGAATCGCTGCTGCATGTCCGCATATTCCGCGTCAATCCGCTGTTGGGTTTCATGCACGCGAGCCTTGCATTCGGATGGTTTCTGCTTATCGCCGTAGGCTGGATAGAGACCGTCGCCTACCTCGGTTTCGTATATGTTCCGTTGCAGGGACACGTATTTTTCAAATATTTCGCAGCAGGACATATCTCCGAACATATCGCATTCTTCGAGCAGACTATGGATTTCCTGCTGCTCGTCGTACTTGCAGGCGTCGCACTCGCATGGTTCAAGCGCATACGCTCACGCGCCTTGGGCATGCGCCGCACCACGCGCCATACGGCAGGCGACAAAATCGCACTGTCGTTCCTGTGGTTCATATTCCCGCTGCGTCTGCTTGCCGAAAGCGTTACGGCGGCTATATACGGCGGCGGCGGTTTTCTGACAGGCTCGACAGGCAGCGCACTCGCACTCCTGCTCGACCGCAGCATTCTCGATGCCTTTTACGAACCGCTGTGGTGGCTCTACTCGTGCGCACTGGGCGGATTTTTCGTGGCATTGCCGTTCTCGCGCTACATGCACATATTCACCGAGATTCCGTTGATATTCCTGCGCAACTACCGGCTGCGCCCGACGCACAAGGAGTCATCGTTCGACAATTTCGAGGTGCAGGCATGTTCGCGCTGCGGAATCTGCATCGATTCGTGCCAGTTGCAGTCGGAACTGGGTATAAACGACGTGCAATCGGTCTATTTCTTGCGCGACAGACGGCACGATTCGCTTTCGCTCGCAACGGCGAACAACTGTCTGATGTGCGGACGCTGCGAAACTAAATGTCCGGTAGGCATCGATTTGAACACGCTGCGGCTGAATTCGCGCGACGCAATGCGAAACATCCCCGACGAACGACGTTACGGCTACTTCAAGGGGCTGGACCGGTCGGAGGGCGAAGGTCGGGTCGGCTATTTCGCCGGTTGCATGACGCTGCTGACGCCGCGCACAATGTCGGCTATGGAACGTATATTCGCCCACGCCGGAGAGGATGTCTGGTGGGCAGACCGCAGCGGCGGAGTGTGCTGCGGACGACCGCTGAAACTGTCGGGCGAAACCGATTCCGCCCGCAAGATGATGGATTACAACACCGGACTGTTCCGCAAACATGGAATAACGACGCTCGTTACGTCGTGTCCGATATGTCTGAAAGTGTTCAAGGAGGATTACGCGCTCGACGGAATCGAGATACTGCACCACTCCGAATACATTCTGCGGCTGATAAAATCGGGTCGTCTTTCGCTATCGGCATTCGGTACGACATTCACCTATCACGACCCGTGCGAACTGGGACGCGGAGGCGGAATATACGACGCTCCGCGTGAGGTCATCGAAACCGTCGGGGTGCTGACGGAAGCGAAGCACAATCGCGAAAATGCCTTGTGCTGCGGGTCGTCGCTCGCCAATACGGCTATAACCGACGCGCAGCAACTCAAAATAGCGTCGTCGCTTACCGCCGAACTCGACGCCACGGGGGCGCAAACCATAGTTACCGCTTGCCCGCTGTGCAAGAAGGCACTATCTCGCTGCGGCGGCAGTCGGGTACGGGATTTGTCGGAAATAGTCGCCGATGCTATACAATAATTGAAAAAGAATATGAAACAGATTGTAATTACCGTTCTGCTCTGTGCGACCGCACTTATCGGTCTGCGGCTCGTCGTAAACCGCGATTCGTCGGCGAGTGTCATCGATACCGTTCATGCGCGCCGCAGCATCCGCTTCTACAAGGACAAACCGGTCGAGCGCGAAAAGATGGATGCGATTCTCGAATGCGGCATTCTCGCACCGAATGCCATGAACCGTCAGGAATGGGAGTTGCGCGCAGTGGATTCCAAAGAGTGGATAGACCGCTGTACGGCGGCATACGTCGCGACTATCGAGAATACGCCGATGGCCGAACGGGTGCTGACGCCAGATTTCAAGAACATGTTCCGCAATGCCGCAACCGTCGTATTCATAGCCGCCGTGCCGAGCCGGTATGCGGGAGTAAACTGCGGATTGCTCGGCGAAAACATGATTCTCGCCGCCCATGAACTCGGTTTGGGCAGTTGCTGTTTGGGCAGTCCTGTCGCATTCCTGAACAGCGAAGCCGGCAGCGAATTTCTCGAATCGCTCGGATTTTCCGAAGGCTACGAACTATCCTATGCCATAGGGTTCGGTTATTCCGATGAGCAGCCGGAAGCCAAACCGCGCGACAGAAGCAAGATAAAATATGTGGATTAGATTGTTCTAATCCACATATTTAAGAGTCGGGAACGCTTTTTTCAGCAATTCGACGACTGTCTTACGCTCCGCCCCCTCGCGCAGAATCATGATTATGGCATTGTCGCCGGCAACAGTCCCCAATATGTCTTTCGTTTTGCGATTGTCCACGACGACCGAAACGGCACTCGCGTAACCCGATTTGGTGGTTATCACGCCGATATTGCCCGAAAAACGGATATTTATTATCGCGTCGTCGAGATTGGCAGTCCCGCAGCCTACGGTTTCGTTCACAATGCTGTCGCCGAGCACATAAATGTAACCCTTCTCCGGATGCGGAGTTTTCAGCACGTTTATAGTCTTGAAATCGCGCGACAATGTACTTTGAGTAGCCTTTATGCCGTGATTCTCCAAATGTTTTATAAGTTCGTCCTGCGAACTTATCAGTTCTTCGCCGATTATGCGCTTGATAATTCCTATGCGCTCGTCCTTTTTGCTCATTGTTCGAATATTTATGCAAAGTTAATGAATATTTTCTATATATCGATAATTTTACGGAATATTTGTGCGATTCGGATATAAAAAATTTGAGGTTTTGCAAATAATGCGTATATTTGCATTCCCGAACGGGAGTTTAGCTCAGCCGGTTCAGAGCATCTGCCTTACAAGCAGAGGGTCGGGGGTTCGAATCCCTCAACTCCCACAAAGGAAATCAAGCACTTACAGCGATGCAGGTGCTTGTTTCGTTTTCCATAGGTGCACCATTACCACCTTTCGTGTAACGCTATTTCAGGACGGGACACACACGACCAAACATAAAAGGCTTCC
>CAYRSF010000026.1:0-49456 GCA_964427035.1 uncultured Alistipes sp.
TTTTGCCTATGGTGAAATTCGGACTCTTTTTGTTTGAATGGAAATTTTAATTTAATTCTTTGAAGTATGAAAAAGAGTGCATTATTATTTGTGGGAGTATGTGCCGCATCGGCTCTCGTGGGAGCAGGCGTATCGGCATACGTGGTCGCCGATCGTTTCGGCTCGTCCGATGCGCAGGTCGAGTATATCGAACGTCCTGCCGAACATTCGCCGTCCGCAGGCTCTCAATTCACGTCGTATACGCCCGAGTCGTATCCCGATTTGACATATGCGGCTGAAAATGCCGTGAAAGCGGTGGTCAATATCGAATCCATTCAGGAGGTAGAGGTCGGCGGCAGCCGCGGCTTCGATCCGTTCTTCGAGTTCTTCGGCTTCCCGCAGGGGTATGGAGGGCAGGGCATGCCGCAGAAGCGCGAACAGCGTTCGGGCGGTTCCGGCGTCATCATATCCACGGACGGATATATCGTAACCAACAACCATGTTGTCGAAAATGCCTCCAAATTGCGGGTGAAACTCAATGACGGCCGCACGTTCGATGCCAAAATCATAGGTCGCGACCCGGCAACCGACGTGGCTCTTATCAAGATTGAAGCCGATGAACTGCCTACATTGCCTTTCGGCAGTTCCGATGCGCTGCGTCTCGGCGAGTGGGTGCTGGCTATCGGCTCTCCGTTCGATTTGCAGTCTACCATCACGGCAGGTATCGTCAGTGCCAAGGCTCGCCGATTGGACGTTATTCCGAGCGAATTCCGTATCGAATCGTTCATTCAGACCGATGCTGCCGTGAACCCCGGCAATTCGGGCGGCGCACTTGTGAACACCCGCGGCGAACTCGTCGGCATCAATACCGTAATAAAATCGTCCACCGGCAGTTATATAGGCTACTCGTTCGCCGTTCCGGAGAGTATCGTGCGCAAGGTCGTTATGGATTTGAAAGAGTACGGCGTGGTTCAGCGGGCATTGCTCGGCATCACTTATCGTTATATCGATCAGGATTTCATCGACCAGATGGGCGACGAAACGGGCATCGAGAGTGTCGGCGGAGCATACGTCGCATCAGTCGTGGACGGCGGAGCGGCTTCGGAAGCGGGATTGCGCAAGGGCGACGTGATAATCGATATCGACGGCATGCCGATAGATTCGCCTACGGCTCTTACCGAACAGATAGGCAAGCACCGCCCGAACGACAAAATAAAAATATCGGCAAAAAGAGGCGATTCGGTGAAACATTTCGATGTCGTTTTGCGTAATAAAGCCGGTAAAACCGAATTGCTTACCAGAGAGGATGTAGATGTGGTCGAGACCCTTGGCGGAAAACTCGTCGATGCGGGCACGAAATTGTGCAAACAACTCGACATTCGCGGCGGAGTGCAGGTCGCAGGCATCAAACGCGGCGGACTGCTCGACAGGGCGCGCGTAAGAGAGGGTTTCGTCATTACCCACATCAACGACAGGGCTGTGCATTCGGTTTCGGATCTCAATGCAATGACCGACAAGATACGTTCGATCGACGGCGTGTACCCGAACGGACGAGCGGCAAGTTATGTCATTGTCGAGTAGCCGGCTGTATTTTAGGAAAATTAGATAATATAAGATGCGTCAATTAAAAATTACGAAATCCATTACCAACCGCGAGAGCGCGTCGTTGGACAAGTACTTGCAGGAGATCGGTAAGGAGGAACTCATCACCGTCGAGGAGGAGGTCGAACTCGCCCAAAGAATCCGCAAGGGCGATCAGGAGGCATTGGAGAAACTGACGAAAGCCAATCTGCGCTTCGTGGTTTCCGTTGCCAAGCAGTACCAGAATCAGGGT
The DNA here is from genome assembly GCA_964427035.1 of uncultured Alistipes sp. Taxonomy (GTDB): domain Bacteria; phylum Bacteroidota; class Bacteroidia; order Bacteroidales; family Rikenellaceae; genus Alistipes. The sequence goes on from CAYRSF010000026.1 coordinate 1,814, forward strand.
TTGAGTTTGCCGGACCTTATCAACGAGGGCAATCTCGGGCTTATCAAGGCTGCCGAAAAGTTCGACGAAACGCGAGGCTTCAAGTTCATCTCCTATGCAGTGTGGTGGATTCGTCAGTCGATTCTGCAAGCATTGGCAGAGCAGTCGCGTATCGTACGGCTGCCGCTCAATCAGGTAGGTTCGCTCAACAAGATAAACAAGGCATTCGCCCGGTTCGAGCAGGAGCACGAGCGTACGCCGTCGCCGGAGGAGTTGGCGAACGAACTCGAACTGCCGAAGGAGAAGGTTACCGATACTCTGCGTGTGGCAGGCCGCCATATTTCGGTGGATGCGCCGTTCGCCGACGGTGAGGACAACTCGCTTTTGGACGTGCTGGTCAATCCCGATTCCCCGAATGCCGATCGCGGACTTATCAACGAATCGCTTTCTACGGAAATCGACCGTGCATTGGAGACCTTGACCGAACGCGAACGCGACATCATCCGCTATTTCTTCGGTATCGGCTGTTCGGAAATGACGCTCGAAGAGATCGGCGAGAAGTTCGACCTTACCCGCGAGCGTGTCCGCCAAATCAAGGAGAAGGCTATCCGCCGTCTGCGCCACTCCTCGCGCAGCAAACTGCTGAAATCCTATCTCGGATAGCGGTTTTCAGAGGGTTCGCAGTCTCAAAATGTCCGTTCTTGCAGGAACGGACATTTTTATTTTGCCCGGATTGCCTGTTTCTGCCGCTATCCCGCCCCAAAAAACTTTGCTGTTCCGAATAAAAACATTACCTTTGCTTCGCAAATGTGGAAAGATTTGGACTGCTTGCAACCACAATAAAAAATCGCTAAACCAGCATTTTTATACAACAGTCATATCCTTCCATATTTTAATTGTTAAATTCAAACACATTAAAGTATGGGATTTTTGTTTACATCGGAATCGGTGTCCGAGGGGCACCCCGATAAAGTTTCCGACCAGATTTCGGATGCAATTCTCGACGAATTTCTGCGACGCGACCCTTCGTCGAAAGTCGCTTGCGAAACGCTCTGCACGACGGGTCTCGTCGTCGTGGCAGGCGAAGTGCGTTCCGACGCTTACGTCGATATTCAGCAGACCGCCCGCCGCGTAATCGAACGTATCGGTTACAATCGCAGCGAATTGCAGTTCGATGCAGCCTCGTGCGGCATCCTTTCGGCAATCCACGAACAGTCGTCCGACATCAATCAGGGCGTCGTGCGCAATACCGAGGAGGAGCAGGGTGCCGGCGACCAAGGCATCATGTTCGGTTATGCCACGCGCGAATCTCGCGAATTCATGCCGGCAACGCTGATTCTGTCGCACGTGATTTTGAAGGAGTTGGCGGATATTCGCCGCGAGGGCGGCGTGATGACATACCTGCGTCCCGATGCAAAGAGTCAGGTTACTATCGAGTACGACGACAACCGCCATCCGTTGCGTGTGCATACGATTGTGGTTTCGACCCAGCACGACGGATGCGTCGATACTGCGCAGATTCGCGAGGATGTCCGCACGATTCTTATTCCGCGGGTCAAGGCTCGTCTCGAACGCGCCAACGACCCTCTCGCCTCCCTTATCGGCGACGACTATATTCTGCATGTCAATCCGACCGGCAAATTCGTCATCGGCGGTCCTCACGGCGATACGGGACTTACAGGACGCAAAATCATCGTCGATACCTACGGCGGTCGCGGGGCGCATGGCGGCGGCGCATTTTCGGGCAAGGACTCGTCGAAAGTCGATCGCTCGGCGGCATACGCGGCACGCCATATCGCTAAAAATATGGTTGCGGCAGGTGTCGCGGACGAAATTCTGGTGCAGTTGAGTTACGCCATCGGCATCGCCCGTCCGCTGTCGATTTATGTCGATACCTACGGCACGAATCACCTGAATATCGGCGAAGGCGAAATCGCCGAGCGCATCGGTCGCCTGTTCGACCTGCGTCCTGCAAGCATCGTTCGACGTTTCGGACTGAAAAATCCGATTTTCGAGGCTACGGCATCTTACGGACATTTCGGCAACCGCCCTTATACCAAACCGGTCAAGTTCATCGAGAACGGTAAGGAGGTAGAGCGCGATGTCGAGTTCTTCGGTTGGGAGAAACTCGATGCGGTGGACGACATCCGCAGGGAATTCGGGCTGTAACGGATTCGCCATAGAATACAACGGGGCGCATGGTTCACATGCGCCCCGTTGTATTGTCGATATCGCTTTTACGGCTCCCTCCCTTACAATTCCAGCAATCCCTCCGGCAACACCAATTTCATTGTCCGCCGGTCGAAATCTATCGTTGCGATGAACTCCTCGGCAGCCGGCACCAAATGTCGCTCGCCGCCGAATTCTATCTCGAAAAGCGGATTCGCGTCGTTATCGTAGAAATCGGTTATCTCGCCTTCGAGCCCTCCTGCCGCGACTTTGAAGCCTATCAGGTCGTCGAACGGGAATTCGTCCTCCTCTGCGTCTTCGTCCGTGTCGATGAACAACTCCTTGCCGACGAGCATTCCGGCGCGTTGAGGCGTATCCAAGTCGGCGAAAATCGCCGTTGCGCCCGAAGTCCCGCGACGCGAGAACGAGTCGCAAAAAAGAGGAACAACCAGCGAGTCCACGTGCGTGAACAACGGTTGTTCCTCCCAGTCGAAGTCGTCGGGAAAGTTCGTGTAAAGATTCAGGCTCACTTCACCGCCTGCTCCGAAGAGTTTGCTTACACGTGCTACCGCCGACATTTTCGTTCCGATTGCTACTCTGCGGCAGGTGCCTCTGCTGCGGTCTCTTCCGTCTCGGCAGCAGCGGCAGCCTCTTCGGCAGCCTTCGCTTCTGCTTCGGCAGCGGCTTTCTTCTCGGCGACAGCCTTTGCACGAGCCTCCTTAACGGCGGCTTCTGCGGTCAGGCGAGCCTTTACCTCCGCTTTCGCGTCGGTCGAAAGTTTGTTTACCTTGGCAGTGATTTTGCCCTCTTTTTCGCCGAGCCACTTGTTGAACTTCGCTTCCGCGTCGCTCTCCGAGAATGCGCCCTTGGCTACTCCGCCGAGCAGATGTTTCTTGTACAACACGCCCTTGTACGACAGAATCGCACGAGCGGTGTCGGTAGGTTGCGCGCCTTTCATTAACCAACTCAGAGCTTGCTCGAAGTTCAAGTCGATCGTAGCAGGATTCGTGTTAGGGTTGTAAGTACCCAGTTTCTCGATAAATTTACCATCACGTGGCGCTCTGCTATCTGCAACGACGATGTGGTAGAATGCGTAAGCCTTCTTGCCGTGTCGTGCCAAACGAATTTTAACAGCCATTTGCTATAAAATTTTAATGAATGAATAATTAAACGCTAACCCACTTCGGATTAATCGGCACAAAGGTAGTAATTTTTCGCAATTCGCGAAATTTTCAGCCGAATTTTTCACCGATGCCCTTAAAGTCGTCGTTTTTCCATTACTCGATTTCCCAGTCGCAGCCGTCCTTGCGGTCTTTGACGCGGATGCCGATTTCGGTCAGGCGGTCGCGTATCCGGTCCGACAACGCCCAGTTCTTCGCCGCTTTCGCCTCCATTCGCATGTCGAGCAGCATCTCGACGAGCGGAGCGAGCATGTCGCCGCCGGCTGTTTGAACCCGCTTTTCGTCGCGCAGTCCGAGGATGTCGAATACCCAGCGGTTCACTGTCTTGCGCAACGATTCGAGGTCTTCCGCCGTAATCGTCTGCTGTCCGTCGGCGAGCGAGTTGAATATGCGCACCCAGTCGAACAGCGCCGAAATCACCATAGGGGAGTTGAGGTCGTCAGCCATTGCTGCTTCGCATCGTTCGGCGAGTCCGTTCGGATCGACGGTCGATTTCTCCGCCGGTCTGACCTTCTCCAACGCCTCGATTCCCTTCATCAACCGGTCGAGACCCTTTTCGGCGGCCTGCAATGCCTCGTTCGAGAAATCGAGCGTCGAGCGGTAGTGCGCTTGGAGAATGAAGAAACGTATCGTCATCGGCGAATATGCCTGAACGAGCAGAGGGTGCGTGCCCGTGAACAACTCTTCGAGCGTGATGAAATTGCCGAGCGACTTGCCCATCTTCTGGCCGTTGATGGTTATCATGTTGTTATGCACCCAGTATTTCGCCGAATCGTGCCCGAGTGCGGCGGTCGATTGTGCGATTTCGCACTCGTGGTGCGGGAACATCAGGTCCATTCCGCCGCCGTGAATGTCGAACCGTTCGCCGAGATATTTGGTGCTCATCGCCGAACACTCCATGTGCCAGCCCGGGAATCCGTCGCTCCACGGCGAGGGCCAGCGCATTATATGTTCAGGCGAAGCCTTTTTCCAGAGCGCGAAGTCGAACGAATGGCGTTTGTCGCTCTGTCCGTCGAGTGCGCGGGTGTTGGTTACGATGTCGTCGAGATTGCGCCCCGACAGACGGCCGTAACGGTATTTCCCGTTGTACTTTTCGACATCGAAATATATCGAGCCGTTCGACTCGTAGGCGAATCCGGCGTCGAGAATCTTCTTTACGAACTCTATCTGCTCGATGATGTGTCCCGAAGCGTGCGGCTCTATCGACGGAGTAAGCACTCCGAGAGCCTCCATAGCCTTGTGGTAGCGTTCGGTGTAGTAGTGCGCTATCTCCATCGGCTCCAACTGTTCGAGCCGCGCTTTCTTGGCTATTTTGTCTTCGCCCTCGTCGGCATCGTGCTCCAAATGCCCGACGTCGGTAATGTTGCGTACATACCGCACCTTGTAGCCTTCGGCCTGCAAATAGCGGAACAGCAGGTCGAACGTGATTGCCGGACGGGCATGTCCCAAATGCGGATCGCCGTAGACGGTCGGACCGCAGACGTACATTCCGACATGCTGCGGGTCGATTGGAACGAATTCCTCCTTTTTTCGGGAGAGCGTATTGTAAATTACGAGTTTGCTCTTTTCCATTTGTTCGGGTAATTATCGTTATTCTTGTTTTTCGGTCGCAGTCGAATCCGCCTTTTCGCTGTCGGTCAGTATCAAATCCTTGTCCTCCGCACCGAGCGTACGGTAGTAGTCGTTGATGCTGCGCACAGCATCCTGACGGTCGGCGTATGCGGCGAGATAGTAGAGTTGCGACAGTTCGTCGAGTTTATCGTCTATGATATTGGTTACGAGGTCTGCCTGCACTCCCTCGAATTGCAGATAATATTCGATGTAGTCGATCAGCGTGTCGGCATACGCCATGAGCAGGGCATCTCCCTTTTCGTTCGCCCCGATGGCATAGTACGACTCGATGAAAGGGTAGGTGTTGGCCTCCGAGAAGCGCAGTTTGGTTACCGGCAGCACTTCCAGTCCCCTGTCGAGCAACTCCTCCGCCCGCCGGTCGTCTCCGCGGCGGATATACTCTTTCGCCACTCGTGCGAACGCCTCTCTGGCGCGCGACACCATGATGTTGTATTGCGTGAAATAGTCCACGTAAACCCTCGGATCTTTCAGATTGCCGTAACGCATCTTGTTCATCAACTTGTCGTATGCGTAGTCCGCATCGATGCGTCCGATGTCCCACGCGCTCTTGTACGGCGTGAGAATCGGCACAAGCCTGTAACTGTATCCGTCGAATTGCAGATAGTCGAGCAGCCCGAAGTTCTGCAAAACGTAGACCTGCGTGAAATATATCGGCCGCTTCCAGTCGAAGTTGGCAAGCATGTCGAGCAGCATCAACTCCGAACGCGAAATCGACGACTTGCGCAGATTGATGTATACCGTATCGACCATCAGATCGCGGTCGCTCTCCTTGACGATTCCCGATGCTATGGCGTTGTCCTTGTTCACGGGCAGTGCGATGCGGTTCGTCGGAATGTAGTCGGTTTCGATGCCCGTTCCGACGTCGATTCTCGACCGCGGGTCGTCGCTATTGACGAAGTCGATGACCTCTTTTATATCCAATACTCTGTCCACCTTCGAGTTTATAGGCAGCCAGTCGTTCACGAACGTGTATTTTTCGCGCGGAAGCGAGAACGGAATGCCGTCGGCATCGTTCGCCTTGCACTTCATCTCGTCCACATACCATTCGCCGTCGAGATAACTCGAATTCATGATTCTCACGTCTGTACGCACTCCGTCCACCTCCTGATTGAACCACAGAGGGAACGTGTCGTTGTCGCCGTAATTGATGATTATCGGGCTTACCCCCTCCTTCTCGACTATCGATTCGAGATAGTTGTAGCCGATGTCGCGGGCCATCGAACGGTGCGAACGGTCGTGGTCGTCCCAGTTTTCGGCACAGAGAATGCCCGGTACGACCATTCCTATCGCCGCAGCCGCAACCGCGACCGCTTTGTTGTCGCGTCTGACGATGTTTTGGAGAAAATCCCTTATCGCGAGCACGCCCAAGCCTATCCACATGCAGAACGCATAGAACGAACCGGCGTATACATAGTCGCGTTCGCGCACTTCGCCCGGCGACGAGTTGAAATATACCACCAGCGCGATACCCATCATTATGAACAGCCACATCACTATCGTGAAGTTGCGCTGGTCGCGGTTGAGTTGGTATATAAGCCCGATGATTCCGAGGATGAACGGAAGGAAGAAATAGGTGTTGCGTGCCGGGTTCTCCTCCATTTCACGCGGCAGATTCGTCTGCGGTCCGAGATAGAGTTCGTCGATGAATCTTATTCCCGACAGCCAGTTGCCGTTGGTTATCGTAACGTCCGAAGCCTGTATGTCGTCCTGCCGACCGACGAAATTCCAGAGGAAATAACGCCAGTACATGTAGTTGAGTTGGTACGAGAGAAAATAGTGCAGATTCTCGGCGAATGTCGGCTCCACTACCGTTAGCGTCTGTTCGCCGTCGTGGTACGCCACTTTGCGACCGTAGTCGATTACCTCCTCGCGTATCGGTCTGCCGTTCTCGTCGCGCACGATTTCTCCCTTGTCGTCGCGGACGAAATCCATCTTCAAGCGATACGCAGCCCACGGCTTGTAGTCGCGTTCGTCTTTCAGATAGTTCCACATTCGCGGAAACAGATGCATGAACTGCGACGGGTAGACGTAATCGTCCACCGTCGAACGCTTCCCGTATTTGCCCGTTGTCTTGTCGTAGTGATAGAACGTCCGCTCCGTGAAGTTCTCTATCGGTGCGGCATAAGATGCGCCGTAAATCAGCGGACGGTTGCCGTACTGGTCGCGGTTGAGTACCGAGAGCAGCGCCGAAGGGTTGTCGGGATTGTTGCTGTTCATCGGCGGATTGACAGCGGCACGTATCGTTACCGATGCGTATGACGAGAAGCCGAGCATTATCATCGTTACGGATACCGCAATCAGATTCCACAGCACGCTGCCACGCCTGTGCGTCGCCCAAATCCAGTATCCGAGTGCGGCGAACATCGCCAGAACGAACGTCGCGATACCCGAATTGACGGGCAGCGACAGCGTATTGACGAAAAATACGTCGGCAAGCACTCCGAGGTATACCGTGTATGGAATGATTATGCCATTGATGACGAGCAATATGGCACCTGCTATCAGGGTTACGAAACAGATGCCCTTGAACGTGATTCTGTCGTACTTGCGGAAATAGTATATGAACACCAGAGCCGGAATCGTCAGAAGGTTGAGAATGTGCACTCCTATCGACAGCCCCATCAGGTAGGCGATGAGCACTATCCATCGCATCGAGTGCGGCGAGTCCGCCTGCTCCTCCCATTTGAGCATCAGCCATACGACCAGTGCCGTGAACATCGACGACAGCGCATAGACTTCACCCTCGACTGCCGAGAACCAAAAGGTGTCGGTGAACGTGTAAGCCAGCGCGCCGACGGCTCCCGCTCCGAGAACGGTCAGTGCGTTTTGTTCGGTAAGTTCCTTGCCCTCTTTCGTGTAGAGCCGGCGGGCTATGTGGGTTATCGTCCAAAACAGGAACAGAATGCAGAATGCGCTCGCCAAGGCGTTCATCGCATTGACGGCGTGCGGCACATAATAGGATGACGGCGCGAACAGCGTCGCTATTCTTGCGAGCAGCATGAACAGCGGAGCCCCCGGCGGATGTCCCACTTCGAGTTTGTAGGATGTAGCGACGAACTCCGAGCAGTCCCAAAGGCTTGACGATGACTCCATCGTGAGCAGATACGTTGCGGCAGCCACCGCGAATACCGCCCATCCGGTGAAGTTGTTCCAACGATTGAACTTGTTTATATCCATAGATGTTTTGTCTTTCAGTGCAAATAACGGACAAAGTTAGCAAAACTTATTCAGATGCCGTTTAAATTTTATTCAAAAATGATGTTTCGGATTATCGGAGATTCTTTTCGGCATATTTCTCTCCCGGCCTTTTGAAATCAACCCGGCATCGACCGCTTCGGACATCGGTCTGCAACCGGGATGCACGGCTTCGCGATGACAGCAGCGTAAATCGCATGCAGTTGCCGACAATAAAAAGCAAGGCGGTAAAACCGCCTTGCCCGTATTACTGCTTGTTCTCGCCTCCGACTCTGTTCACCTGCGCCTTGTCCCTGTTGTTGTAGAGGAACCGCCGGATTTTCTTGGTAGGGGTCTTCACGAATTCCTCCTCCTCCTCGACTACCTCGGATATGCGCGAGTTGCGGTTCACGCGCGTATTGACATACTCCTTGATTTCCGTCATCATGTCGTTCTTGAAGCGTTCCCAAGCCTGTTTCGTCTGCTCCCATTTTTCGACGAGTTCGTTGTATCGGGCTTCGATGGCGTCTTTGTCGAAGTGTACGAGTGCCACCAATTGTCCCTCCTGCTCCGTTACGACCGACTCCGAGATGAATACGTGCGAATTGAGAACCGTTTCGATGTCCTCCGGATAGATGTTTTCTCCGCTCGGACCGACAATCATGTTTTTCAGACGTCCCTTGATGTAGAGCCAGCCGTCTTCGTCGAAACATCCGAGATCGCCCGTTCGGAACCAGCCGTCCGGGGTGATGACCTCTTTCGTCGCCTTTTCGTTTTTGTAATAGCCCATCATACGGCTCGGGCTCTTGACGACGATTTCGCCCTGTCCGGTTTCGGAATTGACATTATCGATTCTCGCCTCTATTCCGTCGAGTATCGGACCTGTCGAACCGATGCGTACCATGTCGCCGACTGCTCCCGCCAGCAGAGGCGCGGTCTCGGTCAATCCGTAACCTATCGCATACGGCACTTTCGCTTCGAAAAGGAACTTTTCGGCATTAGTGTCGAGTTTCGCACCTCCGATTCCGAGGAAACGGATGCGCCCTCCGAAGAATTTCATCAGTTTCTTTCCGGCCACCCTGTGCAGATAGCGGCGCATGAACCCGATTCGGTACAGCGTCCTCCAAAATGCGTTGGAGGTGAATTTCGCCAGTATGCGGGCGCGATATATCTTTTCGATAATCAGCGGGACGATAATCATTATCGTAGGACGTACATCTTTCAGCGCAGCCATCAGTATCGACACGGTAGGAGCCTTGTCGAGGTATACGACGTGGCAGCCGGCAGAGAATGCGTAGACCAGTCCGAGCGAACATTCGTATGTATGCGACAGGGGCAGCACAGACAGCAGCACGTCATCGTCTTTGAGTCTGAACAGCGGCTCGATAAGCCACGTCTGCGCACTGATGTTGTAGTGCGACAGCATCACGCCTTTCGGCGACGAGGTCGTCCCCGAGGTGTATATTATCGCGGCGAGATCTTCCGGCTTCGGAATCGTTGTCGAACCCTCCTCCTTGACGCGCTGCGAAATTATGTTGAGGTTTTTCGTGCGGATTACGATGTTCAGTTTGTCGATTGTCGATTTTGAAACCTTGTTGAAAAGTTTGTCCGACACGAAAAGAGCCTTGGATTCCGAATGTTCCATGATGCGGTCGAGGTCTTCCGTTGTGAAGTCGGGCAGAATCGGCACTGCAACGTATCCGGCAGTGGTTACGGCGAAGTAGCAGATGCCCCAGTTCGGCATGTTGCTGCTCAATATCGCCACTCTGTCGCCCGGGTTCAGTCCTGCCGATACAAGCGTTTGCTGCACCTGTCCGACCCGTTCGCCGACCTGACTGTATGTGATTCTCTCTTCCTGCCATTGCGAGAAGGCCGTATGGTCCGAGAATTTTTTGATGCTTTCGTGAAGCACCTCGTATAAGGTGTTAAGTTTCATCCCTATTCAGGTTAAGTTCGAAATTATTATACGTTTCCTCCGCAAATGTAACGTATTTTCCACGAAAAACATTACTTTTGAGTGGAATATTGTTCAGATGCTCGAAATTGAAACCGTCAAAAAGGTCGCCGCAGACGTCGGATTCGACCTCTGCGGAGTGGCGAAATGCCGTCGATTCGACGGCGACGAATCGTTTTTCCGCGAGTGGCTTGCGTGCGGATACGGGTCGTCGCTCGACTATCTGCAACGCAATCTCGACAAGCGGTTCGATGTCGAACGATTGGTCGCAGGCGCACGCACGGTCGTCGTTTGCGCCGTCAGTTACAAGAATCGTGCGAGTGCAGGCTATCCGTCCGGTTTCAGTACCAAAATCGCTTCATACGCCTGCTGCAACGACTACCATTCGACGATAAAAGGGATGCTGCGCCGGATGAGCGAATCGCTCAAAGAGACCTATCCCGCGCTGTCGGGGCGTATATTCGTCGATTCCGCTCCGATACTCGAAAAGCGTTACGCAGTCGAAGCCGGCTTGGGCTGGATCGGCAGACAGTCGCTTCTCGTAACTCCCCGCTTCGGTTCGTTCGTCCTGCTCGGCGAACTGGTGCTTTGCGACGATTGCGATGGTTACGACGAGCCGTTGCGGTCGGTCGGCTGCGGCGAATGCCGCCGCTGTATCGATGCCTGCCCGAACGGCGCGATCGTGGAGCGTCATATCGACACGTCCAAATGTATTTCGTGCGCAACCGTCGAACGTTTCGACGGACTTGCCGACCTTCACGGCTGGATTTTCGGCTGCGACGAGTGCCAGAGTTGCTGCCCGTATAACATGAGTGCGCCGATGCACGCCTGTCCGGAGTTCGACCCCGTTTTCGATCCGATGACGATGACTGCCGACGAGTGGTCGTCGATGACGGACGATGAGTTCGACCGGCGTTTCTCACCGACCCCGATGTCCCGCAGCGGATTGTCCCGGTTGCGCGAAAACGTTCTCCGCAACCGCGAACACTGACGAAAAGCCCTTAACGACTTTATAGGTTTTCAATCGTGTAATCGATCATCTTCTGCCGGATATTGCCCGTGCAGTTCGGCTGCATCGAATGGTTCTGATCGGGATATATCATCATGTCGTACTGTCTGCCGGCACGATTCAGAGCGCGGCACATCTCCATTGAGTTCTGGAAATGCACGTTGTCGTCCGCCGTACCGTGCATTATCAGCAGCCGTGTGCGCGGCGAGAGTTTTTCGGCATGCGAGAGAGGCGAATTGTCGTCGTAGCCGGCAGGATTGTCCTGCGGCAAGCCGTTGTAAATCTCGGTGTAAATCGTGTCGTAATACCGCCACGAGGTTACGGGTGCGACGGCTATCGCCATTTTGAACAGCCCGTCGCCGTGCAGGGCGCAGTTCAATGCCATGAATCCTCCGTAAGACCAGCCGTAGATTCCTATGCGTCCGGCATCGACGTACGGCAGCGAAGCCAGCATCCGTGCGAACGAAATCTGGTCTTCGGTTTCTTTCCGACCCAAATCGCCGTAAGTGCATTTCTTGAACTCCTCGCCCCGGAATCCCGTGCCGCGACCGTCGCAGCAGGCGACTATGTAACCCTTTTTCACTATCGCATCCTCCCAGTCGAGCGACCATTTGTCGCGCACCTGCTGCGATCCGGGTCCCGAATACTGCGTCAGCAGCACCGGATACCGCTTCGCCGGATCGAAGTCGGGCGGCAACTGTATGTAGTAGTCCAGCGTATCTCCCCGTTCGGTCGTGAACCTCGCGAACTTCCGCTGCGCCCACTCTCCGTGAGCCGCTACCGCCGCTCTGCTGTCGGCGAGAGTGTCTATCGCCTGTCCGTCGGCGCGATGGACGGTAACTATGTTCGGCGTCGTCGAGTTGCTGAATGTCTGCACGTAATATTTCATCCCCCGCGACGGCATTATCGTGTGGAATCCGTTCCCGGCGGTCAATCTGCGTTTGCCCCTGCCGTCTATGGATACCGAATAGAGGTCGCGGCGCAGCGGCGACTGCTCGGTGGACATGTAATATACGCGCCTGCCGTCCGCAGCCGCTATCGATGTTACGTCCCAGCCGCCCTCGGTCAGCGTGTAGAGCCGACCGCCGAAAGTCGTGTGGAGATAGAGATGCATCCGACCCGCGGTCGTCTCCTCGCGGACGATGAAACGGTGAGCGTCCACGAATGTTATCGTCTGTGCATCGGGCCGTTCGACATATCGCGGCGACTTCTCGGAATAAATCACCCGCTGCGAACCGTTTTTGCGCTGCAATACGACCTCGAAACGGTTTTGCAACCGGTTCACGCGATAGAAATACAACTCGCCTGCGGGTGTCCATGCAGGATTGAATATGTACTGGTCGGTTTCGTAACCCGTGTCGATTTTTCGCTTTTCGCCTTTCGCCATGTCGTATACCCATAACTCGACGATTGAATTGGCGTCGCCCGCCTTGGGATACTTGAACGAATAAGCCTTGTTGTGGAGCGTGCTGTCGTAACGCATCATCTCGAATGTCGGCACCTGACTCTCGTCGAACCGCAGATAGGCGATTTTCGATGCGTCGGGCGAAAAGGCGTATGCTTTCGTGAATCCGTACTCCTCTTCGTATACCCAGTCGCTCGTGCCGTTGATAACCGCATTCCACTCTCCGTCATCGGTTATCCGCAAAGTCCCTCCGTCAGACCTGTCGTACAGATACAGGTCGTTGCCTTTGGCAAAAGCCAGTCGTCTGCCGTCGGGCGAGAACGATACGTCGCGAACGTCTTCGAGTATCTTTTGCGGAGTATTCGTCCCGTCCGCCAGCCAGTAGTCCGCCGTGTAGGAGCGGCGGTATATAGGCTTTACGCTGCGTGCATCGGCGAACAGAATCGACTGCTCGTCGGGCGAGAATGCGTAGTCCGCTATCGGAAATCCCGCCCTTAACAGCCTTACCGTATCGTTGCGGTCGGCATACGCATGACGGATTATGCCGTTGCGGTCGCGTACCGTGTAGTGCTCTCCGTCGGCAGTCGGTCGCAATCCAGCCACCGACCGGTTCGCCATTCGCGCACGGCGCACTTCGTCGTATTCGTTCTGTGCATCGCCCGATGCCGCAACAGCGCACATCGCCGCAGCCAGAATGATGGTTCTCAGCATTTTTAATAAAAGTTAAAACCTTTTAAGGTCATTAAAGACTTCAATGTCGCTAATGACTTAAATATCATCGACACTGAAATCGTAGCCGAGCCGTTTGCCCGTTACGAATTTCGAGTTGTCCATCTTCGTATTGAACTGCTCGACCGTTACACGCTTGTTATCATCGTAAGGCGGCGTGAGCAGGTCGAAGTTTATGGCGTAATTGACAGCGGTTTCGAGTATCGCGACGAGTGCTTCGCCCGAAATCTCCTCCTTGCCGAAGTTCATCGCCCGCATCGATGTCTGACGCTTTCCCTCGACGAAGAACTTGCGTTCGCGGTTGATGAATATCCGTCCTATCAGATAGCCTTCGTCGGAACTGCGGTTGAATTTGAACGAATCCGAAAGAAAATCGTATATGTCGATTATTCCGCAGTAGGAGTTCGCCCGTTCCTGCTGCACATACTGGTTCTGCCAGATGATGTGGTTGGCGTCGAATTCGAATACGTCGGTGTGCATCCTGAAAATGAGCAGGTCGCTTGCTATCTGCAACTGCGCCTCGAATTTTCCGCGGTCGCGGTATTCGAGCCTTACGCGCTTGTCGAGCCGTCCGTCGAGGGCATCGTCCAACTCCGAAGCCATTTCGAGCAGCGTATCTTTCAGTTCGCCGAAAGCGGCGAAAGTGTTGTCGAACACGCGCTGTTTGAGCGTCGATTTTTCGACTATCGTGGAAAGAATCTTTTCCCGCAGCGATTGCGATGTCATATGGTTATCCAATTTTGGTTTCTGCAAAGTTAGCGAATATTTGCGATTCCCGCACAGTCATTCGATTTTTTTGCGGCAGATTGTGCCCGATATGAATATAATTCGTTAAATTTGCGATAATCGGCTGATGAACGTTTCGTCTCCCGTAAAACGAATCTAAAATGAACAGAACACTTGTCCGCAAAGCATGCGCAATGTTAGTCTGCGCATCTTTTGTCGGGGCGATGCCTTGTGCCGCCCAGCAATCCTCCGCCGTCGAGGTTCCCGACCTTTCGGCGTACATTCTTACCCCCGAACCTGCCGCCACTCCGCGTATCAACGGCGCGAAGGTGTTCGGTCTGCGTCCGGGCTCGAAATGCCTCTATACCGTCGCAGCCACCGGCGATCGTCCTATGACGTTCGCTGCCGAAGGTCTGCCGAAGGGTCTGAAACTCGATTCCGCAACCGGACGCATCACCGGTTCGGTCAAGAAAGCGGGTACATACAAAGTTATGATTACGGCGACCAATGCCCGGGGCAGTTATTCGCGCGAACTGCGCATCGTGGTCGGCGACCGTATCGCGCTTACCCCTCCGATGGGCTGGAACTCGTGGAACTGCTGGGGGCGCGACGTAACGCAGGAGCAGGTTCTTTCGTCTGCCCGCGCCATGGTATCGTCGGGTTTGGTCAATCACGGCTGGACGTATATCAATATCGATGACGGCTGGCAGGGCTGCCGGGGCGGCAAGTACAACGCCATACAGTCCAACACCAAGTTCCCCGACATGAAGGCTCTGACGCGCGAAATCCACGACCTCGGTCTGAAACTCGGCGTTTACTCCGCTCCGTGGATAGGTACGTATGCCGCGCATATCGGCTGTTATTCCGACAATCCCGACGGCGTGAACCAGTGGATTAAGGACGGTCTGTGCAACGAGAATTACCGTTATCAGAAACCGAACGGCAACTATATGCAGGATCGCAAGGAGGTTCGCCTGCTCGGCAAATACTCTTTCGTGAAGAACGACGTGAAACAGTGGGAAGAGTGGGAGGTGGACTACCTCAAATACGACTGGAAGCCGCAGAGCATCTACCATACCCGGGAGATGCACGATGCCCTGCGTTCGCTGCGCCGCGACATCGTGTTCAGCCTCTCCAACAACGCTCCGATAGCCGATGCCTTCACATGGATGCGGTACAGCGACTGCTGGCGAACGACGGGCGACATCCGCGACAACTGGAAGAGCATCTCCAAAATCGGCTTTTCGCAGGAGAAGTGGGCTCCGTTCTGCCGTCCGGGGGCATGGCCCGATGCCGACATGCTCGTAGTAGGTCTGGTCGGCTGGGGTCCGAAACTCCACTATACCAAACTGACCGCCGACGAACAGTATACCCACATCAGTTTGTGGGCATTGCTCTCGTCGCCGCTGCTCATCGGCTGCGACATGGCGCGCCTTGACGATTTCACGAAATCGCTGCTCTCCAACGATGAAGTCATCGAGGTGAATCAGGATCCGCTCGGCAGCCACTGCGTGCCGGTATGGCGCAAGGGCGACGAGCAGGTTGTCTACGTCAAGCATCTCGAAGACGGCTCGCTGGCGGTCGGCATGTTCAACCGCGGCGAAGAACCTGTGAAAATAAGCATCAATTCCCGCATGCTCGGCATGTACGGCGAGAAGAAGGTGCGCGACCTGTGGCGTCAGAAAGATGTCGGCGTCATCGACTACGATAAGAAGTTCACCGCCGAGGTCGCACCTCACGGCGTGGTTCTCGTAAAAGTCTATCCGGGCAACACGACCGAAGCGCAGGTGGGGCACGTGAACTATTAGGGAGAATAAGGCGGAACAGGATGGACAGTATAAGTAGCGGGTAGCGGGTAGCGGGTAGTGGGTAGTATAGGAGGCTGTTTCCTATAAATCCATATTACCTATCCTCTTTCCTCCATCCGCCTTTCCCCGTTTTTAGGAATTGACAGCCGCATGTTTTTGCAGTATATTTGCAAAGAAAAACCGCGTGTATGGGAAATATGGCAGTCATAATATTGTTGCCGTTTCTGGGAACGCTTCTCGGGGCGTCGTTCGTACTTTTCGTCAGCGACCGCTTGGCGTCGCGTTTTCAGAATACGCTTCTCGGATTCGCTTCGGGAGTGATGGTCGCCGCTTCGGTGTGGTCGCTGCTGATTCCGGCTATCGAAGAGGCGGAGACGATGAACATCGCTGCATGGGTTCCGGCATCCGTCGGATTCATGACAGGCATAGGATTCATGCTCCTGCTCGACGTCGTTACTCCGCACCTGCATATCGACAGCGACAAGCCCGAGGGCATCCGTTCCTCCCTCGGTCGCTCGACGATGCTCGTTCTTGCCGTTACGCTCCACAACATCCCCGAAGGGATGGCAGTCGGCGTCGTAGCGGCAGGCGCGTTGTCGGGGCAGGCGGGCGTTACCGTGGCGGGCGCATTCGCGCTGTCGTTGGGTATCGCCATTCAGAATGTCCCCGAGGGCGCCATAATATCTCTCCCGCTGCGTTCGGGCGGCAACTCCCGCAGAAAATCGCTGATGTACGGCGCGTTGTCGGGCGTGGTCGAACCGGTGGCTGCGGTTATCACGATTCTGCTTATCGAACAACTGATAACGGTTTTCCCGTATCTGCTCGCATTCGCCGCGGGTGCAATGATTTATGTCGTCATCGAGGAGTTGATTCCCGAGACCCATTGCGGCGAACATTCCAATTTGTCTACCATCGGATTCGCGGTCGGATTCGTTATAATGATGATTCTCGATGTCGCGCTGGGGTAGGTGCGGCAAACAGGCATTATAAGCCTTCTGGCGTCTGTTATCTTTCTTCCGCTCTCTCCTATCCGAAAATCCGATTGAGCAACTCCGCCAAACGGTAACCGGCATTGCGGATTTGCGACTCGGTCAGCGCGAGATTGTCGATGATGTAATCCATTCCGAGCACCGCACCCTCCTTGACTTCGTGTACATGGCGCGACGTGCGTGCGCAATCTGTTCCCCAATCCCACGGCGAGCCGGCTGCAATGGCGGCTATCTCCTTCGGTCGGCAGCAGTCGAGCAGTTCCGCCGTGTCGCCGAAACTCCAAGGATATTTGACAGACAACACCTGCGAATCCCACAGCGTATGGAATCTTATGGGTTTGCCGCGGAAAATGACGTCGTAGTAGCCTATCGTCTGATCCTCCGGATAGCGGATATGCTCCGGACAGTGCATGTCGCCGACGAAATGCACGATAAGCGCGATGTGCATTATGCGGGCTGAATCTGTCAGATTCTCGGGATGTTGCAGGTCTTCGGCGAACTTTTCGATGTAGTAGATGCAGTTCTTGACATACTTTCCGTCGCGTTCGATGCCGCGATACGGCGTTCCGTCTTCCGTCGCTTCGAAAGTGTGGGGATAGGTTGTGATGCGCTTCCAACCGATCGGGTCGAATCCCAAATCGACCGGCAGCCGTTTTTTATGGTCGTCGGCATACGATGCGTATGCGACGATGGATTTGCCGTGCAGATACCTCTTGATTTGCTTCTTCGCTTTCGGCGTCAGATGATTTTCGGCGATTTTCGCAATTGTGGCATGTCCCTGACGACCCCATGCCATTGCCGATTGACACAGCGTCATAAGACACAGCGACAGAATGATGAATTTTTTCATTACGAACAGATTTTAGGTGTGTATTCGAACGCAAAAATAGGGATAAGCGAGTGCAAAAGCAAATTTATTTGCATTTTGCCCCCGCGCTCAAAAATTCCGGAATAAACAGCCGGAATTGCGAATTACGGCAGTTTCGTGTCGGCCGTTGCGGAATCGCGAAATTTATCGGGACGGCATTTTCGCATTCATATGCAGATCTGGGGGCAGTTTTGCGGAATTGTGATTAGGTTGTTGATAACTTTATTCGCAAAATATTTTGATATGTGCAGATTGTTGATAACTTTGAATCGGCAAAGGTTTCCGTCGATGCCGTCGCAGTATCGCGGATGAAAAGGGAACCCCGTGCGAGTCGGGGACTATACCCGTAGCTGTGAGTTCCGTCGAAAGTTCCGCACCGTTTCCATTATGCCACTGCCTTTCGGGGCGGGAAGGCTGTGCGGATGGAACGAGTCAGAAGACCTGCCTGTGCCGTTGCGAATATTGCCGGATGCTTTCGGGAGGAAGAGCAGTCGAGCAGGTTTATCTATCGAATCGCGTCGTGCGCATCGGTTGTATGTCTGTCTCTTCCATAATGGACGGAATATTTATAAAAACATATATAATAGGTATGATACAGACTGTTGTGAAGCGCGACGGACGCATCGTCGGCTTCAATAAGGAAAAAATCGCTGCGGCGATACGCAAGGCGATGCTCACGACGGAGCAGGGCGAGGACGAAAAACTGATAAGCCAGATTGCCGACCGTATCGAGTTCCGCGGCAGGGAGCAATCGTCGGTCGAGGAGATTCAGGATATGGTCGAAATGGAGTTGATGAAATCGACCCGCAAGGAGGTCGCCAAACGCTACATTTCGTACCGCAATCAGCGCAGCATCGCCCGCAAGGCGAAAACTCGCGAGATATTTCTCGAAATCGTCGAGGCCAAGAGCAACGACGTAACGCGCGAGAACGCCAACATGAACGCCGACACGCCGGCAGGCATGATGATGAAGTTCGCCAGTGAAACGACCAAACCTTTCGTGGACGACTATCTGCTGTCGGAACAGACGCTGTGGGCTGTGAACAACAATTATCTGCACATCCACGACAAGGATTATTATCCGACGAAGTCGCTCACGTGCATTCAGCATCCTCTCGACAGGATTCTCGAACACGGTTTCTCGGCGGGTCATGGCGAATCGCGCCCGACGAAGCGCATCGAAACGGCAAGCATCATGGGCTGCATTTCGATGGAGACCGTGCAGAACGAGATGCACGGGGGACAGGCCATTCCGGCGTTCGATTTCTATCTCGCGCCATATGTGCGCAAGAGTTATATAGAGGAGGTGAAGACGCTCGAAAAATTCACGGGCAAAGACCTTTCGCACCTCTACGATGCGGAGATAGATGACTATATCGTCCGCGAACTCGACGGTTTGGAGGGCGACGAGCGAATGAAGCAGCATGCGATAAACCGCACGGTCGGTCGCACCCACCAGTCGATGGAGGCGTTCATCCACAACATGAACACCATCCACTCCCGCGGCGGAAATCAGGTGGTGTTCTCGTCGATAAACTACGGTACCGACACTTCGGCTGAGGGTCGCTGCGTGATACGCGAACTGCTGAACTCGACATACGAAGGCGTGGGCAACGGTTCGACGGCCATATTCCCGATTCAGATATGGAAGAAGAAACGCGGCATAAGTTATCTGCCGGAGGATCGCAATTACGACCTCTACAAATTCGCATGCAAGGTTGCAGCCCGACGGTTCTTCCCGAACTTCGTGAATCTCGACGCGACGTTCAACCACCACGAGAAATGGAACGTGAACGACCCGAAACGCTACATGTACGAGGTAGCGACCATGGGCTGCCGCACCCGCGTATTCGAGAACCGTTTCGGCGAAAAGACGTCGGTCGCCCGCGGAAACCTCTCGTTCTCGACGATAAATATCGTGCGTCTTGCGATAGAGTGCATGGATGTCGCGGACAAGCAGGCGCGCATCGACAAATTTTTCGGGAAACTCGACGAGATACTCGAAATTACCGCTTCGCAGTTGTGCGACCGCTACGATTTCCAGAAGACCGCGCTTGCCAAACAGTTCCCGCTGCTCATGTCTGCGCTCTGGGTCGGCAGCGAAAACCTCAAACCGACCGACACGGTCGAAAGCGTAATCAACCAGGGCACGCTCGGAATAGGATTCATCGGACTTGCCGAGTGCCTTATCGCGCTCGTCGGCAAGCATCACGGCGAGAGCGACGAAGCGCAGAAACTGGGATTGCGCATCGTAACCCGCATGCGCGACAAGGTGAACGAGTTCTCGGAGCGGTACCATCACAATTTCAGCGTGCTCGCCACTCCCGCCGAGGGGCTTTCGGGCAAATTCACCGTCAGAGACCGCAAACGTTTCGGTGAAATAAAGGGCGTTACCGACAAGATTTATTACACCAACTCCAACCACGTTCCGGTATACTATAAATGTTCGCCGAAGCACAAGGCGGAGATAGAGGCTCCGTATCACGAACTCACCCGCGGAGGACACATCTTCTATGTCGAAATCGACGGCGATGCCACGCACAATCCGCAGGCGATAATGGACATAGTCGATTTGGTCGATAAGTATAACATAGGCTATTGCTCCGTGAACCACAACCGCAACCGCTGCATGGACTGCGGTTACGAGGATGCGCAGGACAATCTTGCGACCTGCCCTGCATGCGGCAGCAGCAATCTCGACAAGTTGCAGCGCATAACAGGGTATCTCGTCGGCACCACCGACCGTTGGAACAGGGCGAAACTCGCAGAACTCAACGACCGTGTCGTCCACAAGTAACAGCGAAACCATCCGCGTACTCGACATCGTCTACGGAACATCCGTGGACGGTGTCGGTCTGCGCACGTCGGTCTATTGCGCCGGTTGCGAGAATCGCTGCGAGGGTTGCCACAATCCGCAGTCGTGGGACCCGGCGGGCGGACGCGAAATGACGGTGGGGGAGATATTCGACCTTATCGTCGAAGCCGATATGAACGTTACGTTCAGCGGCGGCGACCCGATGCTGCGCCCGCAGGGATTCGCGACGCTCGCACGGATGATAAGGGAGCGCACCGACAAAACCGTATGGTGCTATACGGGCTATCTGTTCGAAGATATCGTTCGGCAGCCAGCACGCCGGAGGCTGCTCGAATCGGTGGACGTATTGGTGGACGGTCGGTTCGTGCTCGCCGAACGCGACTTGACATTGCGGTTTCGCGGCAGCCGCAATCAGCGCATTATCGATGTGCCGCGTTCGCTTGCCGAGGGCAGGGCTATCTTGGCAGAACCGGACATGTAGACAGTTGAAGATTGTAAGACCTTAAATAAAACAGTCCGGGAGTTTCTCCCGGACTATTTTTTTTTCGATGCTTCGGATGATTACTCCTCGACCTCTGCCATAGCGTGGTATACGTTTACGACATCGTCGTCCTCCTCCAACTTTTCGACGAGTTTCTCGACCGATTCGCGACCCTCGGCATCGAGTTCCTTCGTGTCGGTCGGTATGCGGACGGACTCTCCCGAAACGATTTCGTACGACCGGTCGTCGAGCCACTTCTGAATCGTGCCGAACGCCTCGTATGGGGCATAAACCGTGATGCCGTCCTCTTCGGCGTAGAATTCGTCCACTCCGAGATCGATCATGTCGAGTTCGAGTTCCTCGGGATCGACGCCATCGGCCTTGAACTTGAATACGCACTTGTGTTCGAACATGAATGCCACGCTGCCCGAATTGCCGAGCGTACCGCCGCACTTGTTGAAATACATGCGGATGTTGGCTACCGTACGGTTGGTGTTGTCGGTTGCGGTTTCGACGAGGAATGCCACGCCGCGAGGTCCGTATCCTTCGTAAACCACCTCTTTGTAATCGGCGGCATCTTTTTCGGTCGCACGTTTGATTGCCCGTTCGACATTTTCCTTAGGCATGTTTTCAGCCTTTGCGTTCTGTATCAGAATGCGCAGACGCGTATTGCCCGAAGGATCCGCACCGCCGGCCTTGACGGCGATTTCAATCTCCTTTCCGATTTTGGTGAATGTACGCGCCATGTGCCCCCAACGCTTCAATTTTCGCGCTTTGCGATATTCGAATGCTCTTCCCATATCTTTATATTATTATTGTCTTTTCGCTTTTGTTTGCGCAAAATTATAAAAACTCCGCGAAAATCGAAAAAAAGCGATGAAAATTCGACTGTTTTCGTTCGGCTGGTGCATTAAAGAGTCGCTGCGATGTTGCATTCTCTCGAAAATTATACTTACCTTTGCCGGCGAAAATGACGAAACGACGATGGAGAAGGAGATTGAACTTGCTCTCGAAGTGCTGCGCAAAGGCGGATTGATACTCTATCCGACCGACACGGTGTGGGGTATAGGATGCGATGCGGCGAATGCCGATGCGGTGTCCCGCATATACGCGCTCAAACGGAGCGAGAACAAACATTCGATGCTCGTGCTGTGCGAGTCGGCGGATATGGTCGTACGCTACGTGAACAAAGCCCCGGGAATCGCATTCGAGGTGATGGAGATGGCGACCAAACCGCTTACGCTGATACTGCCGGGCGCGTGCGGGCTTGCCGATAATCTTATTCCGGAGGAGAAAACCCTCGGCGTGAGGGTTCCCGACCACGAATTCTGCCGCAAACTGTTGCGCAGGTTCGGTCGTCCTGTCGTTTCGACCTCTGCCAATATTTCGGGCGAGCCGACGCCGAAGAATCTCGCCGAAGTGTCCCGCGAAATCATCGACGGTGTCGATTTTGTGGTGAATCCGCGGTTTCAGGGCAAACCGACCGGCAAGGCGAGTTCGATTATCGCTTTCGGCGAGGGAGGTGAAGTGAAGATTATAAGAGATTGAGAATGTCCAGAACAATAGTAACACCGATACAGAAGCGTTTTTCGGACGCCGACATGTTCCACCATATCAACAATGCCGTTCAGCAGACCTATTTCGACCTCGGCAAGATCGAGTTCCTGCATGAGGTTCTTTCGCTCGATGAAGCATTCGACCGCGTGTCGCTGATTACGGTGGCGGTGTCGAACAACTTTTTCCGGCAAATCCGTCAGGAAAACGATATAGAGGTGCGTACGACGGTGCGCAAGGTCGGCAACAAGAGCGTAACGCTCTTTCAGCAGATTGTCGATTGCACCGACGGCGAAACGATGAGCGACAGCCTTACGACCATGGTCGCATTCGACGCCGAAAAACAGGTCTCGGTTCCCATAAGCACCGAATGGCGCGAAAAACTGCTCGGTGCGTGATAGCAGGCAGTCTGCGTCGTTGTTTTCGATGTTTCGGCTTCGGTCATTTACGACGTGTAAACTCCCTCGCCGAAAATCTCAACGCCTTGCATATTGCCTGCTCTGACGCACCGAGGAATTGCAGAACGAAAACTGCTCGGATAGGGCAGTTCTCTCCGCAGAACCGCGGCTCGTCGAAACCGTGAAAGGCTCCGGTGCCGGTCAGTCTGCGGTTCGTTTGCGCAGCCCGCGTTCGGCGGCAAGACGCTCCATCATCGCATGGGCGGCGTCGTATTCGTTCGGGATTTCGCCGTCGAGAATGGCGTTTTTTATAATCTCCTTTATCTCGCCTATTGTGTTGCAAGGCTCGATGTCGTATTCGCGCATGATTATGTCGCCCGTTATCGGCGGCTGGAAATTGCGGATGCGGTCGCGCTCCTCCAAATCCTTCATCTTGCGCCGCACGAGTTCGAAATTCGACAGATAGCGTTTCACCTTGGCGTCGATGCCCGACGTGATGTCGGCTTCGCACAGCGTCATGAGCGATTCGATGTCGTCGCCCGCCTCGAAAAGCAGCCGCCGTACGGCAGAATCGGTTACGAGGTCCTCCGAAAGAATTATAGGGCGCAGGTGCAGAAACACGAGTTTCTGAACGAACTTCATGTGTTCGTTCATCGGCAGTTTCATGCGCCGGAATATCGCCGGCACCATTTTCGAGCCGAGCACCTCGTGCCCGTGGAACGACCAGCCGGTTTTCGGGTCGTAAGACTTGGTCAGCGGCTTCGCGATGTCGTGCATCACCGCTGCCCATCGCAGCCACAGGTCGTCGCTGCGGTGCGCCACGTTGTCGAGCACTTTCAGCGTGTGCCGGAAGTTGTCCTTGTGGGCATGACAGCCGCGCCGTTCGACGCCGCACAGATTGTGCATTTCGGGAAATATGAGTTCCAGAAGCCCGGTGAGTTCGAGCAGTTCGAATCCCATCGACGGTACGGGTGATGCGACTATCTTGTTGAGTTCGACGACTATGCGCTCTTTCGATACGATGTGTATCCGCTCGCGGTTGCGCTTTATGGCATCGAACGTTTCGGGTGCGAGACCGAATCCCAATTGAGCCGCGAACCTGATGCCCCGCATCATGCGCAGCGGGTCGTCCGAAAAGGTTATGTCGGGGTCGCACGGTGTTCGGATTATGCACTCCTCCAAGTCGCACATGCCGTCGAACGGATCGACGAGTTCGCCGAATGTCGCACTGTTGAGCGACCATGCCATGGCGTTTATCGTGAAGTCGCGTCGCCGCTGGTCGTCCTCGATAGTGCCGTCCTCGATATGCGGTTTGCGCGAGTCGGGCGAATACGACTCCTTGCGTGCGCCGACGAATTCGACCTCAAAACCGTCGGCTCGGAGCATCGCCGTGCCGAACGTCTTGAAGACCGAAACTTTGGTGTGCAGTTCCTTGCCGAGAGCCTCGGCTATCCCGATGCCGCTTCCGACTACCACGATGTCGATGTCGGTGCATTTGCGGTGCAGGCAGCAGTCGCGGACATAGCCGCCGATAACGAATGCCTGCACTCCCCGTTCATCGGCAAGCCGCGAGATGCGCCCGAATATCGGCAGGGACAAAGGTGCGAATGCCATACTCTATCCGATGATTTTCATTTCGCGGCGATACATCTGCACCGTATTCTCCAATCCGTAGCAAAGCGCGTCGCAGATGAGCGCATGACCTATCGACGTTTCGTCGCACCACGGAATGCGCTCGACGAAATAGCGCAGATTGACGAGCGAAAGATCGTGCCCCGCATTGAGCCCGAGTCCGCATTCGCGAGCCTTTTCGGCTGCTGCAACGTAAGGCGTTATCGCCCGTTTGCGGCCGGCTGCGTATCCGCTTGCGTATGCCTCGGTATAGAGTTCCACGCGGTCTGCACCGCACTCTTTCGCTCCGGCGACCATTTCGGGCGCGGGATCGACGAATATCGAAACCCGAATGCCTGCCGCGCGGAACGTTTCGCACATGCGCGTAAGAAAGGCGCGGTTCGCGAGCGTGTCCCAGCCGGCATTCGACGTAACCGCATCGGGTGCATCCGGAACGAGCGTAACCTGTGCCGGACGTACCTCCGTTACGAGATCGACGAAACTGTCGATAGGGTTGCCCTCGATGTTGAGTTCGGTCGAAATCGCGCGTTTGAGATTCCGCACGTCGTCGTAGCGGATATGGCGGGCATCCGGCCGCGGATGAACGGTTATTCCGTCCGCTCCGAACCGTTCGATGGCGAGTGCGGTCTTTACGACGTCGGGCAGATTGCCGCCCCGTGAGTTGCGGATTACGGCGATCTTATTTATATTGACGCTTAACTTTGTCATAAAATTAGTTATATTTGCGTTGTAAAGTTAATATTTTTTCGGGACACGTCAGATGAAAATCATACTTTTTTCTCGTTCGAAAGTCGAACACAGAGGTGAGGATATCGATGAAATATTCGCTTCCATCGAGCGTTTCGGTTTCGATTTCACCGTAAACCGCGAATTCGCCGAATCGATTCGCTCGCTCTCGGGACGCGAAATTCCGCAGCATCTGCAATACGGCGACCGTGTCGAACCGCCGCAGGGCGATGCCGTCATGGTATGTTATGGCGGCGACGGAACCCTGCTCGAAGGGGTGCGTCGGCTCGACGGCGCCGATGTCCCGCTCGTCGGCATCAATTCGGGCAGACTGGGTTTTCTGGCACTTGCTTCGCGCAGCGAAATCGGCAGCGTGTTCCGTGCGATAGCCGAAGGCGGCATCCGCTGCGAATCGCGTGCTATGCTGCGCATCGACGGCGCGTTCGACGGCGCGTTGCAGCCGATGTACGCGCTCAACGAGGTTTCGGTGCAGCGTTTGGGGGCGACGATGATTTCGACGGAAGTCTCCGTCGATGGCGAACGCGTCTCGACATATAACGGCGACGGAATAATAATCGCTACGCCGACCGGCTCCACCGCCTATTCGCTGAGTGCGGGCGGCCCCATAATAGCGCCGAGTTGCCGCAGCCTGCTCCTTACGCCGCTCTCGCCGCACAATCTGACCATGCGCCCGATTGTGATGTCGGATTCGAGCGTAATCTCGGTAAGGGTGCATACGCGCGGAAATGCCGCTTCGATTTCGACAGACAACCGTACGTGGGAGATTGGCGACGATGCCGAATTCGCAGTGCGTTTGGCGGAAAGGCGAATTTCTTTGGCTGTTCCGCACAATATATCTTTTTATGACACGTTACGGGATAAGATGATGTGGGGAATCGACGTCAGATAACCGGAATGTCGAATATCCTGCATGAAACGTCGTATTGTCAGAAAAAAATGATATATTTGCAAACTATATGGGCGCAGAACCGAACCGGTTCGGACTGTGCCGGGACGAGAGAAAGTGCAAAAGATGAACGACTCTAACAAAATACCGGTTCACGTCGCCATTATTATGGACGGCAACGGTCGTTGGGCGAAACTCCACGGCAAGGAGCGTTGCGAAGGTCATATCGAGGGCGTGAAATCCGTCAGGGAATGCATCAGGGCTGCTTGCCGCAACGGCGTGAAGTACCTTACGCTCTATGCGTTCTCGACCGAAAACTGGGGGCGTCCGGCAGCGGAGGTGGATGCTCTGATGGAGTTGTTCTGCAAGAGCGTGATGGACGAAACGCCCCAACTCGTCGAGCAGGGCGTACGCGTAAAGACGATAGGTCGCCGCGACCGCTTTTCGGAGAGAGTGCGCGGGCATCTCGCGAAAATAGAGAACGAAACGTCGGAGGGCGACAAACTTACGCTCGTTCTGGCGTTCGACTATTCATCCCGCGACGAGATTGCGACGGCGGTGCGCCGTATCGCGGAGCGGGTGGCGAACGGCGAATTGAAGCCGGAGGATGTTTCGGAGACTGCGGTGTCGGAATCGCTGTACACTGCCGGAATCCCCGACCCCGATTTCATCATCCGCACGAGCGGTGAGTGCCGGTTGAGCAATTTTCTGTTGTGGCAGGCTTCGTATGCGGAGATGTATTTCCCGCAAACGCTGTGGCCCGATTTCGGACAGAAGGAGTTCGACGAGGCTTTGGAGGTGTTCGCGACGCGCGAACGCCGGTACGGCAAGTTGTAAGAATTTGGATAACGAAATAATTTGTATAGAGTTTCGATGAAACATTTATTGAGGGTATCTCTGTTGATGACGGCGGCTGTCATGCTGCTGTCTTCCGATGTTTATGCGCAATCCCGCAACGGCGATTCGGATGCGAAGGATGCGGTTGTGCGACAGGATGCCGACAAGAGACCTCGAAAGGATAAGAACAGCAGAAAAAAGGCTGAAACGCAGCAGCCCGAAAAACGGACGGCGGCTCCGTCCGAAACCGCCGAAAAAAAGGAAAGCCCGCAGCAGACCGTTCCGATTGAACAGCCTGCGGAGGACGATTTCGTCATGCCGGAGAACCCTCGGCAACTTACCGAAAAGGAACGCCGGCTCTATTATCTGCGCAAGGTCAATATTCATGGTGTCAAGTACCTGAATCACGACATACTGCGTTCGGCATCGGGGCTCGTGCCGGGCGATTCGATTTACCTGCCGAGTTCGTTCATCCAGAATGCCATCAACCGTCTGTGGTCGCAGCGTTATTTCTCCGATATTCAGATTGGAGCGAACATCGAGGGCGACAGCGTCGATTTGGAGGTGATGCTCAAAGAGCGTCCGCGCGTCGTGAACTGGGCGATTACGGGCGTATCGAAAGGCAAGTCGAAAGACCTGCTCGAAGAGTTGAAACTCAAACGCGGGCACGAACTTTCGGACTATGTCATCGACAAGAATTCCAAACTCATCAAGCAGCATTTCGGCAGCAAGGGTTTCCGCAACTGCGATGTCGATGTCAAAATCGAACAGGATACGGTGATTCCTCAGGGCGTGAACGTTACTTTCGACGTGAAAAAGAATGCCCGTGTGCGTGTCGGCGAAATAACTTTCTCGGGCAACGACAATTTCAAGGAGAACCGTCTGCGCCGCACGTTCAAGAAGACGCACAAAACGAGCATCATGTTCTGGCAGAACACCAAGTTCAACGAAACCGATTTCGATGCCGACAAGGAACTGCTCATCGACTTCTACAACTCGAAGGGATACCGCAACGCCAACGTCGTCTCCGATTCGGTTTACACTATCAACGACAAGCGTCTGGGTATCCATATAAATCTCGAAGAGGGCAACAAGTACTATATCCGCAACGTAACATGGGTCGGCAATTCGCGCTTCGGTACGCAGGACCTCCAACGCATGTTCGCCGTGAACAAGGGCGACGTCTACGATAAGAAGTCGATGCACAAGCGTCTGGGTATCGGCAAAGAACAGAATCCGGACGATATGTCGGTCTCATCGCTCTATCAGAACGACGGTTATCTGATGTCGCAAATCGAACCGGCGGAAATCATTGTCGGCAAGGACTCGCTCGACCTCGAAATCAAGATATTCGAGGGCAAGCAGTTCACCATCAACAATGTCGGCATCACCGGCAATAACCGTGTGGACGACGAGGTCATCCGCCGCGAACTCTACACCCGTCCGGGCGAACTCTACAACCGTGCGCTGCTGATGCAGACCATCCGAACTCTCGCGGCGATGCAGCATTTCAACGAGGAGACCATCATGCCGGACATCAAGCCTGTGTCGAACGAGTTGGTGGATATCAACTGGCCGCTCGAAGAGAAGGCTTCCGACCAGTTCAATATCGCTGCCGGCTGGGGCTCGGGAACGTTCGTCGGTTCGGTCGGAATCACGCTCAACAACCTGTCGATACGCAACTTCTTCAAGAAAAACGCATGGAGACCTTATCCTATGGGTCAGAACCAGCGTCTGTCGATTTCGGGTCAGACCAACGGCACCTACTACAAGGCGTTGTCGGTTAGTTTCTCCGATCCGTGGCTGGGCGGGCGCAAACCTAATTCGCTTACCATATCGGGGCACCTGTCCGAAAACAACGACGCATATTACATCTGGCAAAAACCGACCGCATATTTCCGCTCCTACGGTTTGGCGGTGGGGCTGGGCAAGCGTCTTTCGTGGCCCGACCCGTATTTCTCGCTCTATACCGAATTGGCATACCAGCGTTACGGACTTAAAGGCTACGAATCGTTCATCATGACCGACGGCAACGCCAACATGCTGTCGCTGCGTTTGGTGCTCGAACGCAACTCGACCGACCAGCCGATTTATCCCCGCCGCGGTTCGAATATCTCGGTTTCGTTGCAGATTACCCCTCCGTTCTCGGCTTGGGACGGCAGGAAATACTCCGATCCGACACTCACCGACCAGCAGCGTTACAAGTGGATAGAGTTCCACAAATGGCAACTCAAAGCGCAGTGGTTTCAGGCTCTTACATCGAACAACAACCTCGTGTTGATGGCTAAGGCTGAGATGGGATTCCTCGGGCACTACAATAAGAACAAGGTGTCGCCGTTCGAGCGATTCCAAGTCGGCGGCGACGGAATGTCGGGCTACAATATCTACGGTGTGGACATCATCTCGCTGCGCGGCTACGAAGACGGCGAACTCGACCCTGTGGGCAGTTCCTATTCGGTGGCATACAACAAGTATACGCTCGAACTGCGTTACCCGATTATCCTCAAACCGTCGTCGCAAATCTATGTCCTCGGATTCCTCGAAGGCGGTAACGGATTCTCGTCGTGGAAAGATTTCTCGCCGTTCAAAATCAAACGTTCGGCTGGTGTCGGCGTCCGTCTCTATCTGCCTATCGTCGGCATGCTCGGCATAGACTGGGGCTGGGGATTCGATGCTCCGGCGGGACAGACCAAACGCAGCGGAAGCCAGTTCCACTTCGTCATCGGTCAGAGTTTCTAAACGGTGTATCGGCATCCGGTTTTTATTTGGCAATATATTTGATTCGGTATTCGTTAGTATATATAAATCATTACCAACAAAGAGATAAGATTATGAAACGTTTGATTTTGACAGCAGCCCTTGTTTTGGCGGGCGCGGGAATGGCATTCGCGCAGAAATATATCGTCGTGGACAGCGAGAAGATATTCAAGTCCATACCCGAGTACAACGAAGCCATGAAGACGCTCGATGCCATGTCCGAGAAGTATCAGGATGCCGTGGATGCCAAATTTCAGGAGATAGAGAATCTCTACAATACCTATGTCGCGCAGAAGGCGTCGCTTTCCTCTGCCACGCGCAATGCCTACGAACAGCAGATTCTGTCGCAGGAGAAGACTGCCACGGAGTATCAGCAGTCCGTTTTCGGCAACGACGGCGTAATCATGAAAAAGCGCATCGAACTCATTCAGCCTATCCAGAGCCGCGTATTCTCCGCAATCGAGAAATATGCCCGTGATAACGGCTGCGACATGGTGGTCGATAAGGCGTCCAATCCGTCGATACTTTTCTGCTCCGATGCGGTGAATCACACCGATGCCGTCATAAATCTTTTGAAAGAATAAAAAAATATTGTAATTTTATATCGTAAAACAAATCTTAATTTTATGAAAGGATTTATCAAACTAACCCTCGCGATGGCGATGGCAATGATTTCGACCTCGCTCTATGCACAAAAACTGGCACGAATAAACATGCAGGAGATTGTCTCCGTCATGCCCGAGTTCAAGGAGATGCAGACCAATCTCGAAACGTTCGGCAAGGATTTGCAGGAGCAGTTGGAGCAGATACAGGTCGAGTTCAACAATAAGGCGGCTGATTTCCAGAAAAATCAGTCTACCATGGCAGAATCGGTGAAACAGTTCAAGCAGCAGGAGTTGGAGCAACTCCAAAACCGTTATATGGAGTTCCAGCGTGTTGCGCAGAGCGACTATCAGAACAAGTCCAACGAACTTTTCGAGCCGGTGCAGAAGAAGGCGATGGAAGCCGTGAAGAAAGTCGCCAAGGCCGGCGGTTATGCGGCAGTGTTCGACACCTCGGCCATGGGTCTCGCTTTCTATGACGAAACGCTGCTTCCCGACCTTGCTGCCGCCGTCAAGACCGAACTCGGCATCAAGGACGAGCCTGCTGCGAAATAGCGGTGCATCTTATCCGCTCCGACGCACCGCAGCAACCTTCCGATAGGGTCGGTGCGCGAGATATAAGACGACAATAAAGGCGACTATTCCAATAGCCGCCTTTATTGTCGTTAATGTCATTATAGTCTTTAAGACCCTTTTGCACCATTACCCATTTTTGGGGGTGCGGGCTGCCGAACAGCCCCTGCCGCCGATAGTTTATTTGCCGAATATGTCGTTGAGCAGTTTTGCGAGACGGTAGCCGGCTCTGCGTATCTGGTCTTCTGCCAACGGCGTAAACTCGTTGAGGTATTTCACGCGTTTGAGTTCCGTTCCCTCCTTGTATGCGTGAACCGGATACGACCGGCGGGCTGAATCTTCCGCCCAGTCGTACGGTCCGCCGGCGACGGTTTCGGCTATACGCTCGTCGCTCCATGTATCGAGCAGCAGTGCGACGTCGCTGAACGAGAACGGATTCCGCCGGGTTATAACCTCGGTGTCCCATAACGTGTGATAGCGCACGTTGCGATTGTCGAACCGAACCTTGTATTTGCCTATCGTCATGTCCTCGGGATTGTAGTGGATGTGCTCCGGGCAGTGCATGTCGCCGACGAGGTGCACTATCATCATTATGCGCGTCATTATCGCCGAGTCGGTCAGATTCTTCGGGTCGCGCAACTCCTTGGCGTATTCGTCGATGAAATGCACGCAGTTTTTGACGTATCGACCGTTGTCGTTGAATCCGCGGAACGGTTTGAACGACATGTCCACCTCGAACGTATGCGGATATATGTCCACCCGTTTCCCGCTGCCGTCCGCAGGCTCGAATCCGTAATCGACGAGCCATTCTTGACGATAGTAATCGGCATGCGATGCGTATGAAACTATCGACTCTCTGCCGAAATATTTGGCGAGATTCTTTTTCGCTTTCGGGGTCAGATTGTTTTCGGCTATCTTCGCGACGGTCGCATGCCCGAGTACGCCCCAAGCGTAGGAGCACTCTGCAAAGCACAGAATGCTCGCTGCTATGATAACAAATCGCTTCATGGTTTAGAGGTTCTGCTTTTGCTTCTTCATCTCTTTCAGTTCTTTCTTCCAAAGGTCGTACTTGTCGCAGATTTCGCCGTCCAGCAACTTCTGCCACTCCTCGGGATGATATTTCTGTACGAAATAGCGCGGACGATTCTTGTCGAGGCGCGAATCGTCGAGTTTGCGCGTCAGGCGGTCTTCGATACCCGCATCATGATTGTTGCGGTTCCAGTCGTCCATGTATTCGCGCATGCGGTTGAGCACAGGCAGCATTTCCGGCTGCGCAGCCAGATTATGGATGCAGTAAGGATCTGTCGTATAGTCGTACAACTCCTCCACGGGCTTCGTGTCGGCGAAGAACAGCAACTGCGTGTCGTTGAGTTTGTTCTCCGCTTTCAGACGGCGCATGACGTGCAGGGCGGGACGATACAGGTCCATATAGATATGGTGCTGGTCGTAAGGGTCCTGCGGGAAATAGTTGCGGATATAGACATAGCGGTCGTCGTTCACGCCGCGAATGCACTCCATCACTTCGTCCCATGTGTCGCGGGCGGTGTAGACGTACTCGTGTCCGCCCTTGCTCCCGGCATCGAATACGTTGAGAGGCTTGCCCTGATAATATGACGGCTGCTCGACGCCTGCCAAATGCAGCACCGATGCCGTGATGTCGAGTTCGCTGACGAGGTCGTCCACGACGGCATGTTCGATGCCCTTGCCCCATACGATCATCGGCACGCGCGTCCCTTCGTCATAAAGGAATCCCTTGGCTCTGATGTCGGCGCGCCCGTTGTCCGCTATGAATATTACGACGGTATTGTCTTTCAGACCGTTGTCTTCGAGTTGTTTCATCAACTTTCCGACTTCGGCGTCCATGTACTCCACTTGGTCGAGGTAGCAGGCATACTCCTCACGGATTTTCGGATGGTCTGCCATGTACGGCGGCAGTACGACCTCGGCAGGGTTCACCGGATGTTCCGACTTCTCCCGTATCGATTTCCACCAGTCGCCGCGATGGGTTACGTAAAGCGTTACCTGACGGAAAAACGGCATGTCGGCAGGTTCGACGTCGTAGAGTTTGTCGAAGAGTCCGAATTGGGTCTTGCCGTCGTAATTGCCTGTGCGCTCGTAGCGGAAATTGCAGTCGATTTTGCGGCTCGACTCCTGATCGTTCGACGTGTTGTTCACGTTCTCGAAACAGTCGCGGTCGCCGAGTATGCAGGTGTATCCCGCCTGCCGCAGATAGTAGGTGAACGGCTTTATCGAATCCGGCAGTGCCTTGTCGCGATTGCTGCGGTGGTTGTGGGACGCAGTGATTGTGTGATGCAGTCCGGTGAGCATGGCAGAACGCGTCGGCGAACTGAGCGGGGCGCAGCAGCGGGCATTGGTATACATCACGCCCTCCGCCGCAAGACGGTCGATATTGGGCGTTTTGACGGCAGGACAGCCGTAGCAGCCGAGGTCGAGCGTCATGTCCTCGGCTATTATCCAGAGGATGTTCGGCCGCTCGTCGTCGGCAGGTTTCGTTGCTTTCTGCTGTGCACAGCCGCCGAGTACCGACGAACCTATGGCAATCGAAACCGGA
The DNA here is from genome assembly GCA_964427035.1 of uncultured Alistipes sp. Lineage (GTDB taxonomy): Bacteria > Bacteroidota > Bacteroidia > Bacteroidales > Rikenellaceae > Alistipes. The sequence goes on from CAYRSF010000026.1 coordinate 35,291, forward strand.
ATAAAGGATTTTGTGTTCATGTATTTGGTGTTTAGGTGTGTTGATGTTGCAAATATATGAATTTTCGTTTTGGCGTTATTCGATAGATGCAAAAAAATCGATAGGCTTGCATGAGAACAAGCCTATCGGTCGATAATTATTTTTGGGATATTTTTATTTGCCCGATGCATATTCGGTTCGCAACCGCTTTGCCTCCGGCATCTCGTTTCGCTTGGCTGTCGTTGGAGATTGCGAGTTGCGAATTGCCGCTTACTCCCGAAAGCGTGAGCGTACCGTTGTACCAGATGTTTTTCTCCTGTTTAAGACCGCTTTCGAGTTCGTCGAGGTTGTACGAGATCTCTGCATCACCAACCTTTAAACTGATATAGTGCATGTCTTCCTTCGTTACGGTTCCGAAATCGATATTCACATCTACCGTCGAATTCGCAGCGGCTCCTTCCAGTGCCGTTGCTGGCAGCGACAGGTCGCCTACATTTACTTTGCCTTTCGTACGACCCAGTCTCACCGAACCGCGTTGGAAATACATCCAGTCGCTCGATACAGCGTATCCGTGTTTAGCCCACAATGCTGCCGATTCCTCACTCTTGGCGATGGAGTTCGTAATTGCCGGACCGGTCCACGCGCCGAGCGGGTTCGCTGCTCCCTCGAAATTTACTCTCTCGTCTATCCATTCGAGATCGTCGCAGAACAGCACGTTTTTAGCCACTTCGGCATTCGCCCATTCGCTGTCTGCGGATACCCCGGCTACGCCCAATGCCTGTACTTTCAGCGTGGCATTGAGTACCGGTGCGGTGTTGCCGGCAATGACCAGACGGTTCGTATCGGTCGTTCCCTCGTAGGTCTCGCCGTTGATTACGGCTGAATATCCGTATTCCGATGCGCCCATGACCTCATCCCATGCCAATTCAATCGGACGTGTCGTAACGCCGTTCTCGGTAATCGGAGCGAACGTCGCCAAGCGTATGTTCTGCGGCGTTTCGAGCGGTTCGGCATCCTCGATTACGATGCTGTCTACCACGATATTGTCCACTACCGTACGCGGGGTGCTGTTCGCCGTTCCGATGCTGATTGCGATAACGGTTTCGGAAGTCGCTCCCAGCACGATGAACGACACCTCGCCGAGATTGCCTGCCGCATAGTCATTGATGTCGTTGGCAACTACTGCCTCCGCAGCGGTTCCGTTGATAAGTCCGCTGCCCGAAACGATTCGTGCCACTACCGGATGCGCATTGGCGTTGGTGCCCTTCCATTTCATCGCGTCGAATTTGACCGACAGCGTCTTGCCTTCGATGCCCGTGCGGCACGGCAGATAGAACTCACCTACACCCCCCGCCGTTCCGACCTTGATGCAGCCGACCATTTCGGTCAATCGGAGCAGCGATTTTCCGTAGTTCTCGCAGAAATCGCCCCAGCCGCGGCTTTTGAGATATGCCGCAATCGACTCTTCGTTCATTTGATTTATCTGCTGGGTTCCCTGTATGTTGGATGCGCATTCTATTATATACGGAGTTTCACCGTCTGTAACGGTGATTGCGGCTTTGCCCGGATGATAGCCCGTCAGGTCGTTCAGAGTGTCGCCGCCCCAGATGCAGAGATCGAAAGAGTTCGTGTAGACGTGCTTTTCGTCTGCTCTCGCGAGGTTGAGTTTGAGCGTGCCCATTTTGCCCGCCGTGCACTCAACCGTATTCTTATAGTTGAATACATAGCAGTTGGCATCGGTCTCGACAGTTACTTTCAGCGTGTGTACGCCCGGCAGAACAGCCATGTAGACTTTGCCCTCTCCGGCTGCGGCAGGAACGGCGAACGGCTCGGCGACATTGACGATAGCCGCCTTGCGCTGAATCGAAGATGCGAAATCGTAGACATTCGTCGTCATGTCGTACTTGTAGCCGCCGGCGAGAGTGTTGTCGCTGACAGCGGTTACGCTTTTGACCTTCTCGCCCGAGAGATCGGTGCCGTAGATGTCGAAGCAGAGAACCGAAGCGAGAGCCTTGAACCGAAGCGTCGGCTGTTTACCCTCGACCAATGCGGCAGGTTCGGACACCATGGTTACGTATTTCCCGGCTTCGAAGGCTCCGGCGGCGGATTGCTCCTGACCGGAGTTTAGCGAAATCCATACGTCTTCGGCTCCTTTGGAGTTGAACTGTACGAAGGCCTCCGTTGTGTCGGAAGCGTATTCCCGATACGGGAAGTAGGCGTACATCGTGCCTGCGGTCTGTGTGCCGCCCGATGTTTCGAATACGCCCGAGCCGTCGGTTACGGCTTTCAGATTTATGTCGTTGGCGTCCGCACCGACAATCACGACTCCGAGTTCGTCCGTCGCGTTCCACGAGAGTTTGCCGGTCGCCGCGTCGCGGTCGGTTCGTGTCTCGTCTATCAGCGCGTCGAAGCGCAGCGATACGTTGCCGCCTTTGAGACCGGTGTCGATTGTCTGATTTTCGTCGATGTCGGCGGTGCAGCCGACGAATGCCATTGCCGCTGCGGCAATGAACATGATGTTTTTAATACTCTTTTTCATTGTTCGATTGCTTTAACGGTTATTCGTAATCATTGTTTGTCCAGTCGTCGTAAATGTACGGCAACTCTGCCGAAGTGGCGAAGCCTTGCTCCGTCGTACAGCGGCAAACCCTCATTTCGGGGCGTCGGTAATCTTTTTTGGCTTTCATTTTATCGTAGTTTTGTAAAAAGGTTTCGTTAAAGGTCGTCGTCGGCATTGGCGTCGTATTTCGAGATACGTATATTGTCTATGCCGACGCGGTTAGGCACGATTTCCGACTGCCACTTCATGGTGGAGATGGTAAACGTGCACGAGTTCGACACGTTGTGGAAAACCAGCGGCTCGATGGCTGTCCACGTCCTTATTTCCGATGCGTCGAACGCGATGTCGTAACTCTCGCCGTTGGAGCACGAAATCGTCAGATTGCGGGTGTCGTTCAATGACGTCGTCGCGCATACGTCCAGTTCGAACTTGACGGTTATGGCCGCTCCGTCCGTAATCGCCGCGACTGCATCGACCGGCAGGACGAAATATCCCGCATGGTCGCCAACGTTCTTCTTCGCGCTTACGGTACGACCGATTTTGAGGTTCCCGAGGTTGATGTATACGCGGCATTTGCTCGTCGCATATCCGTATCCCCGCGATGTCCATTCTGCGACTTTTTCGGCCGAATAATTGACCGCATTGATGCTTTTGCACTCCTGATCGGAGAACCCTTTCGCCCAAGCCTCTTCCTTGCCTCTCATGGCCCATGATTCGTCCAACCAGTCGAAGTCGTCCTCGAAGAATACGTATCCTCCCGGATGCAGGTCTTTGTCGATTGTGGCTGCCGATACCGGCGCACTCCACTCCGACGGCTGGTAGCGCAGCGATTCGGCGTGCCCCAATGCGCGAACGGAGATGTCGAATGTCGCTCCTGTCGCCAAATCGGAGAGCATGAATGACGTCGTCTCCGAAATGCCCTGTCCGACGATTGCGCCGTTGGAATGCTTGCGTACGATGTATTCGTAGCGGAATGCGTGATCGACGGCTTCCCACGATGCGGAAATCGAAGATGCGGACGCCGATATGCCCGAAGCGTCGATAGCCGGCGTTGCGAGCGTCTCCGACCAATCCTCGACGATTTCGGTGCTTTTCGATATTTTCGAGACTGCGACTTCGTCGATGAAGAAACGGTTCGATACGTCGGCAGCCGCCAGATATTCGGTCGAATATGCCGACTTGAAGATTACCCGGGTGTCGGTCGTCGCATTGTAGATGCGCACCGTAAAAGGTTCTTCCGGCCATTGGTTGTAGGTTTGGAGCGGAATTTCGAGTTCGGTCTGCGTCGCGGAGTTGATGGTTCCGCCGCCGACAACCTCTATCTTGATGTCGTTCAAATCGCGGACTCCGGCTACGCCTTCGAATCCCGACGCCTTGAATGACAGTTCGGTGTACACGGTGCGTCCTTCGCGTATGGTCGAGAATGCCGGCGACTGCACCATGCCCGCGCCTTTGATTTTTCCGATTTTGATATAGCCCAGACGAAGGAATGCCGGGCGGCTGTTGTCGATTTGCGACCATCCTGCCGCCTCGAATTTGTCCACGAGATCCTGCGTGAGCGTATAGACGTTGTCGAAGCGCGTCTCCGCCGTGTTGAGTTGCGGATTGCCGATATAGTCCGTGCCTCCGAATTCGTAGGTTATCCAGTTGAAGTCGTCGGAGTAGTAGACGTGCCCTATCCGGTAATTGTCATCGCCGTTGAAACTGAATTCGAGTTCGTATCCGTTGTCGGATTCGCTGCCCTCGACAAGCCGCAGGTCGTCTATCGCATATCCTGCATCGCCCGTGAACCGCAGATACATCCGGTCTACGTCGATGATATGGAAAATGGCTGATGCCGTGCCCCAGCCCGAGTCGATTGTGCCGGTTTCATAGGTGAACGGATACCAATCTTCGCCGTCCATGCTCGTTTCGATTTTCAACCCCTCTTTGTCGAACGCTCCGAGAGTGTTGCATACGCCGAACGACATCTGGAAATAGACGTCGTTTTTGGTGTCGATAGGACCGAGCGTGAGCGTGCCGCCGTTCTCGCCGAACAACGCGGCATTGCCGCCCGAAGCGCCCTCGTAGCCTGCGGACGGTGCGGACGCGTCTATTCGGGCAGACCCCGAATAGCGCACCATGTCCGAACCGAATCCGTTGCAGTTCCAGCCGTCGTAGGCGGATGTTTCGGCGGGTGCGCCGTCGCCGAACGACTCGTTGTAGTAGGAGATGATTTCGCCGTACGCGCTCTGGTAGAGCGAGACTTCGAGTTTCACTCCGTCCACGGTGTCGAAATGAAGCGTTACGGAGCGTTCGTCCTGATTGTTGGGTTCGACCTCGACGGTTACCTGCGTGTCGCCGTACGAGGCGCGTGGAGTAATCTTGATCCAATCGACATTCACTGCGTCGTAGTTGATTATCCAGTATGTGTTCGACTTTACGTCTATCGTAACTTCGCCGCCGTTGTAATCCAGCCCGCGCTTATTGACCTTGATGGTGCTTCTCTCGGACGAGACTTCGGGTGCGAAGTCTTCGTCGCTTTTGCATCCGCCGAAGATGACGGCCGGAATTATCGCGATTGCGCACAGAAAAGTTTTGATTGAGTTTTTCATGTTTGTAACCGGTTTTTTATTTCATTTTCGTGTGGAACGCCTTCGGACGCGTCATGGTTTCGGTGTAGACGTTGCCGAAGCGGTCGGTAACCTTGATTTCGAGCGTCGATGACGGTGTCGATGCCTTGACCGCGAACATGTGGGAGTGGCGGTTGGATGCATCGCTCGACGTGAGCGGACCTCCGTGGTGCACCCGCGGAATGTCGTAGCAGAGGGTGTGCAGCGGGTCCCGGTCGTATACGCGGCTGACCGACATCGGTCTTCCGTCCTCCTTAACCTCGATTTTCCACTGCGGGTCGTAGTTGAAGACATTTATGTACACTGCGTTGCTGCCTACCGCCGCATAGTCGTCGCCTGCGGTGTCGCGTGGCGAGTCGGTCTGATTGTTGAGCACAGAAACATAGTCGGCGAGTATGCTTTTTACGAGATTCATGTCGTAGGTGCGGAACTGTTCGCTGCGTTCGCAGCCGATGCCCTTGTAGTACCATTCGATGTCGCCTCCCCGCACCTCGAAAACTCCGTATCCTGCCGGCGAGCCGTCTTTGCAGATGCTGCGATTCGAGAAGAAGCCGCTCCGCCACCAGCATTCGCATACGGCTGCGGTGTTGTGTTCGATGATTGCATCGGAAATCTGCATAGTGGCGTTGATGTGCGAATGTCCGGTCATTATGTGCACCTCCTCGAATCCGGCAAAACAATCCAGTATGTCGGCAGTGCCCGTACCGCTGAGTGCCTCTTTGTTTTCGAACTTCTCGTTGTAGTTCGAGTGCAACTGGCAGTGGGTGCATACGACTATCGGTTTCGATTTGTCCTTTATCAGTGCCAAATCGTTTCGCAGCCACTCGTGTTGAGCGTCCGGTATGTTGCGCCTGAAATCGCGGTCGCCGACCACGCCATAGGCTCCTCCCGTGTTGATCCATGCGACGTCGTCGAGGATTATGTAGTGCACCTCGCCGAGGTTGAACGAATAGTACGACGGTCCGAGTACGGCTTTGAAAAATGCTTCGCCGGCGAAATCGCCCTGTACGTAAGGGTCGTTGTCGTGGTTGCCCATCGAGTTGAAAATCGGCACGCAGTATCCTGTCATGGTGTTTTTGTAGTCGGCAGGCGTGTATTTCTGTATATACCAGTACTGATCCCATGTGAGGTCGCCGAGGGTTATCGCGTATGTCTTTTCGACGCCGTACTGGGCGGCGAGAGCCTGCGAATCGACCATGAACCCGTCGCGGAACTGACTCATGTCGCCGGTGGTGCTGTCGCGGTTGGTAAGGTGCAGGTCGGCGGCGAAAATGACGACGTGGTCGGTGTTATCGACCTGTTTCAATTCGAAATTGCACTGCTCGTCGAGGTCGGTGTTGTCCGATACGGGCATCCAGAATCCCGGGCATGCGTTGTCGCCGGTCGCAGGCATGTAGCCCGACGGCAGCGAAATGAATACGTATCCGTTCGTCTTGTCGGAGTCGAGCCAATAGTAGCCGTTCGCATCGGTAACGGTCGTCGTGATGCCGTCCGAAACGGCGACGTTGGCCAAACCCTTTTTGTCGCAGAACACGACTCCCTTGATGTTGAACCCTTCGCGGTCTGGAATGTCGAATTCGGTCGTGAGCCATACGGAGATGTTGCAGACTTTCTGCTCGATGTCTCCGCGGGCGATGTAGAATACGTAGTTGCCTCGCCCCAACTCCTCCGGAACGACGAATTTCGCGTAGGTGTCGGTAGTTTCGACGAACGGAATGACGATGTCTTTCTGTGCGGTGCGGAATATCGCCTTGTCCTCCGGCGTGAAACCGCGTCCCTGAATCGCGATGACCTGTCCTTCGTATATCGACAGTTCGGGATTGATGTATATGCGCGATACCAGTCGATCCGAGTAGCGGTATTCGCTCTTGACCTCCTCTTTGCATCCGGCGAATGCGAATACGAGAGCCGCTATTGAAATCGACGCGAATATTTTCGATATGTTTTTCATGATTTCTGTATGTTTTTTATCTGCTGCTTATGCGTATTATTCCTATGCGGTTGCCGCCCGCACGGTCTATCGGCGTACTCGTAGCCTTTGCGCGGCGGCTGTTGTATACGCGCAGGCGCAATACGAGGTCGCCCCTGTCGCAGCACTCCTGCGGAAGGTCTATCGAGTATATTTTCATCGATTGACTCGTGCTGGCATTTACCGATACGAACGTGCCTATCGTAGTCCACTTTTCGAGAGGCGCGTTTTCGTCGTCGGACCATTCGAGACAGAAGTTCATCGGTCCGGAACTCGAACTTGCCATTGTGAATTCGAGCGACAACTGTCCCGTGCATCCGCTCGTCGAGGTCGTTATCAGCCAAGCCGTGCCGTCGCAATCCTCTATGCGGTTGTAGTTGTTCTGCCACCAGTCCTGAGCGACGATGCAGTAGTAGATTACGTCCGTCGAGTTGGCGTATCGCGGAACCCACTTGCCGTCCACGAGCGCGGCTGCCCTGCATCGGGTCCATGAAGGCTGGAAATACATGGAGGCATTGCCCGCCTTGTTGTTTGGGGCGACGCTCTCTCCGGTCGCCGATTCTTTGAGTTGTCCCGTGCCGACGCACGCCATAGCCTTGTCCAGCCCCTTGTTGTATTCCGACCAAGGTCCGATTTGCATTATCGTTTCGGAGCGGCGCGTCGATGCGTCGTCCGAAATGCGGTCGTCGTCGAGCGAACGCATGCGTATATGATAGACGGTTCCCTCTTTCTTCTCGCGGCGCATTACCACGCCCCGGATATTGCCGGTACCCTCGGGAACCATTCTCGCAGCACGGGCGTTGAACGTGTGGAACGTATAGAGTTGAGCCTTGTTGCCCGAAGCGTCGCGCAACAGATGGACATACTCGTTGTTGCGCTCGCAGTACGGCAGCGACGGAGCGATGTTGTAACTCCCGTAATCGTTGTTGAGCACCGATTCGTTGATGTTGAGGTATGTTCCGTAAGGCAGCACGTATTCGACGTTTTGCAGTTCGACGAGACAGTTCTCGTAATTGCCTATCGTCGAAATGTCGTCGATTTTTATCGGCTCTATGCCGTCGCTCTCCTCGCTCTTCATTATCATGGTGCGCGTGAAGTCGGCGAATTTCGGCGCATTCGTTTCGCTGTCGAGCGTTGCCGACATGCCGAACAGGTGAATCGTGAGTTTGGAGTTCAGCGGATAGTCGTTGGAATCCTTGTCGTCGAATTCGATGCACAGCCCCTTGCCGCTGCCGTCCTGCACGCACATCTGCGAGGCAGGGAAGTTGCCGCAGGTGAAATCGCTGACGACGTATGCTTCGATGTATACGTTTTCGTTTACCGTTCCCCTGCCGCCGCCGGTCATGTCGAGGATGTCGGCGACAGTAACCAGCCGCGATTCATGGAAAGATTCCGACGGTTTCGCCTGCTTGACGACGAGGGAGTGCGAAAGAGCGGTTCCGGTGGCGGCGAACGTTACGGTCGTCGTACGTTCTTCGTTCGTCGGATTCTCCTTGACGTCGAAGATTTGGTAGGTGTCGGTCTTTTCGGCGAGCGACAGCCAGTCGGCGTCTTGCGGAATTTCAGCCGACCAGTCGATGTTCGATTCGACTCTGATTTTGAACTGTTCGCCGAGCGACGAAACCACTTTCGTGTCGGAAGAATAGGTTACTTTCATCGTCGGTGCGGCTCCTCGCTGACTGAAAGTTATCGTCGCGACGACACGCCCTCCCGCAACCATGTTCAGATCGCACGTGCGGGGGTACGCACTCTTGTTTTCATCGACCTTGACCGAGAAGCGCGCGTCGTTGCAGCCTTTCGAAGGCCAAGCAGTTATCCATTCCCAGTCCTCCTCGTAGGTCGGTTTGAGTTCCCAGTCGCCCACGTCCGAGTAGACGACGAATGCCTGAATGCCGCCCTCCTCGGTATACTCTACCTGGTACATGTCGTCCACGATAGCGACCGACGAGCCTTCGACATTCTTCGATTCGCACGAGCACAGGAGCGATGCTGCCGCCATTGCCGCAGCGAATCCGTGTATATTGAATGTATGTGTTTTCATGTTCGTTTTCAAGTGCCTTTTCCCGCCATGGCGAGACCGAATCGATTCGGCTTCGACCGTTAGGCTTGTCGAAAAGGTTGGTTTATCGTTGTTTGACTTATTCTATGCCTGCATCGGACGCCTGTTTGCTCCACCATACCGGAGTCTTCATGTCGTCGTCGCCGTGGTAGACGGTTCGCAGACGTTCGAGTTGCACCTGATAATTGGCGATGTTCACGTTCGCCGTATTGTCCGGATACTGGAACCTTGTCGGCAGAATGTGGTCGTTGCTCGTCGCCGTACCGATTTTCAGTTTCGGATAACCCGTGCGGCGGTATTCGTACCAAGCCTCGTATCCCGTCCAGAACAGAGCGACGTATTTCTGGTCGAGAATCTGTTTCAGAGAGTTGTTGTAAGGCACTTTCGCAAGGAAATTCGAGATGGTTTTGTCGGTAATGACGGTCTTGTTGGTGTCGATGCTGTTCCAGAAGCGTATCGATGCCGTGATAGCCCGTTTGTAGTACTCTTCCGCCATCATGTCGCCGCCTGCCACCCATCCGCGTTTGATCGCTTCGCAGAAGATGAACAGCACCTCGTCGTATTTCATGAACGAGTACGGAGAGGCGTACGAACCGAGGTTGTCGCGATTCAGCGTCGCGATACCCACCGACTCGGTCTCCTGCGACGGCATTCCGCTGTCGCGGCCTTTCCATCTGTCGCCGCCCTGAACGAAGTATACCGAAATTCGCGGGTCGCCCGGAATCGCCATCATGTCGATTATCGTCGAACATGTTTTTCGCGACGAGGAGAACGACGACGAGGTGGTCGAACCGAAACAGTTCACGAACGGTTCGACGTCATCGTAGTAGAGCGTCGCGTTGTCGTCGTTGCTTTCGAATACCGGATACGATGCCGGATTGGTGAATACGCGATTGATTTTTTCAGCCACGCCGAACACCTCGTTGCGGTTGCTCAAACGCATCAGTACGCGCAGATAGAGCGAGTTGGTGAACTTGCGCCACTTCGCTATGTCGCCGCCGTAGAGCAGGTCGCGCGAGCCGCTGATCTCTTCATTTGAATTGTAGAGCGAATTGGCGCGTTCGAGATCGGCTATGATGTTCTCGTAGACGGTGCGCTGCGTGTCGAATTTCGGCTGATTGTTGCCCGAGCCGTTGATGTTTCCGAACGCTTCGGTGTAAGGAATGTCGCCGTAGCAGTCGGTGAGATTCGACATGAACAGAGCCTTGATGGTTATCGCTATCGCTTCGCAGTTGGCATCGCCGGTCTTTGCGGCGAGACGCTGCATCTCGTCGGCATTGGCGGCACAGCGCGAAAACCAACTCCACGACGAAGCGGTCGCCGTATTGGGTATCACGTAGCGGTGATAGGAGTTGTTGCTCGTGCCCGACACGGTGTATTGTATCAATTCGCCGTTGAGTTGCCATGTGCGGTAGCAGAGTGCGTCGCCTGCATTGGCGATGAGCGTTTCGAGCATGTTTATCGGCGTGATGTCTCCGTACTCGGGTTCGTTGTGGTTGGTATTGTAATCGTCGAATCCGGTCGTACATGATACTGCCGACAGCAGGCACAGGAGTGCCGTGTATGTCTTTATGGTTTTCATTCTCGATGTTCGTTTAGAATTGAAGTTTGACATTGAATCCGTAGGTGCGCGTCATCGGGTAACTTCCGGTCTCGACGCCGCGATAGAGCGACGAGCCTGCGAGCGCAGCCACTTCCGGATCGAATTGCGGCCATTCGGTGATGCAGAATACGTTGGTCATGAAGAATCCGAAGGTTATCCCCTGAAAAGCGCGCGATGCGGCGCACAGTTTCTTCGGAAGCGAATATTCCAGACGCAGTTCCTTCATTTTCAGATAGGAGGTGTCGAAAGTGTTCTGTTCGACGTTGTTGCGATGCCAAACGTAAACGGCGTAATAATCGACGATATCCGTGGTTACGGTCTTGTTTTTGGAGTATGTTCCGTCGCTGTTGAGGTTCACGCCGTCATGTATCAGGCCGTCGTAACGACCTTCGAGCGAGTTCTTGTTTTTACCCATGTAGGAGAATATCGCATTGGAGAGCGAGTAGGCTTTGCCGCCGACCGATGCTGCGAACGACATCGAAAGCGAGAGAGTTCTGTATTTGAGACTGAGCGACAGTCCCGCTTTCCAGTCGGGGTAGATGCTGCCGAGGTCGAGCAGTTCCTCACCCAGCCGCGGGTTTCCCGTTGCCGGATCGACGAGCACCTTGCCCGAGCAATCGACCCGATTGCCGGTTTCGTCATAGTAGAACGCACCCTTCGGCGCACGTTCGTATCCCGTACCGTAGATTCGTCCGAGTTCCGTTCCGGGGTATGCGTAGATGAGCACGCGATTGCCGATTGTGTTCTTGTTGAGTTGCCATACGTCCACACCGTCGGCGAGCGACACGAGTTCGTTCCAGTTCTTCGACCAGTTGAACGCGATGTTCATTCTCCATCTCTTGTTGTTTACGGGGCGGATATTGGTCGAAATCTCGACGCCGCGGTTGCGCACCTCGCCGGCATTGATGACCTTGCTCGATGCGCCGGTTATCCAGTCCGACGGGACGGAGATGATTTGATTCGTGGTGCTCGAATCGTAATAGGCGACGTCGAATCCCCAGATTCCGCGAAAGAGTTTGGCTTCGAGTCCGACCTCCCAACTCTCGACGTTCTCTGGTTTGAGGTTGTAGTTTTTGAGAGAGGATGTCAGTTCGTACGAACCTTGGTAATTGGAACTGATGGAATAAGTGTCCAGCAACTGGTATGGGTCGGTGTCGTTGCCGACGTTCGCCCACGACGCGCGCAGTTTGAGCAGGCTGATCCACGAGGTCTTTTGCTGCAACTTGAAGATTTCGCTGAGCAGTACGCTGGCGCTGACCGATGGATAGAAGTAGGAGTTGTGCCCCTTGGCGAGCGTGCTCGACCAGTCGTTGCGCCCGGTTACGTCGATGTAGAACATGTCGCGATAGCCGAACGAAATGAAGCCGTAGAATGAATTGATGCTTTTTTCGCGGCGGACGGACGATGTCGAAAGTTGTCCCTTGACATTGGAGAGCATGTAGATATTCTTGGCATCGAGCATGTTCGCTTTGAGCGAGATGTTGTGGTGCTTATATATCATGTTGTTGCCGCCGAACGAGGCGTTGAGCGAAATCCCGTTGTTGAACGTCTTCTTGAACGAGAGCAGGAAATCGTTGTTGATTTCTATCCTGCGGATGGTTTGTTCGCGATACATTCCCTGTGCGTAGGTCATCGTGTAGAACGGCTTCTGCTGAGTGCGGAAATCGTTGTTGAAATCGATTCCCGAGCGGAGCGTCAGCGAAAGCACTTCCGGAATGATGTTTCCCGTAACGCTGACATTGCCGTATATTCGGTCGCGGCTCTGGGTGTTCAGATGTTCGTATGCGATTGCGTAAGGGTTGTCGAGCGTTCCGTCGATAAGCGTTACCCCGCCCTCCTCGAAATGTTTGTCGATGCGTCCGCTGATGTATTCGTCGTACATGTCGTTTACGGATATCGACGAAGGTTTCCACATCAGCGATTTGAGCGGAGTGGCATTGTTGTAACCGGCGATAGGCAGGTTGTCGCTGTTTTTGCGCAGATAGGTAACTTTCGCCTGTGCCTGAATGTATTTGTTGCGCTTGCTCGACATCGAGATGCCGATATTCTGCGTATTGTAGCCGGTGTTCGGAACTATCCACCTGTTGTGGACATCCTTTACCGATACCCGCATCGACCGTCCCTTTCCGTCGCCGGCATCGACTGCGAGACTGTTGGTCCACGTTACGCCGGTGCGGAAGAATCCCTTGTACCAGTCTTCGTTTTTATACGGTTTGCGGGTGTAGGTGTCGTTTTCCCAGTCGCGCGAGGAGTAGACGTAGCGCATCTGACCTTCGAATCTTTCGCCGTAATTGTAGCGCGAGTGGTAACGATGGACGGCTGTGCCGGTGTCCGTCTTGTCGGCTGTAACCGTCCAGAACGAATATTCATTCGGAGTTACGCCGTCCGCCATGTTGTCGTTGCCGGCAACGGTAGGACCGATGTTGCCCGCACCGTATTCGGTTTGGAAGTCGGGCCAGAATCCTGCGTTTTCCAATACTACATTAGTATTATAGGTAATGCCTATTCCGCGTGTTTTCTTGCCCGATTTGGTGGTGATGACGATTGCTCCGTTCGCCGCTCTCGAACCGTAAAGCGCGGTCGCGGCAGGACCTTTGAGCACCGACACCGATTCTATGTCCTCGGCGTTGAGGTCTCCCGCTCCGTTGCCGTAGTCGATAGGGGCGTCGCCGCTGTCATAGGACGATGCCGTGGAGTTGGCGTCCATGCCCGAATTTATCGGCACTCCGTCCACGACGAAAAGGGCGGTGTTGTTGTCGTGCGACAGCGAACTTTCGCCTCGCAGCGTTACGCGCATCGAACCTGCGGGACCGGCCGACGAAGCGTCGAGATTCAGACCGGCGACCTTGCCCGTAAGGCTGTTGAGCCAGTTGCCGGTTTCGACATTGGTCAGTTCTTCATTGCCGATTTTCGATACGGCATATCCGAGGCTCTTCTCTTCGCGGGTGATGCCGAGTGCGGTTACGACGACCTCGCCGATTTTTTGCGACGCGTCTTTCAATACGACGTCGATGGTCGTCTGTGCACCGACCCTGATTTCCTGCGTCTGATAGCCGATGAACTGAAATTCGAGAATGTTTTCGGGCGAAGTTACGGTAAGAGAGTACTTTCCGTAAATGTCGGTGTTCGTGCCGAGCGACGTGCCCTTGATTGTAACGGTCGCTCCTGCCAGCGGAACGGGTGCTCCGCCTTCGCTTCCTCCGTCGAGGACGGTTCCGCTGACGACGTGTTTTTGGGCGGATGCATTAAAGCCGCCGCAAAGGGTTGCGACGACCAAAAACAGCCCGAAAATTGTTCGACAGTGAAACCTCCCCCCCCCGAAGAATTGCGAAATTTTTCGATTTGAAATCATTTGGGTGTGGTTTTGTGTTTAAAAAATTTGTT
>CAYRSF010000027.1:0-5437 GCA_964427035.1 uncultured Alistipes sp.
CTCCATACCACCATCTATCGCATCCTGTACCGATGTATTTAAGTGTGGTCGGCAAATACAAACTTCCGTATAATGACGAGCAATCACTGAATGCCCCGATCATAATCTCAGTAACTCCCTCAGGGATAATTATGGATCCTGTCAGATATTTGCATCCGCCAAACGCCGCAGTAGATATTTTTTTTAGTTTGTCAGGCAAGACGATTCGATACAGGCTCTCCTTGTTTCGCAATGCCATTGCCGGTATTTCATCATCCTCGGTCGTATATTCATAACCGATACCTTCATTCATATGTCCTACTGCCCCTCCTATGATTCTCACCTCCTGCAAATTCAACGCTTGCAATTTATCCATTTCGTCGCGCATAAAATAGAAATCCGCAGCATTGATTTTGCCTGTTACTTTCAGATTGCGGACTTTTTCCGCCTCTTTGCCTGCCGTTTTGATGCACTCCTCGAGCGTACCCGCCTTCGCAACGTCGATCACGATATATTCGCGTGCCGCAGCATCGTGCGATACGTTATCGTTCTCCCATGCCGTGATGCTCTCGCCGATAAGTTTGAACTCCAAACCGCTGCCTGTCTTTTTCGACACCTCGACAGTGAACTTGTGCAGTTTGCCCGAAACGTATTCGAACGGCTCAGATTTGCGGAAAACGTACGACGTGCCGTCCACGGTAATATTGAACAATGCCGCCGAAGCCGCCACCGTTTGAGGGACGACCACTGCCCTGAATGCACCGCCGTCCCGGTACGGCACGATTCCGGGTGCCGGCACTTCGCCCTCAGGGATCACCTCGCCCGTCGAAAGATTGACAGAAGCCTTGCGCACGGTATTGGTTACCAGCACCTGTTTCTCTATATTCATCCACTCTCCGTCGGCAAAACCCGCCCCTTCGGCAAGTTCGACAAGCACGCCGGCCATGCGATGCCTGTAAACGATATTCACCCGCTGCCCGGACGGCGTTATATCAGCCGCCTTGCCCCACAGGAAATCCGACGCCTCGTAACCGCCCAACTGACCGTTTGCCGCATCGGCGGACTGATCTTTCACAATCTCGAACGGATAGTCGTTTACATCGACTGCTGCCGACAGATACGGATAGTAGCCGACGATATCCACATGGGTGGTCTTGTCGTAATAGTACACGTCGTACTCGGGCGTCCACCGGGCATCGGCTTCATTGTATTCGAAGCGGACATTGTCCGCCTGATTGCCGCTGTCGAGCATTACGCCGGGAGCACCGCCGACATAGTTTACGACATAGATTCCGACGGCATCGCCATTGCAGAATCCCGAATCATTGACTCGGGTCGCAGCCACCTGTTCGATGTCGCCGCTCAATTGCAGCGGAATGCGATCCGCAACACCGACACCGATGTCGGTCGGATCGGTCGTGCAGCCCACCATCAAGGCAGCCGCAACAGAAAATGTAATAAATCGTTTGTTTTTCATAATATTATATATTTGGGGTTATTTATTCTGCTTTCCCTCCGTTGTCTTCGTCTCCCGTTTCCCATCCGCCTATATCCATATCGAAATCTCCTGATGAATTCTCAAACCCCGTTTCGACGCATACGCGGACTGTCCTCATTCCCGGACATGAATACGAATTCAGTCCGCGACGACATTTTTTTGCATTACGAATTTTCATTTCAAGGCAAATGTTGTCTACCGAACAACTCCAATACGGCAGGTTATTAAAATACAGAAAGTGTGGAGTTGAATTTCGTTTATCTATGTGAAGGTTGTGGAAAGACCCAGTAAGAATAAACGACGCGATACCCCACACCTGAATAGATATGGAGCAAATCGGCATCAGAAAGTACGCCGCGCCATGATCTAAACAAGAAATGAGTGCTGTTCGTTGTCCTCTTACATCTGAAAACTTCCACATTCTCACATAAGGACAAAAGCGAAAACACTTTCATCTGAATATGTCTTGTCTCGGGGTGAATCCCTTAACAAAGACAAATATAGAAAATTTTCGTTAAATCGAACAGCATCATGGCGGGATATCGCATAAGAATTCTTAATTTAAGAAAATTTAACGTTCCGCACACGATTTCTCGGATTCGCCGCCCCGTTTTTAACGCATAACAACCATGATTCGCCTATCCCGAGTCGCCCGGGCGCATTTCGGGGATTCAACGCTCTGCGGGCATTCCGGATTTGCATTTATTTTCGTAATTTTGCCGGCAGGACATGAATAATACGGATATGAAAAAACTCAAAAATCCTTTTGTCGGGCACGCAGGCTTCAACTGCGTAGGATGTTGTCCGACAAACGATACGGGAGCCAAAATGGAGTTCTTCGAGGACGGGGACGAAATAGTCAGCACGTGGCATCCCGAATCGAGATTCGAAAGTTGGTCTAACACGCTGCATGGCGGCATTCAAGCCCTGCTGCTCGACGAGATATGCGGCTGGACAATCATGCGGAAACTGCAAACTGCCGGTGTAACTTCGCGCATGACCACAAAATATCGGAAACCGGTAAGTACGTCTAACGACCGGCTGACATTGCGGTCGTCGATAGTAGAGCGATGCCGCAACGTCGTTACGGTGGAGGCACGCATTTATAATGAAGCGGGTGAATTATGCACCGAAGCGGAGGCGGTATACTTCTGCATGAGCCGCGAAAAGGCGGCATCGGAGATGGGCTTCTGCGGCTGCGAAACGGAGGAGTGATTTCCGTTCGCCTCGGCATAACGAAGCAAAAAGCCGCCTTTTCAGGCGGCTTTTTAACGATGTCGAAACGACTTGCGTTATAAAAATTTCTTGATGTTCAATACCTTTTCTCCATGGGAGGTCAGGCTTCTTGTTCCATCGACCACGGTGGACGGAATCGGCTCCCTTGCGAAGATGGTGATATCGTCCGGATATTCCCGGCTCGAAAGCGTCAGTCGCGTATTGTCGCTGTTGAAATCCACGTTGTACGACGAGTTGAACGGTTTATCGTCGTCGTATACGCCCGTAAGCACGTTGTCGGCAATCGAATACTGACCGGCATACTTGACGAAATACTGCGTCTTCAACTTCTGATAGAGCACGAATGTGCGGTCGGCGTCGAACTTTACGTATAAGTCGATGCTCTCGGACATCTCTCCGCTCCACGATGTCATGTGCCACTCGCCCTCGATTGCTGCATAGGCAACATTTTCATTCGATTTGGTCGGTTCGGTACACGATACTGCCGATATGAGCGCGATGACCGCTGCCGCCATAAATATTCCGAATTTTTTCATAGTCTCTCGATATAACATATAAATTTATAACCAACCGTCGTTACGCGAGAATCCGCGAGCCACCACGACGAACTCTTTCGACAACTCCATGCCGCCCATGGTCGTATCCGTACCTGCCGTATTGCCGCCCGCAATGAAGCGAATTCTGATACGCGCCGAACCCGACTTGGTGCATTTGATGGAGAGTTTGCCCGACGACGATACGGTAAGCGAGCCCTCCAATCCGACTTTCGCCTTGTCCTCATTCGAGATTTCCACGCCGAGGAACGTCATGTTGGCAGCACCGCCGCCGACGATATGCGTAATGTCCACCGCCTGCTTCGTGCCGACCCTTACCGGAACGCACGGCGTACCCTCGATATTGAGCAGCACCTGATAAGCGTCGATACATCCCGTACCCATCTTGCCTTTGTAAGGCGACAGGTTGAGCGGAGTCTTCATGCCGCTGTCGTTTACGTAATACTTCTCTCCCGTACAGTAGCGGTTGATATCGTTCACCGACGTAAGCAGCAGCGTCTTGAACTCGTCGAGCGTAAAGTGCTTGCCGAGTTTGTGCGCATACGAAAGTCCGAGTGCCGCTACGCCCGACATGTGAGGACATGCCATCGACGTTCCCTGAGCGAAAGCATACTTGCCGTCGAGAATGGTCGAGAGTATTTGCGAAGACGGCTTGTCCGGAGTCGATTCGATATTGTCCGTATCCCAATAATTCTGATATACGTCGCCGCCCGGAGCCGCGACGTTGCAGCCCGGTCCGTAGTTGGTGTAGTATGCCGGAGTATAGTCGCACGACATCGCCGTTACCGAGATGTAGTCGCGGTATGCAGCCGGATAGCCCGATACGTTGCGCATGTCGTTGCCTGCGGCGAAAATTGCCAGACCGCCGTCCGTTACATCGTTGTTCTTGGTTCCGATGAAGTAATCTATGGCAGCCTTCTCGGCACTGTCGTCGCGTGCATACTGCGCATCCGACATACACGAACCTGCCTTGTATCCGTAACTGCACTGGATTATCGATGCGCCGTTGTCCGCCGCATACTTGATTGCCGGAGCCGTCGCTCTCGCATTAGTACCCTGACTGTTATGGAAAATCTGGCACGACATCAGTTTCACGCCGTCATTTTTGCCCGTACCGCCCGCAATACCGCAGATGCCCGTACCGTTGTTGTTCACCGCAGCGACGGTTCCCGCAACGTGGGTTCCGTGCTCGGAACCATACTCCGGCAACGGGTCGCTTATCGTAAGAACCGTATTGCTGTAAAAGTTGTAGCCGTGGATATCGTCCGCATATCCGTTGTCGTCGTCATCGACTCCGGATTTGCCGCTGCTCTCGCGGGGATTGACCCACATGTTGGCTGCCAAATCGGGATGGTCCCACTGAACGCAGTTATCGACGATGGCGACGACGATGCTCGGGTCGCCGGCACACAATTTCCATGCCTCGCCGCAATTGACGTCCGCACCGGCTTTCGCTCCCGAATACACCGACGTATCGCCGATATTGATGTAGTGCCACTGTTTCGGCAGGTCGGGATCGTTGAACCGATATGTTGCCGCACGCGTGGACGAAGCGGATGCATCGGTCATATTTTCAGACAGCGGAATGAACTTGCCGTCGTGAACCGACATCAGTTTCTGGTTGAATTCGACCCGCTGCACCTCTGCGACCTCCGCCATAGCCAAAGCCGCAGCGTCGAGATCCGCATCTTCATCGAACTCCACTACATACCAGCGATGCAGACCGGCTTCGCGGGTGCGCTCCTCGTTGCGGGCATCGACCGGAAAGAGCCGGTGCATCGATTTCACTCCCACCCGTTCGAGCACGGCATCGAAACTCTCGATACCCGAACGCGTATGAGCCGACCGCGAAACCGAGGTCTCGATGTTCGCTATCGCATCTTCTTCGAAACAGACCATAAGTTCGCCGCGCTCGGCATTCTCCGACGTAAAGACGAGTTTCGTCGCCGCCGTATCGCTTACGCCCGAATCGGAAACTATGCTCTCCGTCGTCTCGCGAACGCACGATGCAGCCAAAACCGCCGCCAACAATACCAAATACTTTCTCATATTACTATATATAAATATTCAAATTTTCTTTTTCGTCCCTCTCGTGGTAAAGATACGTCTTTTATTACGTTCTGCAAAATTTTTCAACTCTTATTCCGCCGGAATCTCCCGCCCCGAAATA